>JBEIGJ010000033.1:0-17236 GCA_040381935.1 Acidimicrobiaceae bacterium | reverse complement strand
GTCTCAACGTGTCAGAGACAGCCGATAAGCGAAGTGAAATTCCCCAGTCGGAATGAGGAACGCTGGATCGACATCGGGTCCACAACTCGCCGTTCCCACCCCGCGATGAGCGACATCCAGATGAACGACCAAACCTGATTGACGAACCAGCTCGGTGGAATCAGCTGCGCGAAATAGATCCTCATCTCGATAATGCGTGGCCGACATATGTAAACCTGCTGGAACCAAGGTCTCGATTCGCAAACCTTTTCCACCTGCTGACGGACGTAACTCCATCCAGCGGCAGTCGGTACGCAATCCGAATTCCTGGGGAACCAGATACGGCAATTCATCGGGTTCTGCTTCCCAGATGCCGAGCATTGCTCCCCTACAACGATCCGGCATGTTCTCTAGAGGTCCGCGTCCGTACCAGCGCACCAGATCGAATTTCGCTGGCACCTCGAAGACCACACCAATACGCGGGAGATCTTGGAGATCCTCAGGGACGAAAACGGAATGTTCGTACACCAGACCCCCGCGCTCATCGGCGTACACCTTTTTGTGGTGTT
This sequence comes from Acidimicrobiaceae bacterium, assembly GCA_040381935.1. GTDB lineage: Bacteria > Actinomycetota > Acidimicrobiia > Acidimicrobiales > Ilumatobacteraceae > Casp-actino8. The sequence goes on along the minus strand of JBEIGJ010000033.1, from coordinate 16,688 downwards.
GAACGAGCGACTCTGGATCCCTGACCGGTACACCTTGGGCCAACCAGCGCCACAACGCGCGACCACCAATCCCCATTCGATCAGCGAGATCCGGCATCAACTTGAATCCATCGTTGTCCGTTGCTGCTCGCCAAAGATTGAGTCGTGGAGTGGTGACCAAGAGATCTTCCATCGAATTCGCGGAATCGGAACTCGGTGCAGGCATCGTCCGAGATTCGACTGCTTTCACTGTGACTTGATCCCAGGCCAGGAGAAAATCCTGTTCGCACCACGAGGTCGTCTTTTTGCTGGTCCAACGAAAGGTCACCAGGACTTCACCGTCCAAATTTTGGCATTCGACCAAATTCACCGGGTAATCAACAAGAGCAGATTGTCCGGCCCCGACCTCAGGTGACCAGGTACCAGAGGAATGTTTCAATCCATCGACAGTGACTGTCCAGGATCCTTTCAACCACGAGAGATCGCGAAACGCCTGGCGATTGGTGACGCGAATTTTCCACCCTGCTGCTTCAACCGCCACCGGACGATGAACCCACTGCACTTCTTGTATGGCGGGATGTGGCACTACCTCGGGTGACACCAGTCCATCTGCAACGAAGTTGCCGTCATGTGGACTATCACCGAACTGACCCCCATATGCAAAACGCTCCATACCGTGCGCCAGTTTTTGCCGGAGTCCATGGTCCTTCCATTCCCAGATGAAACCACCTTGCACTTTTTCGTACCGGTCGATGACATCCCAGTAAGCAGCCAAACCTCCGTTGGAGTTACCCATGGCGTGGCTGTACTCGCACATGATCAGTGGTCGTTCTCCAAGATTGGCCGAGGCGTACTTGTCGATGGCCGAGGCTGGCGCATACATCGGACAGACGACATCGGTCACTGCCATTCCCCCGGTACTCCAGCCGGCATGAAAGATCGCTCCTTCGTAATGGAGAAGTCGAGACGTATCCATTGATCGCACGAGGGCGGCACAGGCTTCGTGAATTTCCCCGTAGCCAGACTCATTACCGAGACTCCACATGATGACGCTCGGATGATTGCGATCACGCTCCACCATCCGGGCTACTCGCTCTAGCCATGTGCTCCGATACGCCGAATCATGACAAAGGCTGGTGTTGAAAGCATGACTCTCCGCATTGGCTTCATCGATCACGTAAAGACCTAGTTCGTCACAAAGATCGTAGAAACGATGGTCGTTGGGATAGTGCGAGGTGCGAACGGCATTGATATTTGCCCGCTTCATAGCAACAAGGTCTTGACGCATATCGTCAACCGTCACTGCTTTTCCGCGATCGGGATGGTGATCATGACGATTAACGCCCATGATGGTGATCGGGCGGCCATTGACGGTTACCAAACCATCGATCATGGCTACACGGCGAAAACCAATCACTTGGGGAACTACTTCTACGGTGTTCCCATCAGGATCGGTCAAAACACTCATAAGTCGATACCGATGTGGAGTCTCGGCTGACCACGATTTCAGCTTCTGGATGGTCCATGAAGCCGTGGCCTGATGTCCACTGAAGGCATAGGGCACGAGATGACGATGGGGAATCGCTACTTTTTGGACCCCTCCCAGTCGTCGCCCCTCAAGATTTTCCACCCACATCTGTACAGTCCAGCCCGGACCAAGAACGTGCGTAGAGTCCGTTCCGGGCGAGATGGTGACAGTTGAAGTGACGGTGCCGATTGCTGATTCGTGATCCCAGTCAGCAAGGGCATGAACAGTTCGAATATTGATTGGGGCGCGGGCTTCGATGAAGACGTCGCGATGCAAGCCCGCCATCCACCACTGATCCTGATCCTCGAGATATGACTGAGCGCTGAACCGCGGTACCACGACGGCCAGTGTGTTCGCTCCAGAACGTATGAAGTCGGTGATGTCGTATTCACTCGGAAGTCGACTATCTGTTCCATATCCGGCAAAGTCACCATTCACGAAAATGGCATGCACGCTTTCAGCGCCGCCAAGATGCACGATGATTCGCCGGCCTTTCCAGGACTTTGGAAGGCGAAATGACCGGCGGTACACACCAGTGGTGTTTTGATCGGGAACCTGCGGCGGTCGTAAGGGCCAGGGCATCTGAACGTTGGTGTAGTGCGGCAAGTCGGCAAAACCCTGCACTGTCCAGTTGCCCGGCACTTCAACTGTCGACCAGCTTTTTGTCGCGGACACTTCAGGAGCGACAGCACTCTTGGGCACCGCATCAGGATTCGGCCACAGCCGTAATTGCCATGTCCCGTTCAGACTCTGATGCCAAGGAGAGCAAGCAGATTCCTCACGAGCCGCTTCGATGTCCTCGAAGGACATCATTGGTTGCCGCATGGGCAAACGGTTGATGGCGACCACACTTGGATCAGACCAGGGGCGAAAGGCAGCAAAGACCGGAATCACTCTGTCAGCGTGTCATGTCAGCGACCAACTACCACGTATCGAGCCTTCAATCACCGATTCGAGGTCAGGAGTATTGCTCAGGAATTTCGAACCAGAGGGTCAACCCGTACTTCACCCCGCTCATCAAAGGCAGGGTTTGATGTGGATGAGTGACAAGCGAGGGCCAAGCCAAAAGTGATCCGACAGGCACAACTTCATTGGTAAAGGACTGTCGAGGAAAGTCGAGTTGCGCTCCCTCGTAGGAATCGTTCAATTTCACCGAGGCAGACACTTGCGCCACATCATGGTGAATGCGAAGTTCCCTCTGGGAATCCAGGCTGTACTTGATGATGAAGGCATCTTTGAGTCCGCAGTAGTCGATCAAAGGCCAATGCTCTTGAAGGCGGGGCCAAATCCGCTCACCAAGGTCATTTTCCAAACTCTCATACAGTCTCGGGCTGATGACTGCCAGGCTGATCTCGCTTCCCGGAACCGGATCATCGGGGTGAGTCGTGAAATCTCCGATGGCTTCGGCCGCATCGATCACCGCCGAGCACATGGCCGCAGTCCAAAAGGGCATCATCAGGATTTCCGAAGCAACGACCACAGGTTCGCCCTCGTCAACTGCTCCGTGATAGCCAAGAACCCGTTGGAGATCGCTAAAAATGGATTGCTGCTCTCGACTCATGACGTAACAGTCTGCCAGTGCTCGGGAATGGTCCACGGTAAACGCGGCACGTGATCGAGACTGAAATCGGCAAGAAGGTCAGCAGCAGTACTCGCCCCATCGATCCGACTGCCAAGACTCGAGCCCAAGAGACGAAGAATGGATCGAGTAGGGACTCCCTGTTCGGCAAGTGCTTCGAGGGTCACAGCTCCATGACGTTTTGCCAGCCGTTCTCCGTCTGGGCCGAGGACCAACGGAATATGGACATAATCAGGTACCGGGTAGCCCAGAAGATTTTGAAGATGGATATGTCCGCCCGTTGATGCAAGAAGGTCGTCACCGCGAACTACTTCAGTCACTCCCTGGGCGGCATCATCGACCACGACCGCGAGGTTGTAGGCCGGCACACCATCATTGCGTTGAAGAACCACATCGACCGCGGCTACCGATGTTTCTCCCGCTAGACCATCATCGACGATGTATCTCTCTTGATGAGTTCTGAGACGCCACGCCGGAGGTCGACCGGCTCGCTCGCGTTCTTGCCGCTGAGAGACACTGAGTTGTCGACAAGTTCCTGGATACACGCCATCAGTCGGCTCCCCATGTGGGGCCCGAATGGCATCGCGTATTTCACGGCGTGAGCAATAACACGGATAGAGAAGATCGCGCTGTCGTAATTCGGCGAGAACGTCGGCATAGAGCAAGAACCGATCACTTTGGCGGATGACGTCGGGTGAATGAGTGATCCCAAGGGCCGCCAATTCATCAATTTGCAGTTGTTCATTTGTCAATGAACTATTCGCTCGATCCAAATCCTCGAATCGAATCAAAAACTCACCATTGCGCTGACGAATACTCAGCCAGGCCACGAGTGCCGTTCGGAGGTTGCCAATATGAAGAGGACCCGTTGGGGATGGTGCAAAGCGACCGATCACTTGCTCATTCTCTCGGATCGTTCGATTGTTCAGGTTCAGCTTGCCAATACCCCATTGATAAATGTTGCCAATTCGACGCCTCGATCTTCTTGTAAGAAGTGGCCGCCGCCTTCAATCGTCGTATGTGATGAAGTCTCGGCACCGGGCACTGCTTTGCGGAAAGCCCACTCACCGTTGCGAGTCACAGGGTCTCCATCACTGAAGGCACAGTGGAAGGGTTTCTTCCATGAGCGCAGGACATCCCAGGCCTGTCGGTTGGCCAGCGATGATGGATCATCGAGTGAAGCAGGAACCAAAGTGGGGAAAATACGGGCGCCGGCCTTGAAACGATCATCAGGGAAGGGGGCGTCATAGGCCGCAAGCACTTCGGGGCGAAGAGGTTTGCTGGCACATCCACCTTCGATGATTTTGGCCACCGCAAAATCCTTCGTGGTCTGGCTGAATTGTCGCCAGGCGAGAAACGCAGCATTTGGTGGAGGATCACCGGTTGGCAATCCAGTATTGGCCACGACAATGCGCGCGAATCGATCGGGGAATGCGGTAGCCAAACGTAAACCGATTAGGCCTCCCCAGTCCTGACACACCAGGGTCAGTCCACTCAGATCATTGGACTCCAACCACTGACTCATCCACCACACATGGCGTTCATAGGTGTAGTCGGTAGTAGCGGTTGGCTTGTCGCTACGTCCGAATCCCACAAGATCGGGAACCACGACTCGATGTCCGGCAGCGGTGAACACCGGGATCATCGTGCGATACAGATACCCCCAGGTCGGCTCGCCATGCATACACAGAATTGTTTCCCGGGCTCCACCATCGCCGACATCCACATGATGGATCCGCAAGGTCGATGCATCACCACTCGGTGCCGGATGAATGGCCACCTCGGTATATCGCGGTTCGTAGGGCCATTCACTCAGTCCAGCAAAGCGTTCATCGGGGGTGCGCAAGATCTCCATGACCGCACCTTATAGAAACTGTCATAGAACCTGAAACTAATACTCCGAGCCCCACGACCACCATCACCTACGGTGAGGGATCAGGCGGGTAACTCATAGACGCTGGAGAGTCGGGCGACCCCGCCATCGCGCACCACCAATCGGCCCTCATCCACCAATTGGATGAGATGGGAGAGAACGCTGCGAGCGGCTGGGATGTGCAATTCGGGAATGACGGCGGCGTACATCTGGCGCACCATCGGGGCCACGGTGTTCAAACCGGCGGCCACGGCCGCCAACACTTGGGCCTCACGCCCCAGACGATGCTCGTAATACGCCTTCAAGAAGGGCTGGGGATCAGTAATCGGCGATCCATGGGTCGGCCACAAAACTCGGTCTGATCGTTGGCGAACCTTTTGCAAGGAATCCAAATACTGGCGCATATCCCCATCCGGTGGTGACACCACGGTGGTGCTCCAACCCATGATGTGATCACCAGTGAACAGTTCTTGATCTTCGACCAAGGCCACACACATGTGATTCGAGGTGTGACCGGGCGTATGGACTGCGGTCAGGGTCCAACCATCTCCGTGGGCAGCAACCTCACCGTCTTCAACTCGCACATCAGGATCGAAATCGGTGTCGACCGTTTCATGTAACTCCAGATTGTCGGGATCCAAACCTGCAGCCCGCGCCACTTCGCGTTCATTTTGCACTTGCTCGGGAGTTTTCGGTGGGGGCTTGAGTTCCTCCATCACCTTCAGATCTTGCTCATTATCGAGCGGACCAACCTCGCCATGTGGTTTCCAAGCCACAGTGGGTGCTCCCGTCATGTCTCGCAACCACGCTGCCAAACCGACGTGATCGCTATGGCAGTGCGTCACGATGATGGCGCGAACCCGATGCCCCTCGAGGGCGGACTGCAAGGCCTGACGGTGTTCCGGAAGATCTGGACCCGGATCGATGACCGCAACATCAGTAGTCGCGCCAACGATGTACGTTCCGGTACCGCTAAAGGTGAAATTCGATGGATTGCGGGCAATGACGCGACGAACGCGCGACGAGACCACCTCGACATCGGCATAACGCAAAGGATCTATCGGCCCCACGAAGGGAATTCCGGCCATCAGTTCACCCTCTCTCGACCAGCCCGACTTCAGCGCTGAAGGCGAGCGAGCGCTTCCCCGACAATACGCACCTCGCCCACCCGTTTGCCGTGTCCGAGCACAACCGAATCGAAGATCTCATCGGCGACATCATCAACAGCTGCACCCATTGATTGCAGGGCGGCACGAATGAGCGGTGGTCGTATCCGATTGGCGCCATCAGCCACTTTCAAGGCCATCGCTCGCCCATCGGGAAATGCCAGCGCGAAAACCCCCTCGGCGCCATCCTTGGCTAATAATCCGGGAAAGCTCTGCATCAGCCGAGTCGTGAAATGGCCAGGACCACCCACCATTTCAGCAAATGTCGTCATCGACCGATGTACTTGTCGAGCAGCTTCGTCATCGGACTGCCGCGCAAGATATTGAAATGCTCGCGCCAACCCGATCAAAGAAAAAGCATGAGTCGGTGCGCCACAACCATCGACGCCGATCATCGCTACTGGTTCGCCGGTAAGGAACTCCACGCCTTTGGTGATTTCTTCTTGTAACGGGTGCTTCACCGACAAATAAGAAGGATCGCTCGCCCATCCCCGTTCCTGGCACGTCGCCAACATTCCGGCATGTTTCCCAGAGCAGTTCTGCGCCAGCGAGCTGCGTCGGCCACCGGCTCGGAGCAGATCTTCTGCTTCCATCAGACCGAGTGGCAGATCTGGAGTATTGGCGAGATGCGATTGATCAAGGCCGACTGATTGCAGGATCCGCTCGACACCCTCGAGGTGCTCCTTGGTTCCATTGTGACTGGCACACACCAAAGCCAAACTCTCATCGGGTAACCGCAGCCCATTGGAGACCATGACGTAGGTCTGTAAGGGCTTCAAACATGAACGAGGAAAAATGACGGTCTCGACGTCGCCGAGTGCTACTTCCACCTCACCAGAGCGACCCAAAATGACCAGCACTCCGTGGTGTAGCGATTCCAACTCATCGTTTCGGAAGGTCGCTCCAACGGGAACAACCGCCTCGATTTTCATCGTCCTCGACCGCGTCGAAGCCGCTCTCTCATTCCTGCACTCATCAGCCGTATCTTCTTCTCCCGCACCTTGGCCACGGGAAGTTCCACCAACTGATCCTCGATCAGATCATGTCGTTCTCCATAGGCGCTACTCAGTGCCACAGCCATTGCCGCTACGGGTAAGCCAAGAATGGCGCCAACTGGTCCCAAAAGTGACGCACCGGCAATCGCGGCCCCAAAAGAGATAGCCGGATGGATTTCCATAGTGCGGGCGGTGATCTTCGGAGAAACGAAGAAATTTTCCACCTGCTGATAGGTGATGATCACCACGATCACCACCAAGGCTTTGACCGGCGAATCAATGAAAGTAATCAGAATCGGCAGGACCCCAGCAATGTACGTGCCAATAACGGGAATGAACTGCGAAATCAAACCGACCCAAATTGCCAAGGCGACTGGAGCAGCCGTGCCCAATGATTGAAAGGCAATCCAGTGAATAAGTGCCGAAAACCCGGCGAGTAAGGCCCGGCTGTAGAGATATCCACCGGTTTTATCGATGGCTAAATCCCAAGTGTCGAGTACCAATCGCTGTCGTCGAATATTGAGTCGACTGCAAATCGAACGTTGCAGGCGCGGACCGTCGGATACCAAATAGAAGGTGAACAACATGACGGAAAAAGCTTGAAGCAGAAACTCAAGAGCGGTGAAAGATAGCCGTAAGGCTTGACTCTGCTGACCGCGCACGAATTTTTGAACTGCACCATCAGGATCTTGAATGCTGGCATTGACTTCTCGAGCATCGATGTTGGTGTTGAAGTTGTCATTCAGAAAATTGACGGTGCGATCGACGTAGCGATCCGAATTTTGCAACAAGTCAGCGGCCTGTGTCGCCACCAAAGTACCGATGGCGGCAATGAAGAAGATCGCTCCAAAAATCATCAACAAGAGAATGAACAGGGTGGCCCGTCCGCGCGACCACCCACGCCGCTGAAGTCGAGTTGCCCCCGGCTCGATGGCCAATGACAAGAACAAAGACACCAAAAGCAGGATGAGGAGGGAGAAAAGACGGTCGTAGGCGTACCGGATGACGATTGTTCCTAAAAACCCCAACCAAAAAACAATGACGGCTTTCCAAATCCATCGAGGCATCCGCCCGGGATCCGACGAAACGGGGGTTTCAACAGGTTCGAGTTCTGACATGTGACGAGCGTATCCAGCACACATGAGCGGAATCGGGCAGAACGTGCGACGATGGAGGAGTGGATGCCAACATCGTTTCTTCCACACGTCGACTCATTGCCGACAGTGTGCGATCCCGGGTAGTGGGAGCCAACCCCGATCAACGGGCTCGTGAACTTTTTGATGCCCCTGGAGCACGTTGGTTCGCTGATGATCGGCCGATCAAAGTGGTCCACAGCGATGCCAGTATGTTCATCGGTGGTTTGAGGGCCCTTCTCCTTCAATCCCTCCATCCTTTGGCCATGGCCGGGGTGGCCCAACACAGTGATTACCGCTCCGACCCCTGGGGGCGTCTGCAACGAACCGCCGACTTCTTGGCGGCCACCACGTTCGGTCCCGCCGCCGAGGCGCAACGGGCCATCGACATGGTGAAAAAGGTCCACCAGCGCGTCGTCGGCGTGGCCGCTGATGGCCGGCCGTACTCCGCCAATGACCCCCACCTTTTGAAATGGGTCCACCTAGCCGAACTGGATTCCTTTCTCTCCGCCCACGACGCCTACGGAGAAATCGAACTCGATGACCACCAACGTGATGGCTACATCGAGGACATGGCGCGTATTGCTGAAGCGCTTGGCGTGATCGACGCTCCGCGCACTGTTCAGGAAATGAAAGATCAACTGCGTTCGTATCGATCAGAATTGCGCGCCACACCTGAGGCCCGGGACGTGGTGCGATATTTGCTCGTCACTCCACCCATGCCATTGGCCATTCGCCCGGCTTATGGACTCCTCGGCGCTGCCGCAGTTGGACTTCTTCCTCTTTGGGCTCGCCGAAGCCTGCGTCTCCCCTGGCTCCCCGTGAGTGAACGAGTCGTTGTCCGGCCTGCAGCCACCGTGATGGTTGGCGCATTGCGATGGGCGCTAGCACCCGAAGCACCGTTCAAGTCCAGCGTCGCCGACTCAACCGACGCGTAATCGCCTATCGATGGCGGCTCAAGTCGTCTCCAGCACCAAAGCGTCGTAAAGGGACTGCTGATGGGGATCGGTCGTGGCCGTGTCCTCGGGATGCCATTGCACCCCAATCAACCACTGACCCGATCCGGTATGTTCGAGGCCTTCTACCAAACCATCTTCTGATGTCGCCACCACCTTCAGATTCGGCGCAATGACATCCAATCCCTGATGATGGAACGAGGCCACCCGCACCTTGTTCGTACCCAATGCTCGCGCCAATTTGGTGCGTGGAGTCACGGTGACATCATGCAAGACATAATCCTGCCCCGCTGGAAATTTGTCAGGGGCATGAGCTATCACCCCGGGAAGATCACCAATGTGCTGATGAAGAGTGCCACCCAGAGCAACATTGACCAGCTGAATACCCCGACAAATCGCCAAAGTGGGCATCTTCATTTCGATAGCGGCATGAACCAGCGCCATTTCGAAATGATCTTGTACTGGATTCACACCATAGACATGGGGTTGACGGTGCTGCCCGTAAAGATGGGGATCGATATCTGAGCCCCCCATCAGTACCAAGCCCTGAAAACGCGAAAGAAGCGCCAGGGCCTCGTCATGTCGGAGTTCCCGAGGGCTGAGTGTCAATGGCTCACCACCAGCTCGGATCACGGCATCCAAATACACTCGTCCGGCAAAGGAAATCTCGCTTCGAGAGACGCGACCAGCGGCAGCAATCCGCCCAGCGACAGCAATGAACGGGCGATTCATGTGGTCAGGTTAACGACACGTGCGTCAAGCACGAAGTGTCAGTCAGCGACGGTGATGGTGACCGACTTGATCGTCACATCGGTCTTGGGGCAATCACCAGGACCAGTGGGAACGTTCTGCATGGCCTCCACGACATCGAGGCCCTTGACCACTTTGCCAAAGAGGGCATAGGCCGGAGGGAGCCGAACTCCGTCGGGCCCACTGATGAGGAAGAACTGACTGCCGTTGGTGTTCGGACCGGCGTTGGCCATGGCCAAGGAACCAATTTCATACTGGCCGGGTTTGGGAAGTTCATCGACAAATCGATAGCCCGGTCCGCCGCGCCCGGTTCCCGTTGGATCGCCACCTTGGCAGACGAACCCCTTGATGATGCGGTGGAAGATGACATCGTCGTAGTAGTGGTTCAGGGCCAAAAAGACAAAGTTGTTCACCGTCTGTGGGGCCTTGATCGGATCCAGGGCGATGACCAGAGTCCCCATGGAAGTCTCCATCGTGGCGGTGTACCGCTTGGCAGGATCAATACCCATTTCCGGTGCATCGGAGAATGTCTGGCATTTCGGGGCGGAACCGTCAAAGGGGGGGAAAGGTGTCGGCATGAGACGACAGGCTAGCGGTGACTACTGTGAACCCATGAACCCCACTTCTGACACCACTCCAATCTTGGATCTGGATTTGATTGAACGCGATCTTGCTGATGTGGAAGCGGCTCTAGCTCGGCTCGATGCCGGAACATACTGGACTGATGAAATCACCGGTGCGGCAATTCCCATCGAAGTTCTCGATCGTCAACCACTGACGCGACGCGCGAATGATTCGGTGACCCAATGAGCGCCCGGCCAAATATTCAGCAGCACACCTACCATGTCAACGGAGTCGATCTTCAGGTCACTTCGGCCGGTGATCCCTCGGGACCATGTGTGATCCTGAGTCACGGGTTTCCCGAGTCGGCGTATTCCTGGCGCCACCAAATGCCAGTTCTGGCCGATGCCGGTTACCACGTTTTGGCTCCCGATCAACGGGGGTACGGCTTTTCATCTTCCCCCAAGGATGTCTCTGCATACGGCATTCAACATCTCACCGGCGACCTCGTGGCCCTTCTTGATGCCACCGGACATGATGATGCGGTCTTTGTCGGACATGACTGGGGAGCAATGGTCGTGTGGGAAGCGGCACGCCTGCATCCACAACGAGTGAGCGCCGTGGTTGGAGTGAGCGTTCCTTTTACTGCGTGGCCGGCGCGCCCCACCGACATCATGAAGGCCATGTGGACCGATCGCTTCTTTTACATCTTGTATTTCCAAGAGATCGGCCCACCCGAACGGGAGCTCGAGGCTGATGTTCGCCGCACGATGCACAACATTCTCTGGGGTGCATCCGGTGAGATGTTCAAAGGGATGCCGAGCGAATTTCCTCCCATGGAAGGAACTGGCTTTCTGGACATGTTCACGGATATTCCCGAGCGCCTTCCCGACTGGCTCACCAAAGACGACCTCGATCACTATGTGCGGCAGTTCGAGAACAGTGGCTTTTTCGGTCCTGTCAGTTGGTACCGCAATCTCGATGCCAACTACGAAGTGTTGAAAGATCTCTCAGCGGATCTGGTTTCCATGCCTTCCTACTTCATCGGCGGCGAAAAAGATGGCGTCATCGCCGGACGCCCCGAGTACGTCGACGGTATGAATGGACTGCTTCCGAACTACCGGGGCAAGTCGATGATTCCGGGTGCCGGCCATTGGACTCAACAAGAAGCTCCTGAAGACTTCAACGCGGCATTGCTCGGCTTTCTCAAGAGTCTCTGACCCGCACCCCGCCAAATCGACGGGACCAAACCAACGAGGAGTCGGCAGTTGCTGGCGGCCAATTCTCATCGTCGGTATATGCCCGCCATTCGAATGGGTTTGAGTAATACGCCGCCGCATCGATATGCGTTAGCAATGATCTTCCCGTGCGATCACTCGACCATTTTCGAAGACCGACGAGAACCCCACCGATGAACCAGACTCCATAAAGGACGGGATAGAGAGGACCCCAGCGACGGGCTTGCCAAATGTGGACATCTTCATGATTAGTGACCAACCGTCGGCGTCGCATGGTGAGGTGACCTTGTCGATCAGTTGCACCACTCACCACATATCCAGTGCTCAGAGCAAAGCCCGGACGCAAGACCACGCCTCGATCGAAGACCAGTCGGTTGTGTCGGCGAGAAAGTGAATCCTCGACCTTGGCCCCAAGAGAGAAATTCATCACTCCGACAATGACCCCGGCACAAGTGGTCATCAAAGCCCACGTGTGATCGGCGACAAAGGCCAATCGTCCGCGGCGATTTCGCCAGTCATAGATACGTTGCCAGCCGGCAAAGGCCCCCGAAGTCGCGCCAACGATTGCTCCCCCTACTGCTCCCCGGCGAGCCGAACCTGCTTTGTTCGAACTTCCCCTAGGCGCCAGTACCGCGCTGACTGTTCCGATAGTGAGCGCTCCCAAGATCGCTCCGGCCAACGCGGTACGGGGGATTTCGCTTTCATCATCGACGACCCCATCCCCAACGTGAAGGCAGTGGTCCATCACGTATCTCGCCCGATCATGGAAATTGCGTTCACCAGATGAATCCTTTGTGGCCCAAAGCCAGCACATCCATCAGCGCCGCAATGCCCACATGAAGGGCGATACCCCAGATGATGCTGCCTGTTCGTAACGCCAAGAATCCCAAAACAATGCCACCAACAATCGATGCCAGTGCCTCCATCGGAGGCTTCACGAAATGAATCATCATGTACGGCACAACGGCGATGAGAACAGCAGATGATCCAAATCGCGGTGCTAGTCCCAAGACGAGGTAGCCACGAAAGAAAGATTCGATGGCAACGAATTGAGCGATATACAAGGGCCACCAACGCACCAGATCTCTCCAAGCATCGACCTGGCCACTACTGATCTCGAGTAGGGGATACTGATCTTGGAACTGCGCCGTTGAACTGGCAACGACGATAAACGGAATCGAAAGAGCGAAGAGAGCCGTATAGATCTTCCAATGCCCAGCAATACCTCGCCAGACCCATCCCAGATTTCGGGGTCGGATGCCAACCAACGCGGCCACCGTCAAAGGTGCAATCAGATAGCCAAAGACCTGTGTGCCGGCCCAAAAATTCAGGTAGGTCAGCCGCGTCCAATCCGGAGACGCTAGATCCTGGCCAAAACGGGCAATCCACAGTGCCACGAGAGCCGTGCTGAGTAGCACCAATGTGCGCCGATCAATTCCCTGCCACCGAGAACGCAGTGATCTGATCTCGGGTTTCGTGATCACCAGCGACGCAGTTCGTTGAACGAACGGTTACCGTTCGCGCATCTTGGCCAACAGCCGGAGAATTTCCAGGTACAGCCACACCACCGTGACAAGAAGTCCAAAAGCCGCGTACCACTCCACCGACTCGGGCATTTTTTCCTTGGCGCCTCGTTCAATGAAATCGAAATCGAGTGCCAAGTTGAATGCCGCCAAAGCGGCCACGAAGAAACTGAAGCCAATGCCAAAAGCACTCGTCGACTGAATGAACGGAGGTGTTGCTCCGAACAAACTCATGAGCAACGAGACACCGTAGAAGAGGGCAATACCCAGCGTTGCACCAATGACAATTTTCCGGAAACGATTCGTCACCTTGATGATGCGCAGGCCGTAGAGAGCGAGCATGGTCACGAAAACCGCGATCGTTGCACCAGCAGCTTGAATCACGATTCCGTCGTAGAAGGTTTCATACGCCCGGCTCACCGCACCAACGAAAAGGCCCTGCGCCACGGCGTACACCGGAGCAAGAAAACGAGCCAAATGGGGCTTAATAGCCAGGAAAATAGCCAGTCCGAAACCGACCAAGAGACCAGCGATAGCAAAGGTGGGGAACTTGTAAATTTCACCGTCGGGGGCGTCGACTCCCAGCCAGCCAATCGTGGCTCCCACGAGGAGTAGGACAAAGAGGACCGCAGCCGCACTTGACGTGCCACCTATGGTCATCGAACCTTCAGACGGAGTCCAGGGGCTGACCGGACCATCATTCATTGGCCCCCGGCTACCCGCTTCAGGAGCCGCCCAGCCCGCGCTATCAGCTTGCGCTGCCTGTTCGAGACGCTTGTCGTTGAGTAACGGATTTCCCATGGCCTCACGATACCGGTTCGGCACCGTCATTTTTGTCAGACAGCGGTGGTCATCGACCAGCGTTTCACACCGCTCTTCATCGTTGTCGGCGTCGCATTTCGCGAACGTCTTGCCAGATAGTCGACCGAACTTTGTGCTTTCGGTTGAGGAATCGTCAGACGTCGGTATCGTTCCAGCCACTGCGTTGGGGATGGGGAGTGGCAAGTCCCAAGAACCATTGCGGGTCGGTCGAAGATCCGGAGACGACTTCCAAGACCGAGTATCGAAGTGAGCATCTACAGATAAAAGTGAGGTTCTCCAGTGGCCAAGGATCGCGTTGATCGTGATGAAGAGGACCTCGTCCGTCTCTATCTTTCGGATATCGGTCAGTACACACTGCTGACTAAGGACGATGAAGTTCGCTTGGCCAAACAGATCGAGGCCGGTAAGGCTGCCAAGGAAGAACTTGAACTCGGCGGCAAGAGCATCGCCAAAGGTCGCAAAGCAGAACTCCAGCGAGTCGAGCGCCAAGGGGAGAAAGCCGAAAGGGCTTTCGTCCAGTCCAACCTGCGACTGGTGGTTTCCATCGCCAAGAAGTACCAGGCCTCAGGCCTACCCCTGTTGGATCTCATCCAGGAGGGCAATCTCGGCCTGATGCACGCTGTCGAGAAATTCGACTGGCGTAAAGGCTTCAAATTCTCGACCTACGCCACGTGGTGGATTCGTCAAGCCATTACTCGCGGTATCGCCAATACCGGTCGCACCATTCGTCTCCCCGTCCATGCGGGTGACACCCTGGCGCGGCTGCAAAAAGCCCGCTCCCGCCTGGAGTTGAAATTCGGGCGACAGCCAACATTGCGTGAACTCGCAGTGGAAGTCGAGATGCCCGAAGACAAAGTGACCGAGGCGTTGCGTTTCGCTGCCGAGCCACTCTCTCTCAGCGAACCCCTTCGTGAAGACGGAGATGCTGAACTGGGCGATGTCGTCGAAGATCGCTCAGCAGAAAGTCCGTTCGAAGTCGCCGCCACTGCTCTTCTGCCCGAAGAGATTCAACGTTTGCTCGCTCCTCTCGATGAGCGGGAACGAGAAATTCTGAAATTGCGCTTCGGACTTGATCGTGGTGAGCCTCGTACTCTCGAAGAAGTCGGTGAGCACTTCAATCTGACTCGAGAGCGGATTCGACAAATCGAAGCCCGAGCGATGAGCAAGTTGCGCCATCCTTCGAGCGACACCGGCGCCCGCGATCTGTTAGCGGTGTAATCAGCGACAAACAAAGTACGTTGCTTTAAAAGGGGGAAACATGACTGAGATCCACGGGACCTGTGATCCGCGCTTCGAGGAAATGCGCGAGATCCTGTCAGCGAACATCGATTCCGGCGCTGACGTCGGCGCTTCGGTCGCCGTCGTCCACCGCGGCGAGATGGTGGTCGACATCTGGGGCGGATGGTCCGATCCGGCACGCACCGTTGAGTGGGGTCGCGACACCATCACCAACGTGTGGTCGAGTACCAAGACGCAGATGGCATTGTGTGCTCTGATCCTGGCCGATCGGGGACGTCTCGACCTCGACGCACCCGTGTCCTCGTACTGGCCCGAATTCGGTGCCAATGGCAAAGAAAACGTCCTCGTGCGCCATCTTCTGTCTCACACTTCGGGTGTGTCGGGATGGGCCCAACCCGTCGATGTCGCCGATCTCTACGATTGGGAGAAGTCGACGTCCATGCTCGCCCATCAGGAACCATGGTGGGAGCCGGGCACTCAATCGGGATATCACGCTCTCAATCAAGGCCATTTGGTCGGCGAGGTGATCCGACGGATCACCGGGAAGAAACTCGGCGAGTTCTATCGCGATGAGGTTGCCGGGCCGCTCGGACTCGATTTCCACATCGGCCTGGCCGAGAGCGAATTCGGGCGAGTGTCCAACGTGATCCCACCTCCTCCACTTCCTGTCGACATGACCCAGCTCGACCCCAATTCGATCATCGTCAAGACGTTCACCGGACCAGCGCCGAGCGCCGAAACTTCATGGACTCCCGAATGGCGACGTGCCGATATCGGTGCCGCCAATGGACACGGAAACGCCCGCTCACTTGCGTGGTCACAAAGTGCGATCAGCAACGGTGGAGTCGTCAAGGGTCAACGTCTGCTGTCATCGTCGACTATCGATCGCATCTTCGACGTGCAGGCCGAGGGACTCGATCAAGTGCTGATGGTGCCCGTGACGTTCGGTATCGGATATGCCTTACCGAATGACACCGTGCCCCATCTCCCCCGTGACCGACGGGCATGCTTCTGGGGCGGCTGGGGCGGATCGAGTGTCGTGAACGATCTGGATCTCGACCTGACCGTCGTATACGTGATGAACAACATGTTGGAGGGCCTGGTCGGCGATCACCGCGGTGCATCACTGACGACTGCCGCCTTCGCTGCTGTCCAATCCTGACGCCATCGCTGCGCGACGGATCCAAGCCACTCCGCTTCGCGGAGGTGGACGGGATCCGTCACGTCGTTCCTTACGTCACGACGCTCCTCCCGATTCCAAGCCACTCCGCTTCGCGGAGGTGGACGGGACTCGAACCCGCCGAACGAGGATCGCTCGTTCCAACCGCTTTGAAGGCGGCGGAGTC
>JBEIGJ010000032.1:0-17414 GCA_040381935.1 Acidimicrobiaceae bacterium | reverse complement strand
GTGTCCGGGGTCGAGCCATCATCGAGATCACTCCCGAGTACGCCCTGGTATTGGGTCGCGCCGTGGTTCGTGTTCTGGGTTGTTCCCGCCTCGTCATTGCTCATGATCCTCGTTTATCGGGACCGGTACTCGAAGCGGCCTTTTCCGCTGGAGCAGCTGCTGAGGGAGCGCAAGTCGATCAAATGGGGATGTTGCCCACTCCGGCCGTGGCGGTGATTTCGGCACTCGAAGATGTTCCCGGAGTGGTGGTCACTGCGTCTCACAATGGCTATCTGGATAACGGCATCAAAGTATTTGCTGCCGGCGGACTGAAAGTCTCCGACGACGATCAACGGGCAATTGAAAATGAAGTGAGCCGACTTTTTCGAGCCGGTCAATTTTCCGTTACCGATGAATCCAAGGCCGCTCAGGCTCTCGGTTCACTGGTCTGTCGAACCGACGGCGATGTGTTGTATACCGAACACATAGTCAGTCTTTTCCCCGAGAATGCCTTGCGCGGGTTGCGAATCGTCATCGATACTGCCAACGGTGCAATGAGCAATGTTGCCGAACCAGTTCTTGAGCAGCTCGGTGCTGACGTCATTGTCATGAACAATGTTCCCGATGGTAGGAACATCAATGACAAGTGTGGGGCTACATCACCACAGGCACTGAGTGATTTCGTGGCCAGTGTTGCAGCTTCGGCTCATGACGAGCATTCGTCAGCGCGACTCACTATCGACTTGGCTTTTGCCTTCGATGGTGATGGTGATCGATTGATTGCCGTTGATGAACAAGGTGCAGTGGTGGATGGAGATCGTCTTCTCGCCTTATCGGCTCTCGATCGTCGTCAGCGTGGTCAGTTGATCGGCGATGGCGTTGTGGTCACGGTGATGTCGAATCTCGGATTTCATCGGGCGATGGAAGATGCCGGAATCGAAGTCGTCACAACACCAGTCGGAGATCGGTCGGTTCTCGAAGCAATGTCGCACCACGGTTTCGTTCTCGGCGGTGAGCAGAGTGGCCACATCATTCATCGTGACTTGGCTACAACTGGAGATGGTCTGGTAGCGGCTATCGAATTGGCACGAATGTTTCACCTGCGACACGCGGTCGATGGCCAACCGTTTTCGGTTCTGGCGCAAAGGGTTTTGCACTGGTTTCCCCAAGTTCTGCACAATGTACGAGTTGGTTCACTCGGAGTTGATCCGGCAACCGACCTGGCCGAAGCGATCGCCGCTGAAAACGCTGCCCTTGGACGCCACGGCCGCATATTGGTACGTGCCAGTGGTACCGAACCGGTGGTTCGGGTCATGGTCGAGGCCGATCATATGGAACGGGCTGAAGATATCGCCCAACGCTTGGCGAGCCGGGTCATCGAGCGATACGGGCCATCGGTTGATACCTGACAATTTCGGCCTCGCTAACCCGGGGTAGCCTGGCACCATGTGTGGGATCATCGCTCTGGTCAGCCGGCCCTCGAGTCGCCCGGCTCCTACCAGCGCTGAGATCATTTCTCTGCTGGACCGAGCCCTGGCTGCCGGATCCGACTTGGTCGCCGCCACTCGAGAATTAGAGCTGGTGAACGGGCTGTTGAAGGGAGTCTCCGGGCTCGAAGCCCTAGATGATTCCGGCCTCAGTATTGCGATAACTGCACGTCTCGATCAACTGAGCCAGACGGTACAACGACTCGAGGCCGATTTGGAGTCGAGCTCAGCCAATCCGGATTCCTTGGAAGTCGAGTCGAGTCGGATCATTGCTCTCCGTGATGTCATGTGGGCTGTGGCCACTGACCGTCTGCAGACCGCCCAGCGAGTACGGGAATTGGCTGGCGAGCAAGCACCTCGTTCAGCGCGCCTGGGTTATCTCACCATTCAACAATCCTTGGCGGCACTCGATCGTTTAGAGGTTCGAGGTCGTGATTCCGCTGGAGTGCATCTCTTCGTATGGAACCATGGTTTGGACTCCAATGATCCAGAGGTGCAACAAGAGTTGGCCAGTCGGGGCCAGGATCCTTTGTTCCAGAGTGGATCGATTCGGCTGATAGATGACGTCTTGTCCATTGTCTACAAAGCAGCGGCCGAGATCGGTGAACTCGGAGACAACACGCGGGCATTACGAACCGCAATGGGTAGCGATGCCCTTTTGCGACGGGCGTTGCAGCATCCCGAGGCGCGTCTTTCTCTCATTGGGCATACTCGCTGGGCCAGTGTGGGAATCATCTCTGAACCCAATGCCCATCCTGTGAACAGCGAACGGGCTCTTGGGGACGTTGAAGGGACCTCTCCCTATGTTGTGGCGGCCTTGAATGGCGATGTCGATAACCATGAGGATCTTCGGGTAGATCACGGGCTGACATTTCCGGGACCGATTACCACCGATGCCAAAGTCATTCCGGCCTTGGTGAACCTTGAAGCGCGACGTTGTGGAGACACCGTAGAGGCTTTTCGTCGTACCGTTGCTGCCTTCGAAGGGTCGGTGGCTATTGGCGCATTGGCCTCCGATGATCCGCAGAAATTGATGCTGGCGTTGCGGGGGAGTGGTCAGGGTCTGTACATCGGACTCGCTGAAGATCTCTTCATCGTGGCCAGTGAGCCCTACGGATTAGTTGAGGAGACCGCGCTCTACTTGAGGCTCGATGGAGAAAATATCAGTGGCCAAGATTCGGTCAATGGACAAATCGCCATTCTTGATGGGCGCCTCGCTGGCGACATCGCCGGGATCACCCGGCTCTCATATGGCGGAGCGAATGTACCCGTGCGCTCCATCGAGCTGGTCACCGCTGAAGTCACTACCCGCGATATCGATCGGGGCGATGCGCCGCACTTTCTGTTGAAAGAAATCAGTGAAGCACCTAGCAGCTTTCATAAGACTCTGCGCGGCAAAATTGTCGATGGTCCGCACGGTCTGCGGGCTCTGCTTGGTTCACGAGCCTTACCAGAGGGCGTTGGCGAGGAACTCCGTGCAGGTCGGATCCGCAAGATCCGAGTCATCGGTCAGGGAACTGCTGCGATCGCCGGTCGTAGTTGTGCCCAAATTCTTGATGAGTTGAGTGGTGGTTCGTTGGATGTCGATGCCATTACTGCAACGGAGTTGTCGGGATTTCATTTGCAGTTGGATATGTCCGACACGCTGATCATTGCGGTCAGTCAGAGTGGTACCACCACTGACACCAATCGAACTGTGGATCTGGCTCGTTCGCGAGGGGCAAAAGTCTTGGCGATCGTCAATCGCCGGAGTAGCGATCTGTGCGATAAGGCCGATGGTGTTCTGTTCACCAGTGACGGGCGCGATGTCGAAATGAGTGTGGCCTCGACCAAGGCTTTCTACGCGCAGGTGGCAGCGTGAGTTCTCTTGGCCTGTGCTCTGACAGAAGTGGCGGGACTGGGCAGTTCTGCCCGTCGGCATGATCTGCTCTCAGCTCTGCGAACCTTGCCCGAAGCCTTACGTGCGGTTCTCGGCAAGCGACCAGAAATTGCTGATATCGCCCAACGATTTGCGCCATCGAAGCGTTATTGGGCAGTTGTTGGCAATGGTCCGAATGCCATTGCTGCCCATGAAGTGCGCATCAAATTGAGTGAGTTGTGTTACAAGAGCATCTCGTGCGATATCACTGAGGACAAAAAGCACATCGACTTGTCCTGTGAACCCCTGATCCTGGTCTGTGGTGCCGGACTGTCGGGGAGCACTGCCGATGATGTTTCAAAAGAAGTAGCTATCTATCGGGCGCATAAAGCCACGCCCATTGTGATTGCCAATGAAGGTGATTCGCGGTTCAATGGTGCGGCAGCCGTTGTCGGGGTTCCCGAGGTAGATCCTTCGTTGGCCTTTGTGCTCAGTGCCATGGTCGGACACTTGTTCGGTTATGAGGCAGCACGGGCCATTGACGATTTGGCACGTTCGTTACGCGAGTCTCGAGAAGTTGTCGAACACGCCGTCGTGCAGAACCTCCCGGCTGATGTGGTGTTGGGTCTGGTGCAAGAGGGACTCTCCGGTGTGTGGGAGAGCTTCGTGCAGATCGTGCGGGCGGGATCATTTGATGGTCATCTCGAGGCCAGCACAGCGGTCCACTTGGCTTCCATGTTGCGGATCATCGATACCGAAGGCTCGATCACCAATCCGGTCGAGGCCTATCAATTGGAGACCGGCAAGGTTGGTACACCGGCCGCTCTATTGGACGATCTCATATTGGCGCTGACGCGGGCTATTGAGGAGTTGACGCGTCCGATTGATGCCATCAAACACCAAGCAAAAACGGTGACGGTGGGAATCAGCCGAAGCGACGAAGGAGTGATGGACCGGACTTTGGTCCGTCAGGTCATGGCTGCTGGTGTGGGACGCGATGTGCTGAGCTATCGCCACTTGAAAATTCTTGCCGATCTTGATCCGGCGGTGGATGCTGTTGACGGTTTCACGCGCTATCGCATTGATGGTGACCCCTCACACTCGTCCGCAACCATTTCCATTGTCGATCGCAGCGGAGTGTCGGTTGGCATTCCCAGCCGAGTCGAGAGCAATGGTTCTCTTGTCGGCACCAAGCGACGCGTGGCTATGGAGCGTGATGTTCTCGTTGCCCGAGGTCGCAGTGACGATCGCACGGTCATCTTCGTACCTGAGGTCAAAGGTGGGCACACGGTCGGCATCACGTTATTGCACGTACGTTTACACGATCGTCTGCCCAGCACCGTCGTGCGGCAGGTTCTCCAGGGCTATGACCGTCGCTACGACCGTCTCGTGGACTGGGTCTCTGAAACCGAAGGATCAATGCGCGATGATTTGTTGGCTGAGATTCCAGTTGCCGATCTACTCATCCTTCCCATCAGCGAGGTTGCCGATCGGTGGCGAGGGGCAACCTCGTAACGTGAAGAACCAATGATCATCGGGATCGGTGTGGATGCGGTGGATGTGCGACGGTTCGCGCAGATGTTGGAGCGAACCCCAAGTACTCGCCAGCGGATCTTCACCCCTGATGAACTGGCCTATACCGATTCGCTTTCCGATCCGGTTCCATCGCTGGCTGTGCGCTTTGCGGCGCGCGAAGCCGTGATGAAGGCGCTCGGAGTAGGACTTGGAGCCTTCGATTTTCATGATGTTTGGATTCGCCGTCGAGAAACAGGGCAGCCAGAGATCGTTCACACCGGTCGGGCCGAGACGCTGGCGGAGCAGTGCGGGGTGCGCCAGTGGATGGTCTCATTGACCCATACCGATGACACTGCTATTGCCTACGTGGTGGCCCTGTCCAGCGACCCCGGTGATCGACCGGGGTACTGACCTACGATGACGGCATGAGACCGGTCCTGACTCCCAAGCAGATGCGGGTGATCGACTTGGAGGCCGCTACGGCCGGAGTGATGCTTGATGAACTTGTGGGTCGCGCCGGAGCGGCTGTTGCTCGAACGGCCAAGCGGATGATGGGTGGTATCTACGGTCGCACCGTCATCGTGGTAGCCGGAAAAGGTAACAATGGCGCTGATGGCCGGGTGGCAGCTCGCATCCTTGCTGACCAGGGGGCGCGGGTCAACGTTTTGCCGGCCCACAACTTGCCGTTGCGCCTGCCGCACGGGGACCTTGTCATCGACGCGGCTTACGGCACCGGCTTTCGAGGTCAATGGAATCCTCCCGATCGACGCCAGATGCCGGTTCTGGCGGTGGATATCCCCTCGGGAGTCGACGGACTGACTGGTTTGGCCACTCCGGGTGCCTGGGCAGCCGAGCGAACAGTGACCTTCGTTGCGTTGAAACCGGGTCTGCTCTTCGGGGCGGGCCGTGAATTGAGTGGTGAAGTCGAAGTCGTTGATCTCGGGATCACGTTGGGTCTGGGAACAACTGGCGTGAACGTCGTTGAACACCGCGATGTAGCGTCCTGGATTCCGCGCCGGTCTGCGGTGGCTCATAAATGGAAATCAGCACTTTCGATTGTGGCAGGGAGTCCATCGATGATGGGGGCCGCTCATCTGTGCTCTGGTGCTGCGATGCGTATGGGCGCGGGCATCGTGCATCTTGCTTCACCGGGAATCATCAGTGACCGTTCAACGCCGGTTGAAGTGGTGCGGCGTCCCATGCCCGGTCTGGGTTGGTCGAAAGAGATTCTTGTCGATGCCGAACGTTTTCAAGCCACGGTGCTGGGACCAGGATTGGGTCGCGATGATGGTATGGCGACCGAAGCACGGCGCGTGATTGCTGGGTTGAACCATCCTTTGGTCATCGATGGTGATGGGCTCTTTGCCGTTGCCTGGGGTGGAGATGGAGCGCGGGACATTATCCGTACGCGCTCATCATCAACGGTGCTTACTCCGCATGATGGAGAGTACGCCACTTTGCTCGGACATCCGCCGACTCCGCACCGCATCGAGAGCGCTCGAGCGTTGTCTGCTGATATGAATTGCGTCTGTTTGTTGAAAGGTCCCACCACGGTGGTGGCTGAGCCGTCCGGTAAGGCTCTGGTGATTGCCAATGCCGATCAGCGCTTGGCCACTGCTGGAACGGGCGATGTACTGGCCGGGATGATTGGTGCTCTCTTGGCCCAAGGTATGGCCCCCTTTGAAGCAGCAGCGTCGGCTGCTTGGTTGCATGCCCAAGCCGCTCGTGGCTTTGCCTGGACACAAGGTTTGATTGCTTCGGATCTCATCGACTTATTGCCAGCGACCATTGATTCGTTGATGACGAACCATTCTCGAAGTAGAGAGACACGATCATTGTGACTCCATCGGCATCTCGAGGGGCTTGGGTGGACATCGACCTCGAAGCGATCAGTCATAATGTGCGAACTCTCAAATCGGTGATTGGCACCTCGGAGTTTCTGGCCGTCGTCAAAGCCAACGCCTATGGACATGGTGCGGTACCCGTAGCCGAGGCTGCCTTGGGAGCCGGAGCCCATGGGTTGGCGGTCGCTCTGGTCCAAGAGGGAATCGAACTGCGCCGGGCCGGAATCGAAGCACCGATTTTGGTGTTATCGGAACAACCTCTCGATCAGGTGGGTGACATCGTGGCACATGGGTTGATCGCCACGGCGTATTCGGTTCCATTCATTGATGCTCTGGAAGCCGAGACTCGTCGGCGCGACGTCGTTGGTCAGGAAGTGCATCTCAAGATTGACACCGGAATGAATCGGGTTGGCGCTCGGCCCCATCAAGCAGTGGAATTGGCTGGGCGTCTCTTGGCCTGTTCTCCCGTGCTATCTCTCGGGGGCGTGTTTACTCATTTGGCCTGTGCTGATGATCTTGATTCACCCTTCACTGCCGAACAGATAATGCGATTCGACACTGTGCTGGGCAATCTTCGACAGGCAGGTATTGATCCTGGTTGGGTGCACATTGCTAATTCGGCGGGGGTGATCGGTCATCCTGAAACCCACCGGAATATGGTTCGGGTCGGTATTGCCCTGTATGGGATACCTCCCGATCAGTCGCTGGTGGCCCATTGCCGACTTTTGAAGCCGGCCTTGACTTTGCGGGCCCGAGTGTCCTTTGTGAAGCGGGTGGCAGGCGGTGAGGGTGTTTCGTATGGTCAACGGCATCATTTCGATCACGAGACCACAGTGGTCACGGTGCCCATCGGCTATGCCGATGGTGTGCCGCGTCGACTCTCTGCTGTTGGTGGGCACGTTCTCATCGGCGGTCGTCGTTGCCCCATCGTGGGCGTCGTGACCATGGATCAGTTGATGGTGGATGTGGGCGATATGGATGTCGCAGTGGGAGATGAGGTGGTTCTCCTCGGAACTCAGGGCGAACACGTCATATCACCTAATGCCTGGGGGGCACTCTTGGGAACGATCGGCTATGAAGTGGTGTGTGCGTTATCAGCCCGGTTGCCACGTCGATACATCGGTGGTTTGACCGAAGAGAGGGAACAGTGAACTCAGCATTCGAACCCACTGCCGCGCATTTGCTGCCGGAGTTGACCTTGAAACAAGAAATGGTGCTCTTGGCTCGAACGTTGTGGCATGAGGGATACAACGATCACCTCGCAGGACATATCACGGTGAATCTCCATGATGGCACTTTGCTCTGCAATCCGTGGATGCTCCTGTGGAATGAACTACGACCCGAACACATCATCCGTATCGATTTGGATGGCAACGTCGTGGAGGGAGATTGGCCGGTACCGCCGGGAATACCGTTGCATTTGGAACTCCATCGTGCTCGACCCGGTGTCGAAGTTGCCCTTCATAATCATCCGCTCTTCGGAACGGTCTGGGCCGATGCCGGTGCAGTTCCTCCGGCGTTGGATCAATCCAGTGTGTTGGGTGGTGGTGGAGATGTGACTTTGGTGCGCGAGTACGGGGGCAGTGTGGACGATCCGGGTTCGGCAGCCGCCGCAGTGGCGGCCATGGGTGATGCTGAATTGGTGCTCTTGGCCGGGCACGGAGTGTTCATTCTCGGCAACTCCATTCGCGCGGTACACCAACGGGCGGTGGCTCTTGAGCAGCGCTGTCAGAGGGCCTGGCATGTGCGCGCCATGGGGGGATCCGATGGTTTGGGTGGTCTGACGTCGGCGTTACCTGATTGGTATGTGGATCGCATGAAGGGGTCAACTGGTGACAAGTTCATGGGATTTTGGGAGGCCATGGCTCGGCAGGAACTTCGTCGTGATCCGACCCTGTTGACCGGGGGTGAGTGAACGTTGTGAGCAACAACGCCGAATCCACTGTGAACTCGATCGTGATGAGATTGGATGGTGAGCGACACTGCGTCGTGTTAGAGGAGACCGATGGTGATTTCCACCTGAGTCTCTCCGTCGCCGACCAGGGCTCAGTCGATGACCCGGAGTGCTGGCTGGCCACGTGTGAAGCTTTGGCTGAGGCATCCGATTTCGACCGTCGCGTGGATCCCGATGTCCAAATCATCGTTCGGGCCACCACCGTGGGGATGGTGAGTTTGGACGGAGATGGCACATGTTCATATCCGCTGTTGTGGGCTCACGATGGACGTTCCCAGGATGATGCCAGGTGGTGTCGGAAGAAGTTCGATGACACCTGGTGGATGGAGGAAGCGGGCGTGGTTCCCGAGGCGCATCATCTGGTCACCAAAATGTCGTGGCTCCACCGCAGTGAGACCGAGATCTGGGATCAGATTCGTCGTCTCTGCAGCCTTGAAGACTTCGTCAGCGCACGCCTTGTTGCTGGTCGCGAGTTGCTGCCGATCATGACTCGTCCAGATCTTGTCGCCGAATTCGGAGTCTGGTCACCAGCAACGGCTCGTTACAGTTCGGCGATACTGGCCCTGATCGATGGTCAGCGTGACTGGTCAGGAGTTTTGCCCGAAGTGTGTCCCCCGGGCACTCGCCTTGGCCTTTGGCACAATCGAACGATCTGTCGTTGACCGTTCAGATCTCGAGTCGTCGAGGCGTCTGATAACGACGCGGAATGTCGATGGTTCCTCGTCGTAAGGCGATGCGCCAACGGCCGTGTTCGCGGATCAAGTCATCATGGTGTTTGCCAATCATGGTGACCTGAGGTTGACCCTGGGCATCTTGGTGGATCACTGTCCACATCACCGTTGCTGTAGCGGTGTCACCGGCAAGAGCTATTTGTGGACTGGTGATGAGATGGAATGAGGAACCGACCAGACCCTCGAGAGCCTGTGCCATGACTCGGCGGATGTCATGTCGGCCTTGGGCGCGGCCAATAGGGCCAAGATCGATCCGCCCATCTTGGCTGAAGAGCGAGACGTATCGTTCGAGATCTCCATCGTCGAGCGCGCGTCCATATTCGATGAAGAGCTCATTGATTTCGACAAGGTCCTCTAAGCGCTGCAGTCGCTGCTCGAAAGAATCCTTCATGGCTGCGTACCGCTCATCGATGACTATCTCCGTTCGGGTTCATGGGCTGACCGGGTTGGCGTTCGAGTTCATAGAGCAGGATGCTTCCGTGACGGATCCAAAGGCCGGCACCAGCTTGAAAGAAGTGCTGATCCAGTTCGTTGCGATACCACTGGCCAGTGCGCTGATGAACTTCCATATCAGTGGCCGATGAATCGACGATGGTGCTGAAATCTTCTGAAGTGGGCAGTTCCAGATACAGAACATGACGGGTGGCCGAAGCAATGTTGTCGATAGCTGCTATGACCTGCTGATCATCGATGTAATGCAGGACACCATGGCAGATGGTCAAGTCGTATTGGCGCGCTGGACGCCAATGAGCGATATCTCGTTGTTCATGGCCATACTTTTGGCAGGCGTATTCGCTGATATCAATGGAGGTCACCTTCACTCGCGGATGGGTACGCAGGTACCAGTCGCGCCAGAGTCCGGGACCAGCGCCGATATCGAGAACTGATTTCGGAGCCACACCCCACCAGGCGCACATATTGTGCACGGCGGTTCCCAGATAGGCGATGGTTCGCCGATCGTGCACACCACCTCGTCCGTAGAAGCGCTGGTAGTAGTCCGCTCCGAAACGGGTCATGGCCCCCGACGTTAGACGCTGACGGGGAACAAAGGAGGCTGGGCTCCGCTCACTACCGCGGGAACGGGGTATTGGAAGTCGGGATAGCGGCGTTTGGCCAGCTCTCGGAATCGCGTCGTGGAGTGCAGGGGGTCGGTATCGAATTCCGGGATCACCTGAGTGCCGAAGACTTCGATCATTTCCAAAACTTCCTCGTGGTTGTACCCCTCGTCGGGGACGCCAAAGGCGACCTGATCACATCCCACGCTTTGGTAACGCTCGAGTTGCTCGCAAACCTCTTCAGGATTCCCGCACAGCATGTATCCGCCTTTGATGGCCAGGTCCAACATCTCGTCGGTCCATTCGACAGCAGCCGGGGGAGTGGGCCAGACCCGGGCGTCAGGCGATTTGGGCATGGTGTCGTGATAGAGGTTGACCATGGTGACGCGATAGCCGGTCCGCTTCTTGGCGATAGCCCGCGCCTGTTCTCGATCCTCCAGACAGATACAGGCATTGGTCATCATCACATTGTTGTTGCGGTATTGACCGATTTGATCGGTGGGATTTTCGATGGCTTCTTTGTAGCTCGCGATGCGGTCCTTGAGATTGTGGATCGGTTCGAAGTTGAAAGCGATCGCCCCGATGCCATGCCGACCAGCCTTGGCAAAAGTGTCGGCGTTACCACAGGCCACCCAAAGAGGAGGATGGCCGGTTCCGAGTGGTTTTGGAAGGATGTTGTGGGGTGTGGGTACCGAGAAGTGTTTCCCGACGAAGTCGTAATCCTTCTGCTCCCACATACGGGGGATTTCGTGAATGACTTCATCCCACATGGATTTGGTTTGGGCAGTCGTCACCCCGTTGAAGGTTGCCACTTCATGACTCCCTGCGCCGCGTCCGGTACCAAACTCGAAACGACCGTCGGTGATGTGATCGAGCATGGCGGCGGTCTCAGCGATGCGGACCGGATGTTCTTTGGTGGTGGGAAAAGAATTGATGGCAAAGCCCAAGTGGATCTGCGCCGTGCAGGCGGCTACGTAGCCCATCACCGGTGCTGGTGCCGACATGTGGCTGTATTCGGGGAGACCATGGTGTTCGCCGAATCAGGCGTATTTCCAATTGCACTGATCGGCCAGAATTGCGTATTCGATCTCGCGCATCAGCATGAGATGCTCACTGGCTGGATCGTGGGCGGCTGGGCCAGGTAGGTAGCCGTTGAAAAAGACTCCGAATTCCACGTCGACCCCCCAAAAGTTTCCCGGGAACATCCCACAGGATGTGAGTAATGTACCCCATTACTAACTCTTTCGGATCACTCTCTTCCGAATGATGACGTTTCTACTGGCATCGATCCAGGTTCGTTTGGTCAACGAATCCTCAGCGGTCGGCTCGATGGTCAGCGGGATCGAAGAGTCGGTTCAAAAGGCGGCGGAATTCAACGGTGTGGCGGTCAGAGCGGGTGTGGACTTGGCCGCGGTCGAGGGGCACGGTCTTGTCGGCTAGGTATTCGATGACTTTCAGGTCCTCGGTGAAGATCTTCATTTCGTAATCGATTGCCGCCTGTTGCGCCTGTGCCGTGGGGCAGTCGTTGCGCAGCATCAGCAAGTGCACTCGGGTGCGATCACGGGTCATTGGCTGACACCACATGACGATGGCATTGACCATGCCGGTCATGGGAAGTTCCAAACGGAGATTGGCAGTAAAGGGAGCGCGGTAGTGGTAACGCATGAGGCGCGGTTGAGACAGCGGATGGTCGCCGGTGAGAACCAGAGGATCTTCGTGATTGTCGATGACGTGGGGATACTCGACGATGAAACTCCAGCCATCATCACAGCGTTGGGTGGAGTAGTCGGCAACGTAGCGGTCCTGATCCGATCCGAATGTGCCGGCATGGACGAAGGGAAAGTGCGAAAAGTCCAGAAAGTTGTCGATGGCTTGTGCTGCGCCAGCGGCGATATCGACGGGTGGCATCCACAGACGTTCCAGGGATGGGTCTTCCCATTCGGGAATATCCAAGATCTCAGTACGGGGCTCTTCCAGGGCAATCCAGAGCAAACCGTATTTCACAGTGATCCGTGGTGCCTCGAGATGGGCCGCTGGCAAGGTCGCATCAGGGCCCAGTGCCGGGATGGCGACACAGTGTCCGTCGGCGTCGAATTGCCACCCGTGATACGGACATTGGATGGTGTCATTGGTGACGCATCCATCGGAAAGTCGTGCGAACCGATGTGGACATCGATCACGGAAAACACGCAGCGAGCCTCCTAAGTGCACAACGACGAGGGGTTCCTCCAGCAACTCGATGCGGGTTGGTTCAGCGGAAAATGTCTCGACCCGGCCGACCGGATGCCAAAGCGGTCGCAATTCTGGCGAAATATTCGAGATGACCCGTGACGACGTCATCGCTCTTCACGTTCATAGGCAATACCGAGTGCAGCCGGTGCTCCGAGCCGGCGATGGGCGAACTGAGAGGAAACGATGACCAAGACAATGATGGTCATCAAAAAAGGCAACGCATCGAGAATGTCGCCATTGATCTGGATATTGCGGGCCTTCAAAGTGATTCCCAAAGATTGCAGTGCCCCGAAGAGATACGCGCCCGCCAAGGTCAGGCCCGGTCGCCAGAATCCGAAGATCACCAGTGCGATGGCGATCCATCCCGCTCCTTTGGTCATCCCATCCACCCAGGTGGGCACGATGGCCAGGCTGTAGTAGACACCGCCGAGTCCCGCCAATGAACCGCCGAGGATGGTGTGGACATAGCGGTACTTGATCACCGAGATTCCCATCGCGTCAGCAGTTTGCGGTGATTCGCCAACGGCGCGTAGCTGCAATCCGTAGCGAGTCCGAAAGAGATAGATGGAAGCCAGGATCACCATGACCCACGAGACGTAGGTGAGAACGGTTTGGCGAAAAAGGATGGGTCCAAGAATCGGCAGGTCACCCCATCCAAAGACATCGAGGGTACGGATAGGTCGCGTCACTGGTTTGGCGGCCACGTTCCAGACGTTGGCGAAATAACTCGAAAGTCCCACTGCGCCAGCAAAAATAGTGATCGCCAAACCGGCAACGGTCTGATTGGTGCGCAACGTCACACAGAGAAAGGCGTGCAAGGCTGCGGTACACGCGCCAGCAAACATCCCCACCAGGATCGAGGCCAGCACGGTGAACCAGGCTGGCCCTCCGATGTGTTGAGATGCCCAGGCACCAGAGACTGCACCAAGAAGCATCATGCCCTCGACTCCCAGGTTCAGTACCCCGCTGCGTTCGGTGAACACGCCACCGAGGGCTGCGAAGAACAACGGCGTCCCATAAAAGATCGCCGAGGCAGCGATGACGACCAACAAGCTGTTGTTCATCCCGCCACCTCTGTTCGTAATCGGTTGGGGTTCCAGCGCACCCGATAACGCAACAAGATTTCACCAGCGACCGACGAAAACAGAATCAAACCCTGGAGGGTGCCGACCAGTCCACTTGGGAAGTTCGGACCTTGTAACGCATAGCCGGCATTGGTGAGACCACCGATCAGGACGGCAACGAAGATCGTACCAAGCGGATTTAAACGAGCCAGCGCAGCAACCACGATCCCGGTGTAGCCGTATCCCGACAACTGGAGTCCTTTTGCGTCCAGGACATGTCGGAAGTCCCCGACATCGGATGCCCCTCCTAATCCGGCCAGAGCGCCAGAGAGAGCCATTACCGCCACGATGGTCCATTTGGTGCGAATACCGGCATAGGTTGCCGCACGTGGAGAGTCGGCGATGACTCCGACCTCGAATCCGAATCGCGTCCGGCGGTAGAGCAGCCAGACGCCGACGGCGGCAGTGATAGCCACAAAGAAACCAAGTGAGATCTGAACTCCGAAGACGGAATAGTCGGTCCACTCACTACGGTCACCGATGGGCTTGCCCGAGGGAAAGCCCTGCGATCGAGGATCACGCCAATACGACCGGGAATTGAAAATGAGATAGTTGAGCAAAATGCCCGCGAGATAGTTGAGCATCAACGAGGTGATGATCTCATTGGTGTTGAACCGGGCGCGCAGCACACCGACAAGTGATCCGTAACTTGCTCCAAAGAGCATGCCCATCAACATCATGCCGACCACGACCATGCCGGTGGGCTGGCCCTGCATGGCAATGCCAGTCATCGAAGCACCGATGGCGCCGACGTAGAGCTGACCCTCACCGCCGATATTGATCACACCCATTCGAAATGCCACGGCGGCGCATAGACCAGTAAAAGCCAAGGGCGTTGCGGTGACCAGTGAACCTTGTAGGGCGCGTTGTGAGGCGAATCCTCGCTCAAAGATCCGGGAGTAAACATCGATCGGATCTTTTCCCGTGGCAAGCAGCACGATGGCTCCAAGTACCAGCGCTGCCAGCAGGGAAAGCAAGGGAATGATCCAGTTCAACCCTCGGGGTTGCAGTAACCGCTTTTCTAAGCGAAGTGGTGATCTCATGAGGTCGATTCCTGCACTGTTCGACTGCCGCCCATGAGGAGTCCGATGTGATGGCGATCAGCAGAACCAGCGGCAATATCGTCGACGATACGACCTTCGTAAATCACCAAAATGCGGTCCGCTAACGACATGATCTCATCGAGGTCTTCACTGATCAGCAGAACTCCCATACCGGAATCGGCCGCCTCCACCAGACGATCGCGTACAGTTTCGATGGCGCCAACGTCAAGGCCGCGAGTTGGCGATGCAGCAATCAGAACTTTGGGTTGGCCTGAAAATTCACGGGCCAGAAGTACTTTTTGCACATTTCCCCCGGAGAGCAAACGAACCGGAGTAGCCGTAGTTGGCGTTTTGACGTCGTATCGATCCACCAGTTCACGGGCCTGACGACGAATGGCGGCCCGTCGCAAAATACGAAATTTGGAAAGCAGCGGACTGCGGTAGTTCTTGAGCGCCAGATTGTCCTCGACTGAATGACCGGCAGCTAAACCAGTGTGCAGTCGGTCTTCGGGGATGTGGGCGATTCCGCTCGCGATAGCAGAGCGGGCATGTCCAGAGCGCACGATCTGTCCATCGACTTCAACGGTTCCATTGGTGGCAATGCGCGTTCCAGCAATGACTTCAGCCAACTCCCTTTGACCATTGCCCGCCACTCCGGCTACTCCGACAATCTCACCGTGACCGACAGTGAGGTTCACATCATGGAGAGCGCGACGTCCGCGATCATCGAGGGCTGAAACGAAATGGGCGCTCAAGACGAGCTTGTCGGGTTGCGCCGGTTGGCGTCGCTCCACTCGGGAAAATTCGATGGATCGTCCAACCATCAAACTGGCGAGATCGCGAATCGTGGTATCCGCTGTGCGCACGCAGCCCACGGTACGCCCACCCCGGAGCACGGTGACACGGTCGGCAACGGCCATGACTTCGTCCAACTTGTGCGAAATAAAAATCACTGATCGACCTTCGGCCACCATGGCGCGCAAGGTCACGAACAAGGCCTCTGCTTCAATGGGCGTCAACACCGCAGTAGGTTCATCGAGAATCAGAACTTGGGCCCCGCGATAAAGAACCTTGAGGATCTCCACCCGTTGCTGTTCGCCCACACTCAACTGCCAGATACGGGCATCGGGGTCCACTGCCAGGTGATACTGCTCGGCCAAGGTTGTGACGCGTTGAGCGATGTCCTGTCGATTCATGAAGAGCGATGAGCCCTGGTCACCAAGCACGATGTTTTCTGCCACGGTGAAGGTGGACACCAGCCGAAAGTGCTGGTGCACCATGCCGATTCCGGCGGCGAGTGCGGCCCGGGGCGATGTCAATGAGACCGCCTGCCCGGCTATCTCGATGGATCCATCATCGGGTCGATAAAGGCCGGTGAGGATATTTGACAAAGTCGATTTGCCGGCGCCGTTCTCGCCGAGGAGTGCATGGACTTCCCCGCGACAAACGTCGAAGTCCACTCCGTCATTGGCGACGACGCCCGGAAATCTTTTGACAATTCCGGTCATCTTGACTGCGCTCGGTTGTGTCATGTCACTTCCTTCCGATCGCCAGCCAGACTCTAGATGAGAGGTCGGTCGATCCAACAACGACAGGCATCGTTCGGAGTTTCCGGGAAATCTCCTAGCGGTTGATAACTCCGGGGCGGGCCGTTTGGCCCGCCCCGGAGTCCTACAACGGGAACCGAACTCAACTTGCGGGGATGTCTCCGATGACTCCCTCGACCAGATAACTCATGCTCATCAACTCACCAAAGGTGTGCAGCACTCCGTCTTCGAGTACCACGTTGCCTTTGTTGTCACGCAATGGCCCAATGAACATCGAACCGGGCTTGTCGGTGAACTCAGCCAATTTGGCATTGATCAGATCTTGAGTTTCCTGAGAAACGATCTTGCCGAAGGGAGCCAACTTCACGAAGCCGTCATTGAGGGCGCCGTAGTAATTACCAGCGATCCACCGGCCATCGAAGATGGCCTGGATTCGAGGAATGTGATAGACATCCCAGTGATAGGTGGTGGCTGTCAGCCAGACCTCGGGATAGTTGGCGCTCTGGTCGCTGTCGTAGCCAGCCCAAGGGATACCAGCAGCGGCAGCAGCGTCACCCGATGCGGGTGAGTCCTGCGATTTCACACCGATGACGTCATTGCCATCGGCAATCAAGGCTTCTGCTGTTTGACGCTCTTTGGCTGGGTCGAACCAGGTATTGGTCCACACCACAGTGACTTGGGCGTCGGGGTTGACGGCCCGGGCTCCCATGGTCCAGGCGTTCACACCGCGGACCACTTCGGGAATCGGGAAAGCAGCCAAGAGGCCCAAGCGACCATTTTTCGAGGCAGCGCCGGCGGCCATTCCGGTGAGATAGTCGGTGTCCTCAGCCGAACCGTAGAACTGTGACAGGTTCGGTCCCTCGAGGAATCCGGTAGCGAATTCGAAACAGACATCGGGATACTTTTCAGCAGCTTGGGCGAATGAATCTTGGAATCCGAAAGAGGTTCCAAAGATCACCGTGTTGCCATCGGCAATGAGATCCTCGACGGTCTGAAGAACCTGTGGACCTTCTGGCACGTTTTCTTTGTAGGTGGTTTCAATGCG
>JBEIGJ010000031.1:0-18566 GCA_040381935.1 Acidimicrobiaceae bacterium | reverse complement strand
CCGTCCAGTCCTGGTTTGGCAACGAGCAACTTGGGTGGTCCACCAGGAATGGTACGTACGTATTCGGCTACTGCGGCCAACTCACCAGGCCGCTTACCCACTGCGGCGGCGACACCGGTGGGAGCACGGTATTCGCCGAAAATCGATCGCAGTGTTCCCGCCCATTCGCCAGTGGTACCGCCCGCTTTTGCCAGGGCGATCGAGGCTTCCATGATGTTCTCATCGGATTCGGCAGCCTGACGTAATGACTTGATGGCGTCTTGCACTGCCTTTTCATCGCGTGTGGCCCGCCATGCTTGAACGTCTTCGATCATTTGGCGTTCGACATCAGGATCGACTTTGACAATATTGCCCTCACCACCGAGGGGCGATAGTTCGAATTCAGTGAAGCGATTGACGCCAACCACTGTTTGGTCACCGCTTTCGATACGCCGAGTACGAATGGCCATGGACTTGACGAGTCGACCCTTCAAAGTGTCAACGGCTTCGAAAGCACCACCCATACTCATCACATCTTCGAACTCTGATCGAGCAGCGTCGGCAATTTCCCGAGTCTTTCCTTCGATGAGATGGGAGCCATCGAAGATGTCGGGGTATTCGAGCAGATCGGTCTCATAGGCCAACACCTGCTGCATCCGCAGACTCCACTGTTGGTCCCATGGTCGCGGTAGCCCAAGAGCCTCGTTCCAAGCGGGGAGCTGAATAGATCGGGCTCGAGCGCGCTTCGAAAGTGAAACAGCCAACATTTCGAGCACAATTCGCTGCACATTGTTTTCTGGTTGTGCCTCGGTGAGTCCGAGTGAATTGACTTGAACGCCATAACGGAACCGGCGTGCCTTGTCATCAGTGATTCCGTATCGAAGACGTCCAATTTCATCCCACAGATCGGTGAAGGCTCGCATCTTGCAGGTCTCTTCGATGAAGCGAATTCCAGCATTCACGAAGAAGGAAATACTGGCGAACACTTGAGAAAACTGATCTTCAGGAACTTGACCCGATTCGCGTACTGCATCCAAAACCCCAACTGCTGTGGCCAACGAATAGGCGATCTCTTGAACCGGCGTCGCGCCTGCCTCTTGTAAGTGATACGAGCACACGTTCATGGGATTCCATTTCGGCGTGTTGTTGGCACACCACGCCACCATGTCCACGATCAAACGACGTGAGGGAATCGGCGGGAAGATATACGTTCCGCGAGAGAGATACTCCTTGACGATGTCGTTCTGGGTGGTGCCGCGCAAGGCGCGACGATCGACACCTTGCTCATCGGCATTGGCGACGTACAACGCCAGCATCCAAGCTGCTGGAGCGTTGATGGTCATCGAGGTATTCATTTGTCCGGGGGGAATGCCATCAAGGAGGGCTCGCATATGACCGAGGTGGGCGACGGGTACGCCCACTTTGCCAACCTCTCCTGCGGCCATCAGCGAATCAGGGTCGTAGCCAGTCTGAGTCGGCAGATCGAAAGCGATAGAAAGACCGGTCTGGCCTTTAGCCAAGTTGGTGCGATAGAGCTCATTTGACGCCTGAGCAGTGGAGTGCCCGGAATAGGTGCGCATCAACCAAGGATCATCACGACGCGGTACGCCGGTTGATGAACCGCTAGTTGGCAATTCGGTCTCTCGTGAATCAGCCATAATCTGCAGTCTGTCGGGAGGAAGGGCCGTTTTGCGTTTCGGCGAGGAGTCGCAGATATTCGGCTCGAGGGATATCGATAGCTCCCATGGAGATGAGATGGGGTGTTGTCCACTGCACGTCGAACAAGGTGACTCCGGCCCTTTGTAGCAGGGCTACGAGAGCGACCAGGGCAACTTTGGAGGCGTCGGTACGCGAATGAAACATGCTCTCACCGGCGAAAAGCCGGGCAATATGCACTCCGTACACGCCACCAACGAGGTCCCCCTCGAAAAAGACTTCGACACTGTGGGCCCAACCAGCTTGGTGGAGTCGTACGTAGGCATCAATGAAGTCTTGGGTGATCCAGCCATGGGGGCGGTTTGGGTCCCCGCATGCCCGCATGACATCTTCGAAACAGGTATCAACGCCGATGCTGAATTGACGGCAACTCTTCTCGAGTGATTTCGAAATATGAAGACCATCAAGGGGAATGATGCCGCGCTGAAGCGGACACCACCATCCGATATCTCGGCGATCCATCGGCATCGGAAAGAGTCCATGGGCGTAGGCCTGAACCAAAGTTTCGATGTCGAGATCTGCACCGATAGCGACGAGATCGTCGGTGCCAAAGGACATCTCTCCGAAATTCCAACGGCTCGGAGGTACGGGTGGTTGAGGTCTCATGAAGACTGCTTCATGGGCAGGGCTGAGAAGTCCGGACATCACATCCGTAGCGCTTCGTTCCCTGTCTTTCACTTCAGTAACTGTAGAAGCCAGCCTTCGTCTTGCGTCCCAATTGTCCGGCAGCCACCATCCGGCGCAAGGTCGGCACAGCGGCATAGTTGGGATCGCGGAACTCTTCGTAGAGGGCGTCGAGGATCGACAACGACGTATCCAGTCCAACGAGATCCAACAAGGCGAATGGTCCCATGGGGAAATTACATCCACCCTTCATGGCCGCATCGATGTCCTCTTTGGATGCGGTGCCCTGTTCAAACATTCGAATGGCGTTATTGAGATACGGGAAGAGCAGAGCGTTGACGATGAAACCAGCGCGATCTTGGACCTGTACCGGCTGTTTGCCACAGGCTTCGGCAAATGCAGTAGCTGTATCGATGGTTTCATCGCTCGCCGATAGTGGCCGAATGATCTCGACGAGAGGCATAGCGGTAGCCGGATTGAAGAAGTGGATACCACAAACCTTGTCGGCGCGGTTCGTACTCATCGCCAGTTCGATAACGGGCAGAGTCGAGGTGTTGGTACCAATGATGGCTGAAGGCTTGGCCAACGCATCGAGTTCGGCGATCAGGCTTTTTTTGGTAGCGAGATCCTCGACCACGCTCTCGATGATGAGATCGCAATCGGCCAGGGCCTTCAAATCGGCAACTGCGGTGATACGGCCGAGAATTGCGGCGCTCTCATCTTCTGCGAGGCGACCTTTCTCAACTTGCTTGGCCAGGCCTTTGGCAACTGCTGCCACCATGGCGTCAGCGGTGGCCTGCTGACGCGAGCGCACGATGACGTTCATTCCGGCTCGGGCAATGACTTCGGCCAGACCAGACCCCATGATGCCGGAGCCCACGACTCCAACCGTCTTGATATCGGCTGCCTTAATGGTGGAGGGAGAAGATGACATGGTGCACTCCTTGAGTAGCCGCGGCGTCAGCGGACGCCAAGAGCATAGTTACCGCTTGGTAACCAACCCAAAGCGTGCCGAATGGGGCCGGTACGCTTCGGCAATGACCGGAATCATTGCACTCCAAGGTGGCGGACCCTTCAAACTTCACGATGAATTGGATCGGCGCTTGATTGCCGAAGTCGGTGCTGCCGCGGTGGTTGTCATGCCGACAGCTGATGCATTCGAACGGCCCGAAGATCTGATCAGGTCCGCTCAAGAATGGGCTAGTCGCGTTGGTGTCACCATCGAACCCTTGATGGTCATGCGTCGAACCGAAGCCATGGAGCAGGAAAACGCCGCAGTGATTACTCGTGCCCGGGCTATTTGGTTGGTTGGGGACAATCCCATTCATTTGCGCAGCGTGCTGAAGGGAACCCCAGTGTGGCAGGCCATTGTGGCGCTGCTCGAAGCCGGAGGTTTGGTGGTTGGCGCCGGTGCGCCGGCGTCGGCACTGTGTGATCCGATGATCGATCCGCGAGGTGGGGCTTTGGCCCTCGGCCTGGGGATGATCGAAGGGATGTCGATCATCACCGAATCGGAAAAAGTCACTCCCGATCGGCATGTCCGAACCAGGAAATTGGCCAATGTTCCCTTGATTTTTCTTCCCTCTTCTTCAGCGGTGATTCGACGTGGTGCGCAGTGGGAACACGTTGGGCCCTCGGAAATTGAAGGGACTCTTCCGTGAGGGGCGCAGTGCTCGATACGGGGTGGAACAATGACTGAAAAGAGTGAGGCTCTTCGTCTCGGAGTCATCGGTACCGGGATGATGGGCTGTGAACACATTCGCAACATCGTCGCCCTCGATGGTGCGGTGGTGGCAGCAATCAGCGATCCGCATGAGGGTTCCGTAACCAGGGCATTGGAAACACTTCGGCAGAGTGGGACCGATCAAGATCCCCCGCGTGTTTTCTCCGATCATCGCGAATTGCTGGCACACACACCATTGGATGGGGTGATCATCGCGTCACCCAATCACACCCACGTCGGCGTCTTGAGTGATGTTCTTGCCAGTGACGTTCACTGTTTGGTGGAAAAGCCATTGTGCACAACGGTCGAAGACTGTCTCGGTGTGCTCGCTGTCGCAAAGGACCGGTCAGCAATTACTTGGGTAGGTCTCGAATACAGATACATGGCTCCCGTGGCCGCCATATTGGATGTCATTCGATCAGGCACATTGGGGCCATTGAAAATGTTCTCGATTCGTGAACATCGGTTTCCGTTTTTGGTGAAAGTTGATAACTGGAATCGATTCACCAAGAACACTGGTGGCACCTTGGTAGAAAAGTGCTGTCACTTTTTTGATCTGATGAATGTGGCAATTGGATCACGACCACGGCGCGTGTATGCCAGTGGAGCCCAGGATGTGAATCACCTCGACGAGACGTACAACGGTGAACGAGCGGACATCTTGGATAATGCGTTCGTCATCGTGGACTATGACAACGGCGTGCGAGCCAGCCTCGATCTGTGCATGTTCGCCGAAGCCAGCCAATACGAACAAGAGATAGTGGCAATTGGGTCACTGGGGAAAGCCGAAACCAAATTGCCGCGTGGTGAAGGGGTCGTGATCGGTCGTCGTTCCGATCGTTCATTGGAAACGATCCCCACGCCCATTGATCCGTCAGTGGCCTATGAGGGTTTTCATTGGGGCGCCAGCTATGTAGAGGTGGACAAGTTCTGTCGAGCGATTCGTACCGGGTCGCCACCCGAGGTGGGCATAGTGGACGGTTTATGGTCAGTAGCGGTTGGTCAAGCAGCCCATCGTTCCATCGACACAGCTCGACCGGTGGAGATCGATGACCTCCATCCGGAACTTGGTCGACTCAGGACACCGTGATGGTGATCGACTCGATGATGATTTCCTGGAGCGGTGGCACGCCATTGTCGTTGGGGTTGCCGGCGGCATCGAGGGCCACCACGGTGGTATCGAGGCCATCGGTCACGGTGCCAAACAAGG
This sequence comes from Acidimicrobiaceae bacterium, assembly GCA_040381935.1. GTDB lineage: Bacteria > Actinomycetota > Acidimicrobiia > Acidimicrobiales > Ilumatobacteraceae > Casp-actino8. Next base: position 13,314 of record JBEIGJ010000031.1, on the reverse strand, counting down.
TGTAGTTCGGTGGCAATGCGACACCTTGCTCACCGGTGATAACGAAGAACTGACTGCCGTTCGTATTCGGGCCAGCGTTGGCCATGGCGACTGAGCCGATCTGATACTCGCCAGCGGCGGGAAGTTCATCGGCGAAGGTGTACCCGGGACCACCAGAGCCAGTACCGGTGGGGTCACCACACTGGACCATGAAACCGGGAATGGCCCGATGGCAGACGATGCCATCGAAGTACTTGAATCGCGCCAAATTGACAAAGCTGTTCACCGTGCCAGGCGCTTTGGCCGCATCGAGAACCATGGTGTACTCACCAAGGTTGGTTTTCACCACTGCGGTGTACGTCTTTGACGGATCGATACACAGCGCTGGCGCATCGTCGAAGGTCTGCTTCTGTTCGGCCGAACCGTCTTCGGGGGCGCATTCGCCGGTGCCATAGACGAACGCCGCCGGGGCGGGAGCAACAGTGGTTTCAGATGAGTCACCGGGGGTCGAGCTGGTGGGGACGGCGGAATCAGCCGGAGTGACCGAATCATCGTCATCGGTGAGGAAGGCAATAGCAAAGAATATCGCAATGATGATCACCAATGCCCCGGTGATCCGCACCGTGCTCTTGATGGTCTTTTCCCGACGGGCCCGCTGTTGCTGGACCTGTCGGCCAATTTCACGGTTCATCTTTTTTCGCTCACGCTTTTCAGTTCCCACGTTGGAGAATCTAGCCGTGCGACCAGGTCGCCACCGCTAGCCTCAGATGTTCGTGGCGCTCATTGTGCAAAAATTCGGAGGGACATCAGTCGCTGATCCCGAGCGCATCCGGTCGGTAGCCGAGCATGTGGCATTTACCAGGAGTCGGGGAAACGATGTCGTAGTCGTGGTTTCGGCCATGGGGAAAACCACGGACAACCTCATCAAATTGGCTAATGAGGTGTCTTCTAGGCATCCCGCTCGGGAACTCGACATGCTGCTGACCACGGGTGAGCGCATCTCGATGTCATTGGTTTGTATGGCGCTGGCTGATCTCGGTATCGAGGCCATGAGCTTCACTGGCAGCCAGGTTGGGATCATCACCGACACATTTCACACCAAAGCCAAAATCTTGGAAGTCAAGGGTGATCGTGCTCGGGAAGCGCTAGCTGCTGGCAAGGTCTGTGTTGTTGCTGGATTCCAGGGTGTGAGCACGGACAAAGAGATCACGACCTTGGGACGCGGTGGTTCAGACACCACCGCTGTGGCTCTGGCTGCTGCTCTTGATGCCGACAGTTGTGAGATCTATACCGATGTGACTGGTGTGTTCAGTGCCGATCCGCGCATCGTTCCCCAGGCACGCAAACTTCAGCACATCAACTTCGATGAGATGTTGGAGATGGCAGGAGCAGGCAGCAAGGTGCTGGCTCTGCGGTCGGTCGAATTTGCCCGCAATCATCACGTCCCCATTCATGTCCGGTCCAGCTTCACTTGGGAGCCTGGGACTTGGGTCACAAGTCAGGAGCCTTCCATGGAAGATCCCATCATTTCTGGTGTTGTCACCGATACCAGTGAAGCCAAAGTCACTGTTCGCAAAGTTCCCGATCGTCCAGGAATTTCAGCGCGGCTCTTTGAATCACTGGCCCAAGCAAATGTGAACGTGGACATGATCGTGCAAAATACTTCCACCGATGGAACGACTGATATCAGTTTCACCGTACCGATGGCCGATATGACCGTCGCTGGAGAGATAGTGAAAAAGGTCGGACAAGAGATCGAAGCTGCCGGAATCAGCCACGACGATGCCATAGCCAAGGTCTCGCTCGTCGGGGCAGGAATGAAAACTAGTCCAGGTATCGCAGCCAAAATGTTTCGAGTGCTGGCGGACAATGGCGTCAACATCGAAATGATTTCCACATCGACAATTCGTATCTCTGTCGTCATCGCGCAAGCGGATCTGGAAAAGGCGGCGCGCGCCTTGCACACTGCCTTCGACCTCGACAGCGGGCAGTCCTATAGCGCTCCCCTCCCTGAACGGAAGTAGTCATGCCTCGGTCTCGTCGCCGGCAACATTTGCCCTGGAATGCTGCCGGGCGGATGAGCGAAGAGCATGGTGATGGCGATGCAGTAGTTCGTGAGACCGGATGGGTTTTCAATAACCGTATGGGTCGAGCTTTGACTTTGTCAGAGTTCGTCGATTCGGGTGAAGAAGAAGTCCATTCGTATCTCATTCATTTCGGATTTGGAGCTCAAGACATTGCCCAGCAATCGCTGGTCGAAATTGGTGCTGGAATCGGACGGATGACCGCAGGTTTTACTCGCCGCTTTCAGTCGGTGGTGGCTTGTGATTTGGATGCAGCATTTTTGGAACGCTGTCGTGAGACTGTTGCTCGCTTCGGTCGCCCTGAACGTTTGAGCACATTGCACACTCCTGATGGACGAACTCTGCATATTCCTGATCAGTCAGTGGACATGGTTTTCAGCTACATCACATTGCAGCACTGTGAACGGCATGATGCACTGCAACTCACGGCCGAAGCAATCCGTACCTTGCGCCCGGGTGGCCATGTCGTATTGAACTATCGAACCTGGGTCTGGCGAGACATCGTCTTGTATCCAGTTGGGGTTTTGATGCGTTGGCTGTGGCGACTCCCCGTTGTTGGATCACGGTTGGCCCGGATGCGTTGGTCGACGCGACTTGGGTGGCAAGCCAACCGCCTGAATCCACAGGCGGTCTTCGATTTTCTCCGGAGTCGGGGTATCGAACTGGATGATCCAGCCGTGTGGGTGAAGAAAACTCGGCGGATGAGTATTCCCGAAGGCATAGCGGTCAAGACGTACTTTGGAATCAATTCCAGTCATTGGTGGCTAATAGCCCGTCGGGCTTCCGCAGTGGACCGTTAGCCTTCCAGCCATGCGAATTGGAGTCGTTGGAGCCACAGGACAAGTGGGTGGAGTCATGCGCTCTTTGTTGGCTGAGCGCCAGTTCCCGATCGATGAATTGCGGTTTTTCGCTTCGGCTCGATCTGCAGGCACAACGTTGCCTTGGAAGGGTGGGGAAATCACAGTTGAGGATGCAGCAACGGCCGATCCTCGTGGACTCGACATTGCGCTGTTTTCGTCGGGGGCTACATCGTCTCGCGAACTTGCCCCGCTCTTTGCGGCAGCCGGGGTCACGGTTATCGACAATTCCTCGGCGTGGCGGATGGATCCCGATGTCCCACTTGTGGTCAGTGAGGTCAATCCGGATCAAATCCACAATGCCCGCAAAGGCATCATTGCCAATCCCAATTGCACGACTATGGCCGCGATGCCAGCTCTCAAAGTTCTCCATGATGACGCCGGTCTGCAACGGATTGTGGTGAGTACGTATCAGGCTGTTTCCGGTGGTGGATTGACCGGAGTCGATGAACTCGATAAGCAAGCGCGTGAAGTGACAGATCGCGCCCGAGACCTCACCTATGACGGTGGAGCGGTGGTTTTTCCGGAGCCGACCAAGTTCGCCAAGCCAATCGCCTTCAACGTTCTTCCGTATGCCGGCAAGTACGTCGACGATGGTTCTTTCGAAACCGATGAAGAGCAAAAGTTACGCAATGAGAGTCGCAAAATTTTGGGGATTCCAGATCTTCGAGTTTCCGGTACGTGTGTACGTGTTCCCGTTTTCACGGGACATTCGTTGAGCATCAATGCTGAATTTGCACGATCCATCAGCGTGGCTCGGGCGGTCGAACTTCTGATGGCTGCTCCCGGAGTCGTCCTCAGTGACATTCCGACACCATTGGAAGCGGCCGGTCAGGATCCGTGCTTTGTCGGTCGCATTCGCCAAGATACGTCGGTCGAAGATGGCCGTGGTCTGGTGTTCTTTGTCAGTAATGACAACTTGCGTAAGGGTGCTGCTCTGAATGCCGTGCAGATTGCCGAACTTTTCCTCTGAGGTCGACGTCTAAAACGTTCAGCATCGACAGGGCAAAGAGCGACACGTGGGACAGCCTTGGCTGTAGCGACTTATTGCAGCGGTTAAATCAATGTTCATTTGATTAGCCAGAGTTGCCACCCAGGCGAGGACATCGGCGAATTCGTGCGCCTGCTGTTCGGGTGTGCCCTTACGTACTGCTTGGGCTAGTTCGCCGATCTCTTCGGCCAGCCAGGCCACGGTGGGAGCGACGCCGCGCTCTCGATCGCGTTCGCCGTAGGTACGTTCGATGATGTCTTGTAATTCGGCCAGCGTAAGTAAACTCGGGGTCACGGGCTTACCGTATCCACTGCGTCGGCATGGGCGCACAAGATTAGAGAGCCAAAAACTTCAGCGGCCCGTCATCACCGGATGAGGGGGAGGAAGAGTGATGTCGTGCCCCAGCCAGATGCCGACATTGTCACCACTACGTCCCGATGGGCCCTCACGGTGGAGTTCGAGAACGACCGATGCCACCTCTTCTGTGGGCATCCAGGAGGCGATTTCTTCGGGAGTTGCATGTCGACCGAGTCTCGTCTGAATTGCTTGACGCATCATGTCGCTATCGGTGGCACCGAGACAGATGTTGTTGACGCGAATTCCATAGCGCTTCAGCGCCAGCGACCAGGCCTGGGTGAAACCGTTGAGTGCCCATTTCGACGAGTCGTAGACATCGAAGGTGGACGCACCGACTGGTCGGCGCGGTGACTCTGCCCATTGGCACGTGGAGTGAGCATCGTGGGGGAGAGCGACGGGAAAGCCACACGTATGAATGTGGTCTGTGGCGATGTTGATGATGTGCCCTTCGCCGCGGTCGATCATGTGCGGCATGACCAGACGGCTGAGCACGAACGGGGCTCGTGTATTGACGCGCCAGATCGCCTCGAAGTCCTCGATGGCCTGATCAATGGGTAGATCGATCGGAGTGAAGCGCACTTGGCCGGCATTGTTGATCAGGACATCGATGCGGCCGAAATGAGACATGGTGTCTTCGATCAAGCTGCGCAACACATGGTCCTCGGTGACATCACCCACCACATGAATGACATCGGTGCCAGTGCCCTCGATCTGACCAGCACATTCGCTCAGGCTTGGGCGCTTGTCGAGGAGTGACAGATCGAAGCCAGCCCGGGCAAAGACCTGGGCCAATCCCCGGCCGAAGCCGGCGGCAGCCCCTGTGATCAGGGCAATTGGACGTTCCATGGCTGTTCCTCGCTCTCGTAGCAGTGGCCGTGTCCGACACGATTACGGTTGGATCATGGCACGAACTGGACGATGTCTTTGCGGAAAAGTTACATACTCTTTGGAAGGTGATCCGATTGCCACGGCGGTCTGTCATTGCAGCCACTGTCAACGTCAGGGCGGAAGTGCGTTCTCAGTGAACCTCATTGCCCTGTGGTCTCAGATGACAGTTTCTGGCGAGATGGCGACCTATAACGAAATGGGTGAGAAGGGTGATCAGGTTTATGTCCGTCGCCGGTTCTGCTCGACGTGTGGATCGCCAATTCTCTCTGAGATTGCCCTCAGCGAAGGGGTGATCGCCGTAAAGGCCGGAACACTGGATGATGTTTCTGATGTGAAGCCCACGGTCGAAGCGTGGTGCGTCGATCGCCAGCCGTGGGTGGAACTACCCGGTATGGTTGCCTCACTCGAGCGTGAATAGATCGAGATGCGGTACATCCATCTGATGTGAATGATTTGAGCCAATCATGACGACGTATGCCGGTGATCGCGCGGTAATCGACATCGACTCCCATATTCTTGAGCCGATCGGTTGGCTGAGGAGTTATGCACCGTCGGCGATCCGCCAAGAAATCCCCGAGTTGGGTGCAGGTGATCTGGAGTTCTCGCGGCTCTTGAATGAAGCCGAACTTGATCATCGAAGACGGGTCCAGGATTCCGAGATCAGGCAGCGGGCCATCGATGAGTACATGACCATGGCTCGTAAGGGTTGGATGTCACTGGGAGGTTGGGATTCGGCGGAGCGATCCATTGCCCTCGATCGCCTCGGCTTCTCTTTTCAAGTGGTCTTCCCGACAGGATCTTTCAACCAGGTCTACGACACTCCTGTTCGTTATCGGGCCGAGGCTGCTCGGGCCATGAACCGCGGATTGTTGGAGTTCTGTTCCGACTCACGATTATTGGCCACGAGCTACGTTCCGTTCGATCATGGTCCTCACCTTGCGCTCGAGTTCGTCGAGACCGCAGCCCGTAACGGCGTGGCTGGCTTGTTGATCGACTCGATACCTTCCCCGGGTCAGCAATCGTTCACTCATCCTGATTTCGATCCGGTTTGGGCGCAAATCCAAGATGTCGACATCGCGGTGTTCCTCCACGTGGGAGCCGACCAGGGATATCGACCGGTCCCGCGCGCATTCTTCGATAATGGCCGCAATATGGCCCATGTTCGCACCGATGCACCGGGCGACCCGTTGTCGTACATGGGGATCGGTTTTCCTGCCGAACTCTTCTTGGCCTCGCTTGTGTACGACGGCGTGATGGAGAAATTTCCAAGGTTGCGATTCGGTATCACTGAACTCGGAGCGACGTGGCTTCCCTCGTTTCTTCGCTTCATCGATACCGGATATCGATCATTCCGCAACATTCAAGATTTGTCGCATCTTTCGATGAAACCGTCGGAGTATCTGCGCCGCCAGGTGGTTGTGAGTCCCTTTGCTGGAGAAGATGTGGGTTGGATCATCGAGCAGGCCGGGATAGAGATGGTGGCGTTCTCATCCGACTATCCACACCATGAAGGGACCGATGACCCCATCAGGCGGTTCGAGTCCAGCATGACAAGTATCGACGACTCGGCGCGTCGGGCGTTTTATGACGACAATGCCCGACGACTACTGGCATCGAGTCTGCGTTGAGCCATGTGGTAGCCGTGCCAGTGAAAACGCGCGTACCCTGAGAAAAGTTCAATCCCCCCGCCGGAGCAGGGGGATCATGGTCGGGGTGAGAGGATTTGAACCTCCGGCCTCCACGTCCCGAACGTGGCGCGCTAGCCAAGCTGCGCTACACCCCGATGGTGCGAACGGTGATCTTATCCGGCGTTGGCCGGTTCCTCGGTGGGAGCTTCTTCGGTGAGCGTTGCTGGTGCGGATTCATCAGCAACGGGAACGCCTTCGGCAAAACAGCCGCCTGCGCTGATGGCCCGACTGGCGCGGCGCAAACGCAGGGCATCGAGGGGTTTGATCAGCCATCCATCGGCTCCGCTGCGACGCGCCATGTGAATATCAGCCAGTCGGTCGAGAAGAACCAGGATCGGAACATGGGGGAGCAAGCCCCCGCTCTCATCGAGTCGAAGATCCATGGTCACCGCTACACCGCCCATGGTGCCGATCTGCAGATCCAAGATGACAAGATCAGGCGTCCGTTCCTGAACGAGTCCCGCCACCAGGCGTCCCTCGCGACAATGGGTGAAGGTGGTGTCCGGTCCGCCTAAGGCGGAGATGACTTCATCGGCAAGCCATTGAGCGTCGGTAGCCAAGATGATATGCACGACCGAGACGCTACCCGCTGGTGCGCAAGCCGACCAGTTCGTTTCCGAGATCGGCAATCGTGGCGAGGTCGTGGACATCTTGTGAACGCTGGAAGAGTCGGGCCACGACAGCCTCAGTAGCGTGCTCCAGCAGAGGCTCTATGGCCTCTTGTTCGGCTTCGGCCAGTTGCCGAAGGTGGGCGACATTGCGATAGAGAACTGCTTTGTTTGCATCTCCCGCCTTCTCGGCGGCTCGGGCTTGGGAGAGCGCTTTGGCCGAGGATTCCCGACCAAATGTGGGTTGGAGTCGATTGAGGATGATTCCAGTGACTGCAATGCCGGCGCCATCCAGCTGGTCCGAAAAGTAGATGGCCTCGGCGACTGTGTCCTGCCGGGGTGTGGAAACGACGATGTACTTGGTGACTGGTGATTTGAGAAGTGACTGCACTGCTTCGGCTCGTTGCCGGAATCCGTTTTCGATCCCCTCGAAAGCCTGAAAGAAACCGACGGCATCGGTCAGGACATCGGCTCCGATCACGCGACCAAGAGTTCGCAAAATGGGTTGAGCGGCCAGATTCAGTACCTTCAATCCACCGCGAGCCGGTGCCACCAGCCATCGATACACGCGATGATCGAGAAAATTCATCAGCTTTTGCGGTGCATCCAAAAAATCGAGAGCCTCACGGGTGGGTGGAGTGTCGACCACAACCAAGTCGAAGCGAGAGTCATTGAACAATTCGTAGAGTTTTTCGGCTGCCATGTACTCCTGGCTGCCTGAAAGACGGCTGGCGATGTTGTTGTAGAAGGGGTTATCCAAAATGCGACGAACTTGTTCCTCGCTACGTGCCTGTTGACGAATAACGTTGTCGAAGGTGGCTCGGGCATCGAGCATCATGGCCCAAAGTTGTCCATCGCCCGTGATGTCGATTTCGGCAGGATCATTGCTCAATCCGCTGAGACCAAGAGCATCGGCCAGCCTCTTGGCCGGGTCGATGGTGATCAGAACAACCTTGCGTCCACTGTTGGCTGCTTGCAGGGCAAGAGCTGCTGCCGTTGTCGTCTTGCCTACTCCCCCCGAGCCACAGCAGACAATGATGCGTGAATTGGCAACCACGTGGGCAAATGAGTTGCCACCCTTCTTGGTCATGATTCAATGCCCGCCTTCTTGCGCGGGGACTTCTTGGCGTTCATTTGCTCGCGCAGGGACTCTGCCAAAATATCGATATCCGCCGATGTCAGCCTGGATACCGCCAAGTGTGGAAGCGAGAAGTGGCCGGTCTGCACGACGGCATCGACTCGTTTCACCGCTTCGGCGTGGATAGCGCATCGTTCGGACCGGAATCGGGCGGCGCGACCGAGGTCGTCATCTTCGACGGTTTCCGCGAGTGCAGTGATTTCAGGTGCACTGTCGACACCGTTGATCACCACCGGGGCGAAAGTGACTCCGACCGAGTCACGGAGCAAAGCTGCGCTTTCGAGTAGTTCGTTCACGGGAGTGGTTTCAGGAAGGGTGACCATCACCACTCGACACCTATCTGGATCCTGCAACATGGATTGAACTTCGATGGCTTGTGAGCGAATCGGTCCGCCGCGTACGGTCTCAGCCATTGCAGCGGGAGCCTGTAGAAAACTGACTGCATGTCCAGCTGCTGGTCCATCGACGATGATCAAGTCGTACTCACCATTGGGTCCGGTCAAAGAGACCAAATGCTTCAGTTTTCCCAGAACCAAAAGATCGTCGATTCCCGGAGCAGCGCTGGATACGACACCAACCACACCGGTTGAAACCAGTCGCTTGGCTAGTCGGGCCATTCCTTGGGTTGCTAGATAGTCCTGCAAAGCCTCAGCAGCGGTGATGGTCCGCACATGAATGAAACCGGTTTTCTTTGGTCCCAGGTTTTCGGAAATGCGTGATCCTTCGTAGTCGCTCCCAGCGAGCGGACCCCCACCCAGTAATTGGGCCAAGCCCGGACGCGAGTCAAGGGTCACAACCAGCACACGAAGTCCGGTATTGGCTGCTGCCCTGGCCATTGCAGCAGTTACCGTTGTCTTGCCGACACCGCCTTTGCCGGCCACCACAAGCAGCCGCGACATGGTGAACATTCGGCTCAAATTTTCAGTCTTCGGAGACACTCGTGCGCAGACTAGCGATCCTCTTCATGGCAGTTGGTGCGGTGCTCTCATTCGTTGATGTGGCACATGCTTCATCGGACACCCAAACAGGTGCCGATCCTTCCGTGGTTGCCGGTACCGAGGGCCTGGCCCCGGTTGATGTTTTGCAGGTTTCGGGCCTGATCGATGGGATTTTGGTGGATGAGATCGAGCGAGCGATCACCCGAGCTGAAACCAATGATGTCCAGGCACTGATCCTGCAGATGAACTCGAAAGCCGCGCTGGTTGGCCGGGATGAGATGAAGCGTCTCTACACCCGAATCGAAAATGCCAAGGTGCCCATCGCCATCTGGGTCGGACCATCGGGATCGCGGGCCACGGGACTCGTGGCTCAATTGCTCTCAGCAGCTGATGTGACCGGAATGGCCCCGGGAGCGCGTCTTGGACGCACCGGAACTCCTTTAGCCGAATCGGTGGACTTCGGTGCGGCGACGGACGAACTCCGAACTCGGACCTTGGGATTTCAAGATGCACGACGATCCGGCGCCTTGAAATTGGAAATCAGTGATGAGGGAGTGCCGACGATTCGCAATATGGTTTTTGCCCTCGATGGACTCATTGTCGACGGCGTTGAACTCGACACCGCGGTAGAAACGCTGAATGAAGACGGAACCGTCTCCAATGACATCACGACAGTGCGATTTTTGAAATTGGGTGTCTGGTCACAACTGCTGCACACTTCGGCGAGTCCACCTGTTGCCTACCTTTTTTTGATCATTGGCTTGGCGCTTATCGTCTTTGAATTCTTCACTGCCGGCATTGGTGTGGCCGGTGCTACTGGAGCAATCTTGCTGCTCTTGGCCTTTTACGGTTTGGGTGAGTTACCAGAACGCGGCTGGGCTTTGGGGTTGATCTTGGCTTCCATGGTTGCTTTTGCGGTGGACGTACAGGTGGGAATTCCGCGTTTTTGGACCGGAGTCGGACTTTTGTCGTTCACTATCGGCTCGTTCTTTCTCTTTCCGGAATTTGATCAGCAAGGACTGCGGGTCTCATGGCTCACCTTGTTAGTGGGCATCGGGGGAATTGCTCTGACGTTTATCTCGGGAATGCCGAATATGACGCGCACCAGATTCGCAACACCAACAATCGGGCGAGAGCGCTTATTGGGTGAGATCGGCACGGCGACGACAGATATTTCTCCAGAGGGCATCGTCTACATCGGCACAGCCCAGTGGAAGGCACGAACGAATCGGGCAACGCCGATAAAGAGCGGGGAAGCTGCACGCGTTGTCTCCATCGACGGTGTGGTTCTTGAAGTCGAACCCGAAAGTGGTGGCGCGCGCGACTATCGGGAACGACGCAAATCCGATGACGCTGTTTGATTCAGAAATTTCTGAACCGCGCGAACTCTTACCCAGCGATGGGTCCATGGTCTATCACCCTGGTTTCCTGTCTTTGAGGGACAGTGAAGATCTGATGGCCGGGCTGATGCAAGAGGTGCCTTGGGAGGAGCGAGCCATCACCGTCTTTGGTCGCAAGGTGATGCAGCCGCGGTTGGCGTGCTGGTACGGCGATGTGTCCTATTCGTATTCTGGGATCACGCTTGAACCGCGAAGTTGGTTGCCGCGACTATCGCGATTGAAATCGTTGGTCGAAAGTGCCTCTGAAACCAGGTTCAACAGTGTGCTTGTGAACCTCTACCGCAACGGGAGCGATTCCATGGGGTGGCATGCTGATGATGAACCCGAACTAGGACCAGAGCCTTGTATCGCCTCCATCAGTGTGGGTCAGGTGCGACGTTTTCGTATCCGTCATCGCGAGACGAAAGAGACGGTTGCCATCGACTTGGAGAGTGGCTCGCTACTGATCATGAGCGGACGTTCTCAGCAATGTTGGATGCACGAAGTCCCCAAGGCGCGACGAATCACCGAACCGCGCATCAACCTCACATTTCGATACGTGTACGCTCCGGCCTGAATTTTTGACGGTGAATGGCGGAAAACGCCGTTATCGGGCACTCATAGTGGGGCATTTATAGTCGGGGGCCGGCAATGCGCAGATCATCGCGACGTCGAGTGATACCACGACTGTCCAACTCACTCGCTAATGGGACCGCATGCTTTCTGGTGATGCCCAGGGCATCTCGGAATTGCGACAAGGTGAATCCATCGGAATGGATCTGTAGGAGATGACGGGCTGCCTCATGGGCAAGGTCAACGGCACGATGATGAAACCACAGGCCGTCACGTTCAATGAGTAGGCCCCGTTGTTTAAGGCGTCGTAAGTCGGCTGGATCGGTTGCTTCAGGAGGTGATGGGGCACAACCTTGAGCAGCGAGTTGTTCCAAGACGGGATGATTCATGAGGGGATCGGCGAAACCCTTCACTCGTACTCGATCATCAACGATCTCGATGTCGTCAAGGAGAGTCAGGATCAGTCGGTCTTGTTCATTGAACTGAGCGATATCGATACCGCTGTGTCCAGCACTGTGCACGAGGTTTTCTACTCGTTGGCGGGCTGCCTCCAGTTCGGCCGGTGAGACAATCCAGGTATCAATGGTGGGTGCAACAGTTACTCCGGTCAATCGTTGGAGATCCTCGACGGTGATCCAGCCCCGTTCAGAGATGACTCGATCCACGGATCGGTCAGGCTGTGCAGTCATCGTCGAACGCTGTGGATCCACATCGAGCACTTCACCTCCACCGACAGTTTCGGAGCGACCACTCTCACGCAAAATGAAGCGATCTCCCGGGATCAGTGGCACTCCACGAGAGAGGTAGATGCGAACGCTTTGCTTCGATCCAGGAGCTATGGCATCGGGACCAAGAACTCGAACTCGAGCAGGGACTTCATCGGAACCGATATGGACGGAATACGCCCCTCGTCGAGAAACCGAGTGGTCGAGGGTGGGCAAAACAGAGAGCTCGGCGTCGAAGCGTTCCGAGATGAACCATTGGCCATCTATGACAACCGCATGACCCCGGACGATGTCATGGCGATCGACACCGGCGATATTCAACGCAACGCGATTTCCGGGCCCGATCGTTTGAACATTTTGACCGAGAGTTTGTATAGCCCGGATTCGACCGGATCTCTGATCAGGCGTGATTCGAACTCGGTCGCCAACCTGCAGCGTGCCGTGGGTAAGAGTTCCAGTCACAACTGTTCCACTCCCTTTCGCTGCGAAAACTCGATCGATGAAGAGTCGCGGACGGCCGCTATCAATCGAATCCGGAGACCACATAGCCAGACCATCGAGAGCATTGACGAGTTCATCAATGCCAGCGCCAGTGACACTCGAAACACCGATGATTGGTGCCGCAGCCAGAAATGTTTCCTCGACCCGTTCGGTGATTTCGAGGGCGATCAATTGCACATCCTCAGCCGAACAGAGATCCACTTTGGTGAGCACCACCACGCCACGTTCAATACCGAGAAGATCGAGAATGCGAAGGTGTTCCTCGGTTTGGGGCATCCATCCTTCGCGGGCGTCTACGACTAAAAGGCAGCCATGGATACCGCCGATGCCAGCCAACATATTGCTGAGAAAGCGAATGTGGCCGGGAACATCGATGAACGAAATGTTGTTTCCGCTGGGCAGTGCCATATGGGCAAACCCCAAATCGATGGTGAGACCGCGATCTTTTTCCTCTTGCCACCGATCGGGATCGATACCGGTGAGAGTGCGTACCAAGGTGGACTTGCCGTGATCTACGTGACCGGCGGTGGCAATGATCCGCATTGAGTTTTACCTGTTGCCAGAAAGTGAGGCCAGAGCCTCGACGAGAATGGTGTCATCTGAGGGGT
>JBEIGJ010000030.1:0-18609 GCA_040381935.1 Acidimicrobiaceae bacterium | reverse complement strand
TCGCCCCGCCCACAGGAAACAATTCGCGACCTGTGCATCTCCCCTTCACCCGATCTGTACCAACTGTTCATTGGCCCCTTGCCCGGCTCGAGGAGCATCGCCCTCGTCCACGACACCCCGGTAGCGCCTGGGCCCTGTAGGTTGCGGACGTGGCTACTCCTCTTCACGAACTCGACATCCCCCAGGTCAACTTCGACTTCGCCGACGCTGAGGAACATCGGGCTGTCCTGGCCGAATTGGCATCTCAAACCTGGATCGCCCGTGGAACCTTCGCCTACTCGGTTTTCTCTTATGAGGACTGCCAAGCAATCTTGCGAGACAAACGGTGGCACAATGCCGCCTCGTTGGCAACCGAACTGATGGGGGTCGATGATCCCCGGATCAAAGAGCGACGTCGGGAGTCCATTTTGTCCGCCGAGGGCGACGTTCACACTCGTCTCCGCCGGCTCGTAGCCCCGGCATTCTCCCCACGTTCAGCCGATCGACTCCGACCTTTCATGCGTGAGATCATCAACTCTCTGATCGACCCGGTGGCCGCGAACGGACGCTGCGATCTCGCCGCTGATATTTGCGACCCGTACCCGATTCCCATCATCTGCGAACTCCTTGGCGCCCCAGCAAAGGATTGGCAATTATTCAGTCGCTGGGCTGAGGATGTTCTACGCATCTTCAATGCTTCAGCGGCCGATGAAATCGACCTCATCTTGACCGCTCAAGAAGAGTTGGACGCCTACACCCGGGAGCTCATTGCCGAGCGTCGTCATCAACCGGCCGATGATCTGATCACCAGTCTGATCGCGGCCGAAGAGGCCGGCGACCGACTCGACGAAGAAGAGTTGGTGATGATGGTCAATGCCGTCATCGTTGGAGGTACCGATACCACGCGCAATCAACTCGGCTGTGCCGTCGCACTTTTCGCCGATTATCCCGACCAGTGGAAACTCCTGGCTGAAGATCCGAGCATCGCCCCGCGAGCAGTAGAAGAGTCAATGCGCTTCGTCGGAGCCGTTCGCGCCACTGGCCGCTTCGCCAGCGAAGACATCGAATACAAAGACATCCTCTTCCCCGCCGGCACGATCGTGACCCCGGCTTTGGCCATGGCCAATCGCGATGACTCGGTTTTCACTGAGCCCAATCGGTTCGATATCCGTCGCCAGCCCTCCGGACAGCCACATATGACCTTCGGTTCTGGCATTCACTATTGCCTAGGGGCCGCTTTGGCCCGAGCCGAGTTGCAAGAAGCGTTGCCGATCCTGGCGCGTCGGATGCCCAATGTCCGTCTGGATGGCCAACCGATTTGGAAACCTCATGGGACCGCCATCTTTGGTCCCGAGAAGCTTCCTCTCGCTTTCGACCCAACCTAAAGCCACGGCGTAGCGTGTCATCATGAACGCTCGACGAGATATCTCCCTCGGATACAACACCGGATACTGGTCTGCTGGTCCTCCGGTAGGTGCAATGGAAGCGATCGTTGAAGCTGAACGCCTGGGCTTTGACTCCATATGGACTGCCGAGGCCTACGGCTCCGATGCATTGACCCCGTTGGCCTGGTGGGGAGCCCACACCGAAAAGGTTCGGTTGGGTACGGCCATCATGCAAATGAGCGCTCGGACCCCAACGGCAGCAGCCATGGCCGCACTCACCCTGGACCATCTCTCGAACGGACGCTTTATTTTGGGACTCGGAGCGAGTGGACCTCAAGTCGTTGAAGGCTGGTACGGCCAGGCCTACCCCAAACCTCTGGCCCGTACGCGTGAATACGTCGATGTGGTCCGCCAAGTGCTGGCACGGGAAAAGCCAGTGGAAATACACGGCGCCTTTTACGACCTTCCGTACACCGGCGCCGATGGTGCAGGAATCGGCAAACCCCTGCGTCCCACGGTTCATCCTTTACGGAGTTCCATTCCCATTTTTCTGGGCGCCGAAGGACCGAAGAATGTGGCGCTCTCAGCCGAGATCTGTGATGGATGGTTACCTCTATTCTTCTCGCCCAAAGAAGATGGCTTCTATCGACAGTGCTTATCCGAGGGTTTCGCTCGTGCAGGCGAACCCAACAAGGCTGAACGATTCGAAGTGGCGGCGACGGTCATGATCATTCCCGGTGACGATGCTGAAAAGTGCGCCGACATGGTGCGGCCTTTCTTGGCGCTCTACGCCGGCGGGATGGGAGCACGGGGCGCGAACTTCCACTTCGAGGTGTTCGCTCGTATGGGCTACGAAGACGTCGCCACCAAAGTCCAAGATCTCTATCTACAGGGCAAAAAGGCCGAAGCCGCCGCCGCAATCCCTCTGGCCATGGTGGAAGATGTTGCTCTCGTTGGACCAGTCGACAAGATCAAAGATGAGTTACAGCAGTGGAAAGAAACCTGCCTGACAACATTCTTGCTCAGTGGTCCGGCTATGGCTCTGCCAATGTACGCCGATCTCATCAATGGCTGAAACGGCGCAACGTTCCTTTTTGAGCGTTGCTGACCAACGCACACTACTTCTCACCGGATCGCTCAGCCCCCGTGATCTCGTCATCACAGCACTCAATCGCATTGATGCCGTTCAACCCGTGCTCAATTGCTTTGTCGAAGTGTGGCGAGATGAGGCTCTGAGCCGGGCGGCCGATCTCGGTCGTCAACCCATGACCGCTGAAGTGTTTCTCGAACAACCACTCTTGGGAATTCCTGTCGCCATCAAAGACACCACCCCATGGGACGGTCACCCCATCACGTATGGCTCCGTGACGCATCGCGACCACCTAGCGGCGCGTTCAGCCCACGTTGTCGATGCTTTAATGGCCGCCGGGGCGATCATTGTTGGCAGCACCAATACTCCTGAATTTGCCCATGCTTCGATCACCGATAACGCCCTGTGGGGTGCCACACGAAATCCGTGGAATCTTGAACGCAGTCCGGGCGGCTCGAGTGGTGGATCGGGCGCTGCGGTTTCCAGTGGTTGTGTGACCCTGGCCGAAGGCAGTGATATGGGAGGTTCGGTGCGAATTCCCGCAGCGTGGTGCGGGGTCGTCGGGCTGAAACCATCACTGGGACGCATTCCCATGGATGCTCTACCCGGACTCTGGGACACTTTGTCGCACCACGGACCCATGGCCCGCTCAGTTGATGACATCTGGGAGTTTCTGCTGGCCACTCAGGGCCCCAGTCGGCGCGACCCCATGAGCGTGCTCACTGCGTTGAGGCGGCCAACGGAGCATGATGATGACCGAGTTGTAGCCGGACTACGCGTTGCGCTTTCAACGGACCTCGGCTGTTGGGCGGTCGATACCGAAATTGCCGCCACAGTCCACAGGGCCGCTGGTGAACTGGCCCAAGCTGGGGCCCACGTCGAGATCGTCGATCCCGGTTTCACCGCTGGGGACCAACATCTTTGGATAGCTATGTGGAGCGTGTTCATGGCTGCGAATTACGGCCACCTCCTCGAAAACCACCAACACGAAATGGACTCCGATGTCATCGGCCTTATCGAAGCGGGTAACCGCATGAGTGCCCGTGAGTACAAAAGACTCGAGTTACGACGCACTGAGGTATGGCAAAGAGTCATGCGAGTCTTGGATGACTACGACGTCATTGTGTGTCCCACTATGGCCCAAGCACCTAAACCGGCCACCAAAGTCGAGGAGCGACGTCGAACCGCTCCACTTGCGGACGGTCGTTTACACGCCGACGATATGACCTCTGTCTGGAACCTTGTCGCACCCTGCCCCGCGATTTCGGTTCCTGGTGGACGCTTTGGCCCCGGACCACATCAGGGTTTACCGATTGGCGTTCAGATCATCGGGCGACCGGGCCGAGAAGACCAGATCCTGGCACTGGCGCGGGTCATCGAGACCTGGAGTGGCTCACCTAAGTGGCAGCCAACCGGCCTCTAATCGGATTGGTCAATGTGTCGAGTGAAACGACCCGTCAATCGCAGCAGGAGTCGCGCCAACCACATCCACGACAGCGGAAATGAGCATGTTCCGGGGCCATGGTTCCCCCGCAAAGCGGGCATTCGGCAAAAGTTCCTAATGGGGAACGACAGACCACCTCTGGTGACCGAACCAGCGGCGAGGAATCGACAGTCGACAGACCAGAATCGAAATTTCTGGACACCATTCGAGATTCCCCTTCGATCGGCTCTGATTCGTACGACATCGTCCTATTGTTCCATGTCCGGTTTCGGGTGGAGCGTTATTGATCAGAAGTAACGGACTACCAGGAATTAAGCCCCAAGAAGTCTTTAGACTGCGGACGTGTTGATTTCCCGTGGTTCCCATCGAATTGTCATGACCATCTCAGCCATCATCGTCAGTGTGATGCTGGCATCATGCGGCTCTGACAACGCAGCCAGTGGAACCGATACGGCGGCCTCCAGTGCCGAGGCTCGCACCATCCTGCTGGACAAAGCAATGAAGACCATCCTGGAGCAGACCATCACCTACCCGATGGAAACCCCCGCTCAGGTTTCTTCGGTCATTGTTCGGCTGCAACCCGGAGAGGAAACCGGATTTCATCGACACGATGCTCCGTTGTACGTCTACGTCTTGAGTGGAGAAGTCACCGTTGATTACGGCGATGACGGCGTGAAGAAGTACCCAGCAGGTAGTTCTTTTGTCGAGGCAATCGGCACGTATCACAACGGCCGCAACAGAGGTGACGTGCCTGTTGAGATTTTGACCGTCAGCATCGGTGCCGAAGGCGTCGAAAACACCGTTTTGCGTCCCTAGTTGATACGCAAAGGCTTCAGCCACTGCGGCAGGTTGCATCGACGTGAGCAGTTATTCCAACACGCCTCTCCCTCATAGTTACCGCCCTGGTACCGCTCGAGCCGCGTTGTCCTATCGGGCCTATCGCTTGGTTTGGAGTGGTCTGTTCCTGTCCAGTATCGGAACCTGGATGCAAAACCTGGCCCTGCCGGCCTACGTCGATGCCCGCACCGGATCAGCCAAAATCGTCAGTCTTTTGGTTTTCGCCCAACTCGGCCCACTGTTACTGCTGGCCATTCCCGGAGGCATCATTGCTGAACGCGTGAATCGCCGCACCTTTTTGCTCTCGATGCAATGGATGCAACTGGCCTTTTCCTTGGTGCTGGCGGCAATCATCAGCGTTGATGGTCCGATTTGGGCACTGTTCCTGGCCCAAATCGCGGTCGGAACCGGTAACGCTCTGAATGCTCCGGCTTTTCAAGCCACCGTCCCAATGCTCGTCGATCGTCGCGACCTGGCCGGCGCCATCAGCATGAATTCGGTTCAACTGAATGGAAGCCGCGTCATCGGCCCGTCTCTGGCCGCAGTGCTCTCGATCTGGGGAGTGACGACATCACAACTATTCATTATCAACGCCGCCACCTATCTGTTCTTGATCATGGCAATCATGAAAGTTGCTCTGCCCGACATTCGCATCACCCATCCTGAGATCGGCTGGCGTCGAGTATTGACCGGATTGCGGATCAGTCGTGAACGCCCGGTTCTTTCGCGACTCCTCATCACCATGGCTAGCTTTTCTTTCTTTTCCCTGGTCTATGTGGCTCTCTTTTCCTCGGTCGCCCGAATGAACTTCGGTATCGATCCAGTCGGTTCTACCTATCGCTGGCTGTACGCACTTTGGGGCCTCGGTGCTCTGACCGGAGCATTGGCCACCGCGACATTTCTGGCCCAAACTCATCGACCACTCGTCATTCGCCGCGGATTCGTCGGCTTCGCTCTGGCGCTCGCCGCCTTCGCTTTGATCAATTCACCCGGTCCGGCATTCCCTGTCGGGTTTTTTCTAGGGCTGTTCTATTTCATGTCGGCCAATGCCATAGTCACGGTCTTTCAACAGAATCTGAAAGACACCGAGCGGGTCTCGGTCATGCCTCTCTGGTTCATGGCTTTTGGAGGAACAGTGACCCTTGGGGGTCTTGCAGCCGGCCCGATCATCGATGCCATCGGACCACAGTGGGTGCTTCTCTTCGGTGCCGCCTTTGCGCTCTACTTATCGAGGTGGAGCAATTTGGATCGACTACCGCCGTCGTCATTTCTCGAGCAGGACACCACGACCCGATAGTCCTCACTCGATCAGAGCATCGACTACTCGTTCTAATGCCGCGACCCGGCTTCCTTTGACCAACAAGACATCCTCATGGGTCAATTGCAGTGCCCGATCGATAGCTGTTTCTACGTCCACTCCAGCAGTGCCGTACAGGTCGGTACCAACAGCAATGAGTTCGATACCCAGGGCTTGCGCTATACGCTCGATTTCGCGATGTGACCTCGCCGGATCTTCCAACTCGGCCATGATGCCGACTACTGCCAGATGGCGTCGGCCTGGAATCTCCGCCAAAGTCTCCAAGGCCGATTGCATCGACGTGGGGTTGGCGTTGTAGCAATCATCGAGGAGCAAGGTGCCCGTACTCGAGCGATGCAACTCCATGCGTCGGCTCATTCCTCGGCCACTGGCCAAGCGGTGAGCCATGTCATCAAGGGGAATGCCTATGGCTTCACCAACCGCAATTGCCGCCGCTGCATTGGAGGCCATATGTCGACCAGGAACTGCGAGCACCACCTCACATCGACCCGAAGGACTGACAACAACAAAGCGCGCTCGTCCCATTTCATCCAGGCGCAAGTCCTCGATACGCACATCACTGCTCGTCGATTCTCCAAAAGTCAGTACCGGAGCACTCGAGCGGGACCGCATCGCCAAGACTCGGGCATCATCGGCATTCAAGATCGCCATACCTTGCGCCGGCAAAGCCTCGATGAGTTCAGCCTTGGCCGTCGCCACGCCATCAAGACCTCCCACCAATTCCGTATGTGCATGCCCCACTCGGGTGACAACACCAATCGAGGGTCGAGCTACGCGACACAAATCAGCAATCTGTCCGAAACCGCGCATGCCCATCTCCAGTACCAATACCTGCGTGTCAGCGGGAGCATTCAAAATGGTGACCGGGAGCCCTTGTTCGTTGTTGTAACTGCGGATGTTTCCAACAACCCGACGTGAACCTTGAATAGCCGCGACTATGAACTCTTTGGTCGTCGTCTTGCCCACCGAACCGGTGACGCCCACCACGACCGTTGAAGCCGGAAAGCGGGTGCGAGTCCAACTGGCCGCATCGCTGAGAGCCACTGCCGTATCGGCAACCACAATTGCCGTTCCCTGGTGCCGCGATACCTCGTTGGGACGCGACGTGAAGTAGGCCACCGCCCCCCGCCGCAAGGCATCATCGATGAAATCGTGACCATCTCTTTGTGCCACTAAGGGCACAAAGATCTGACCAACGTGCAAATCGCGAGTATCGAAAGACGCACCATCGATCAGCACATCGGGCCCCTCGACCCGT
Organism: Acidimicrobiaceae bacterium; assembly: GCA_040381935.1. GTDB lineage: Bacteria > Actinomycetota > Acidimicrobiia > Acidimicrobiales > Ilumatobacteraceae > Casp-actino8. Next base: position 11,298 of record JBEIGJ010000030.1, on the reverse strand, counting down.
ACGTGCTCCCCGGTCAAACTCCGTTCGCTGAGGGCGCGAGCAAGTTCACTGGCAAGCCATTGCATGGAGACGACGGTAGCGGTTGGTTCGACCCCCGTCAGGTGTTTGGCTCAAGCTCCTCGCCCAATTCAAACTTGAGGTATTCCTCACCGGTGTCTTCCATGTCCTCGAATTGGATGACGCCCATTTCTTCGTAGCGGCGTCGCAACCAAGAATCATTCCGGTCGAGAAGACCCAACTTCTTACAGTTCGGCACGATCTTGGCGAACAGCATCTGCTGGAACACCGCCCGAGTTGGGTCATTCAGGACCAAGGGGATGATGTCGCGAGTATTGACACCCATGCGCTCCCACACCTCTTGGGACATGAATCGATCGCGCATCCGCACCGAGGCTTCATAAGCGAACTCCTGGCGCTCCTTGATTTCCTTATCGCTCATTTCGCTATACGCCTCTTGTAGCGATAGCACACCGAAGGCCACGTGACGGGCTTCATCGCTCATGACGTACCGGAGCAACTGCTTCAAAAGCGGCTCCGACACCATGTGGTACATGTTGCCGAAAGCAGCAAGGGCAAGTCCTTCAACCATGATCTGCATACCCAGATAGGTCATGTCCCAGCGGCTGTCATTGATGATGTCATCAAGCAACATGCGCAAATGCGCGTTGATCTGATATCCACCACCCAACTTCTCGTCGAGATAGCGGGCGAAGACTTCGACGTGGCGCGCCTCGTCTACGACTTGAGTGCTGGCATAGAGCTTGGCGTCGTACCAAGGAACAGTCTCGACGATTTTGGCGGTGCACAAAAGTGCTCCCTGTTCACCGTGCATGAACTGCGAAAGGCTCCAGCGACGCTGCTCCATGGCGAAGTCGGTCCATTCCTTGTCGCTCCACTTCTCCGCCGGCGTACCGTCGTAATGAGTGGCAGTGAGACCCGATGCCATGGCTGCCAGATCCTTGGAGACCTCGGCTTCCAGATCGACGTTGGCATCCCACGGAAGATCAGTGGTGGCATTCCACTGTCCGGTCTTGGCCTTTTCGTAGAGTTTGCGCAGAGCAGGTCGGGAGAGTGAGTAGTCCCAGGTGAAAATGGCGTCGGCATTGTCCTTGACGATGTGCACCACTTCGGTGGGATCGACCGTCGGAATTGCCAAAATAGCGTCGATGTCATTGAGGTCGGCTCGACCAATGATGTCCTGACTTTCACGTTCGGTAATGCTCATGTGGTTTCTCCTTTGATTTGAAAATTGACTGACGATGAATTGACAGATGATGAATAGTGAGATCTTGTTGATGTTCGACCCAACGGCGGATTCATGACCGAACAGGCTGGTGGAGAGCGGCGACGAAAGGAGTGATGACCCGTTCAGCCGATACAGGATCCGACAAATCAAAATGCTGACTGGGTGCTAAGAAATTCGAAATGATCAGACGAGCCAGAATTTCAACAAAAATCTCTGCCTCATCATCTCTGAGAAATCGGGAGGCCAATGGAACGATGTACTGCGCGGCCACCCGTAAAATCTGCGGCAGTCCCTCCACAGTCAACGATTTGAGGGCTGCGCCTTCTTGCGTGGCCATCATCGTGGCCAGGTGTTGATCGTTTCGCATCTCCCGCAGGGCATACACCGAAACCTGGACTGCGAAGTCCACCAGCGAATCGGAGTCAACGATTTGGCACCGCATCCCTTCAAAGAATTCAGCCAACTCACGCCCGCGCAAGGCTTCGAACAAAATGTCCTTACCTCCGGGGAAAAGCCGGTACAGCGTGGCCCGCGACACACCAGCTTCTGCTGCGACATCATCGACGGTCACCTTGGCCAAACCCCATCGATCCACGCAGCGCCGAGCAGCATCCAGAACACGGTTTTCCGCCACCGAGTCGAGTGCCGTGCCAAACATCACCACGGTGAGACATTAAGACTCGATATGTCTCACTGTCAAGGGTCGGGGAAGCAGAAAACACCCGTGTCCGCCGAGAGAGTTAATTCCCGACTCAGTTAGTCATATATCGACCGTCCCGGTAACCTTGGCGATCGCGACCGGATCCGGTCCACTCACTCATCCGAAAGGACTTCCATGCGTTACGACTTGCAGACCACCGCCCCATCTTCCCCAGGTCGGCGCCGCCGGCCGATGGCTCTCGCCGCCATTGCCGTCGCCGCAGTGGCCCTCGTCTCTTGCGGAGGCGACGACTCCAGTTCTTCATCCGGGGACTCATCTGAGTGCCCGACCATCGCCGATGGCACGCTGACCATTGCCACTGGCGCACCGGCTTTCTCCCCATGGGTGGAAAACGACGCACCTGAAAGTGGCGAGGGATTCGAGGCAGCAGTCGCCTTGGCGGTCGCCGAGGAACTGGGCTACACCGGTGAGGACGTGGTTTGGGTACGGACCACCTTTGATGAGGCCATCCAGCCCGGCGCCAAAAACTTCGACTTCAACTTACAGCAGTACTCCATTACTGCTGAGCGATCCGAAACCATCAGCTTCAGTGATCCCTACTACACCACCAATCAGGCCGTCGTTGCGCTAGCCGACTCATCAGCTGCCGGGGCGACCACTGTTGCCGATTTAGTCGATGTGAAATTCGGTGCTCAGTCTGGAACCACCAGCCTCGACTTCATCCAAAATGTGATCAAGCCAAGCTCGGAAGTCTTCGTGTATGACGACAACGCCGGTGCGAAAGCTGCACTCGAAGCCGGTCAGATCGATGCCATCGTCGTCGACTTGCCCACGGCTTTCTTCATTGCCGCAGTGGAAATTGAAGGCGCAGCAGTTATCGGTCAGTTCCCAGCCGATGCTGGAGGAAGTGCCGACGAGTTCGGCATGGTCTTCGAAAAGGACAATCCGCTGGTGGCCTGCGTCAATACCGCATTGGCGGAACTCAGTTCGAGTGGCAAACTTGCTTCCATCGAACAACAGTGGTTGAGCGATAAGACCGGGGCTCCAGTCATCGCAGTGGGCTGATTGCACTCGGCTTCGATCTGGAAATGACGCTACGGTGCCCGGGATGAGCAATCACCCGGGCACCGACGCGTCTGTCACTCGGGACCGACCGCAACGGTCTTCCCACCGCCAAGAATACGAACGGCGCTTGAAACGCCGTTCGGTTCTGATTGCTAGTTCCTCTACCTTGGCGATTCTGATTGCGCTAATCATCCTCATTCCGAAAACGCCCGGTTGGTACAAGGTCCGTCGGTCATTCTTCAACGGCGACGTCCTCAGCGATACTTTTCCCGGTCTCGCCCGGGCCTTTGTCAAAGACATTCAAATATTCCTGTGGTGCGCACCATGCATTGTCATCCTGGGAATGCTTTTGGCCATTTGTCGCAATGTGCGTACACCGGCTCTTTTCCCCTTGCGACTCTTCGCCGCCGCGTATACCGATATCTTTCGCGGCATCCCGGTGATCCTGACCATTCTGTTGATCGGCTTTGGCGTGCCGGGGCTCGGGCTATCGCGACCTTGGAACAGCCCTTATATCTGGGGTTCAGTGGCACTTGTTTTGGCCTATTCGTCCTACGTAGCCGAAGTATTTCGAGCTGGGATCGAAAGTGTGCACGAAAGCCAGCGCGCCGGGGCGCGCTCACTCGGGCTTTCATCGGGACAAACTCTTCGATTCGTCGTACTACCCCAGGCCGTCCGACGCGTTGTTCCTCCTTTGATGAATGACTTCATCAGTTTGCAAAAAGACGTAGCTCTCGTCAGTTTGATCGGTCCGATCGAGGTCCTCCGACAGGCAGGGATCGACAAATCGAAATATGCGAATTTCACGCCCTACGTGGGGGCGGCCATCATCTTTTTGCTATTGACCATTCCCGAGACACGCTTCGTCGACCACCTCATTGCCCGGGAACGGCGCCGAACATCAGGTACTGCAGTGCGATGACTGACACCGCCACCAAGATCTCATTACGCGATGTGCACAAATCATTCGCTGACCGGGCGGTGCTCAACGGCATCTCGCTCGACGTCGCTCCCACCGAAGTCATCGCCTTCATCGGAGCATCAGGCTCGGGAAAAAGTACGTTGCTTCGCTGCATCAACCTCTTGGAAGCCATCGACAGTGGGGAGATCCATCTCGATGGCATCGATATCAGCGAGCCTGGATTTCGCGCCGACGGCGTTCGACGACGCATTGGCATGGTATTTCAAAACTTCAATCTTTTCCCACACATGAATGTCTTGGACAATCTTGCGATCGGCCCGCGCAAGGTTCTCGGTCTCCCGCGTTCCGAGGCGCACGAACGAGGCATGGACCTACTACAAAGGCTGGGCTTGGCAGATCGAGCCCGTAGTTACCCCGATCAACTCTCGGGTGGCCAACAACAGCGTGTCGCTATTGCTCGCAGTCTGGCCATGAACCCCGAAGTGATGTTGCTCGACGAAATCACCTCGGCGCTGGATCCAGAGTTGGTGGGGGAAGTGCTAGATGTGGTCCGTGAACTCAAAGTCAACGGTATGACCATGCTGCTTGCCACCCACGAAATGAACTTCGCCCGTGAAATCGCTGATCGCGTGTGCTTTCTTCATGATGGCCAAATTCTCGAGTGCGAATCTCCCGAGCAACTTTTCACCACGCCGCGAAATGAGCGAACTCAGCAATTTCTCCGACGCGTGACCGACGCCGGGCGAATGTAACAACTCGGACCAGCCACTGGGCCCATTGGAAAACTATGACGTGAAGCGTCCACTGGAGATTCCGCAGACTTTTTCTCGCTGCAGACAGACCTCAACCTCGTTGACAAGTTTCTCCTGATGCCACGAGTTCACGAAATCTGCATGACCGGTGAGCAGGCTTCCCGATGCCAGTCGCAGATGCGAGACATCACCGAAGACCGGGTAAGCAACTGAAAAGACCAACTGCGGAATTGGAACTGGATGTGAACTGAGACATTGTCCTTGGTTCGAATATCGCAGGTGACTGCGATGCCCCGGTGAGTCGAGATTCACGCCATCCCAACAATCCGGAAAGGTCACATCCAAACGCAACCACACTCGGCGTGGACACTCCGGAGGCAATGCGCTGCGCTGGGATCCGTTTCCACACGACCAAGCCACCACCGAAAGCGGTTGTGGTTCAGATGCCATTGGATCTCCAGCGATCATGACCAATCCCGGTGGGTAGGCCTGAACAGTGGTTGCCTCAATGCCCAGTCCGGCCCGGTAGTAAGCCACCGAAGATGTCGGAGCGATGACCTGTCCGTCATCGATCAACACCGGCACCCAATAGGCCGCAGTATCTTGCGGATCATCACAACTTGTGGGTGAGGAGACGAGCTCTTCTAGGGTCGAGCCCGCACTGGTTGAAGTATTCCCAAAAAAGGCGTGCAGGTGCGAGGCACCCGGTTGGTCCGGATACAAAATGGGATCATCAGCAGCAACATGGCTCAATTCGCACTCCACGACGAATTGACCGACGCCACCCTGCGGGCCGGCAATTGGTCGATCGGGAGTTCCCATGACCGCTGCAGATTCCAAAATCACGTCCGGCACGCCGCCTTTTTTGGCGACCGCGCCAGCATGCGACTGATGCTGAGGCGAATCTTGCGCGGTGTTGCCCCCACAGGCGACGACAACCGTCATCGCTCCGATCAGGAACAACGCCCATGGCTTGGTCGAATATCTCATCGGCACCGTCAACTTGAGCAGCGAATCAGTCGAGACGGCTAGGAACGCTGATGGCTGCGACGTCTACCGCTGGAGGAAGAGGACTGGCAGGAACTGCCGGTGCGGTGTCGGCATTGGGCATGTTGTCCAAGACGGGCCGGTCAGGCAAGGGGGCAGTTTGATATAGCGGACCGCGCTCCGCATTCTTTTCTTGATTGACCCAGGCGTCCATGTCCACCACTGAATCGGTCCAATCTCCCGGCATTGCCTCACCATCACACGGCGCGAGGGATTCCAAATTCGCTGGTGCTGATGAGGTGAACGTGTTGTTCGAGAAGCAGTTATTCAGAGTTGAAATATCTGTTGTTGTCGAAGCCAGGGATAAATCGGCAAGACCACTGTCTTCAATGACGTTGTCAAAAACCCGGGAGTCGAAGGTGTCCCAGAGCAAAGGCCCATCGGGTTGACCGGGCATCAGATTGCGGGTCTCGGCACACGAATCATCCCAATATTGACGGTCGGGAATGACATCATTGGGACTCCACTCGACATAGGGGACAAGCGCAACTCCGAGTTGATCATGATCCCAGACCCGATTTTTCGCCACCGTGTTCGCGACTCCACCGGCGGTAAAAATCCCGGTCCCCATGAATTGAACCGCCCAACGAAAGGCGGGGGTGTCCATTTGATTATTGGAGTAGACCCGATTTCCCATGATGACGGTGTCTCGTTGCGGGTAGCAGAGTTCGTAGGTTCCACTATTCGGGACGATTCCCATCCGGTTGTTGCGAAATGTGGAGTTGATGACGAAGAGGTTGCCACCGGCGTTCGTACCGGAATACCCCAAGGCATTATGTTCCGAGAGCGAATCAGTCAAAACCGCATCACAGGGATAACACTGACCGATGTAGATCCCGGCATCGGTGCTTCCTGCGGCATAGGAATGTTCGATCAATCCGCCAACGGCATCGAAGGCATAAATCCCGTAGTCACCATTTCGCCAAGCCGTGAGGTACGAAGCCCGGTACCCAGTCACCCCCGTCCATAAAAAACCGTTATTGCGATAATTCATGGCGGTCATATTTTCAACAGCGACTCCGTTGGCCCCGACCACGCGAATCCCGTTGCCTTTTTCAAACTCTCCGTCCAAGATCACCTCATTGCGATCGAGACCACGAATGACGATGTTGTCCGTTATCACTTCGACTTCTTCTTTGTACGTTCCAGGGGCGATCAAAATCAGATCTCCCTCGGCGGCACTGTCAACTGCACCCTGCACCGTGGGATGGTCTTGGGGGACCCGCAGTACTCGACCGCTTCCCGGTACCCCGACCGTTGTTGCGACCGCAGTGTCAACCGTTGATGAGGCTCCCGATGACTCGGTCGATCCACCGTCACCACAGGAGGTCAACACAAGTGCTCCAGCGACCACCAGGCCCACACCGGAGCGCCGAACTTGACGCCGTTTCACGCTCGCCCTCACCATCGTGTTCCTCACAACATCTTCCACTCAATCATTTGGAGCCGTACTGCTCCAATAGCCGCCATTCGGGTCAGTCACCACGAGCACTCCGTACATACCGGCTCCCGGAGCGCCATGGATGGAGCAGTAGTACGGGTATCGACCGGGAACGCCAAACACATGGCTATAAACATCGCCGGGGACGAAGTCCGCAGCGACCACTCCCCAGGCCTCGGGAGCATCACTCGACGCTAGTAACGCCGTCATCTCAGCATCGTTTTTCACCCCATCGGGAAGGATGTTGTGGTCGTTGCGGCCGCGATTCTCAAAGATCACTTCGGTGCCAGCCACAATTTCGAATTCCACTGGGCGAAAGGAATTGTCCAAAGACTGGATGGTGATCGAATCACCATTTGGGGGAACCACCAACAACCCACTTTCGGGAGCTGCTGCTTTCTCGCCTCCGCAATTCGTCAATAGGGCCACCAAGCCCAAGACAAGGACCAGCCGGCGTACAACCATGATTCGATTATGGCCGTATTTCACCGTTACTGGGTAGTCAGCCGTCAAGGAGCACAGCCAGATTCACGGCCACCAGACCCGACGAAGAGAGACCACGAGGAATGTTCTTTCGCTGTTGGTCACTCGCTCTTGCTGGGCACATCAATGGACTCGATATTCACCGTTGGTGGAGTGGAACTGGCCGGCACCGCCGGAGCGGTTGCAGCATCGGGCATATTTTCCAGCACTGGAATTTGCGGAAGTTTCGCGGTCTTCCAGTCCACCGATGGCGGTGCAGTTTCGGCATCCACGAGCCAAGAGATGACATCCAGATCTCCGGTCGCCCAATCACCATCGGCTACGAGCCCGTCACACGGCGACAGTGCCAACAAATTTGTCGGAGCAGTCGTTGCTGCGGTGTTGCCTTCGAAACAATTGCCCAGTTCCCAAAGATTCGAACCAGCAGACCCCACTGCCAAATCGGCCACTCGATTGTCTTCCAAAACATTGCCCCGAACGATGTTCTCCTGTGAATCCCAGAGCAACGGGCCGTCGGGAGTCGCAGGCATTAACTTCTTGGCCTCATCGCAGGTCGTTTCCCAGGTTGATTGATCCGGCAGAACATCATTGGGGTCCTCTTCGAGGTATGGCACCAGACCAATGCCGGTCTTGTCGTGATCCCACACTCGGTTGCGTTCGATGGTGTTGCGGATGCCGCCAGCGCTCAGAATTCCGTTACCCATGGCCAGAATTGCTACATCAATGGCCGGTGTATCGGGTTGGTTGTTGTCGTAGACCGCATTGCCCACGATGGTGGTGTCGCGTTGCGGGTAGCAGAGTTCATAACTGCCACTATTCGGCACAATCCCGGCGCGATTGCGGCGGAAAGTGGAATTGATGATCAGCAAGTTCCCACCAGCATTCGTACCTGAATAGCCAAGTCCATTGTGTTCGGCAATGACGTTCTCAATCACTGCATCGCAGGGATAACACTGACCAATGTAGAACCCAGCATCAGGACTTCCCGCGGCATAGGAATTTTCCAGCAAGCCTCCGACGGAATCGAAGGCGTAAATGCCGTAATCACCATTTCGCCAAGCAGTGAGGTACGAGCCCCGATACCCGAAGGAGCCGGTCCAGAAGAAGCCATTCTTGGTGTAATTCATGGCCGTCATATTTTCGATGGCCACACCGGATGCCCCCACGACTCGAATGCCATTGTCGAGAGTGAACGTGCCGTCGAGTACCACTTCATTGCGGTCAAGCCCGCGAATGACGATGTTGTCGGTGGTCACTTGAACTGCTTCGTTATACGTTCCCGGCGCAACCAAAACCAGATCGCCTTCCCGGGCTGCATCCACTGCGCCTTGAATCGTCTCATAATCGGCCGGCACGTTAAGAACGCTCGTCGTCGCATCATTGGTGACAGCTAGGTCCGTTGTCGACACCTCTCCCGATGCCGAATCCATACGGTCTCCGTTGGTTCCATTGTCACCACCTGAGCTACAAGCCACTACAACAAGGCTGATCGCTCCGATAGTCAGTGCAGTGCGTAGAAAGCTTCTCATGGTTCTTTTGTCCTCGGTGGGGTCTTATTGAGTCGGGAGTTGATAATCAGCAAAGCGTTCCCGAAGAGTTTTCTTGGAGAATTTCCCAACACTGGTCTTGGGTACCTCATCGATGAAGACCACGTCGTCTGGAACTTGCCATTTGGCGACTTTGGATGAAAGGAAATCCAAAATTTCTTCTTTCGACAGTTCTGATTCGGGTTCGAGCACCACACAAGCCAGAGGACGCTCGCTCCATTTTTCATGGGCCACACCGATCACGGCGGCTTCACGAATCAACGGGTGCGCCATCAGTTCATTTTCCAATTCGACCGAACTAATCCACTCTCCGCCGCTCTTGATCAAATCCTTGGTCCGATCCAGAAGCCGAATGCGACCACGCCCATCGACAGCGGCCACGTCGCCCGTGCGAAGCCAGCCGTCCTCGGTGAAGCTTTCGCCGGCACGCTCGTCGTTGTAATACGTCGCAGCAATCCAGTTACCCCGACATTGCAATTCACCGCTGCTTTCGCCGTCCCATGGGACACTGACTGTCGTACCGGGCTCGACAACCCGACATTCCACGCCGAACACGATGCGCCCAACCTGGGTGCGCAGATCAGCCTGAGTATCAATATCGAGAAGTAATTGGTCGCCGTCGAGGTGACACACCGCGGCAATGGGGCTGGTTTCGGTCATCCCCCAGGCCTGCAAAATCGGCAAGCCGGTCTGCTCACGATAGGCCTCCGATAATGCCCGTGGTACCGCAGATCCACCACAAGGGATGGCCCGCAAACTCGACGTATCGCGACCTTTCAACTCGGGCAACACCCCCATCCAAATCGTGGGAACGCCGGCGGCAACAGTGACTTTTTCATTGACGATGAGGTCGGCTACCGCCTTGCCAGAAAGATCCGGTCCGGGCATGACGAGATCCGCACCGACCGCAACTGCTGCATGAGCAAGACCCCAAGCATTGGCGTGGAACATCGGAACGACCGGCAGAATTTTGTCCCGCTCACTGGCCCCGAGACCGTCGGCCATCATGGTGGCCATGGTGTGCAAAAAAGTGCTGCGATGGGTGTACACCACACCTTTGGGGTTGCCCGTTGTGCCACTGGTGTAGCACATACTGGCCGCAGTCAGTTCGGGTACCTCGCGAAACTGCGCCGGAGTCGCGGCACTCAGCAGTTCCTCATAATCATGTACCTGAAAACCGGTGAGATGAGGGGGAACTTCGCCTTTTCCGTCATTCATGATCACCAGATGCTTGACGGTGGTGAACGTGGGGAGAAGCGGAGCCAGGAGTCCAATCAATGACTGATCAACAAAGATGACCTCATCTTCAGCGTGATTGACGATGTACGTCAGCTGTTCTGGAAAGAGCCGAATATTCAATGTGTGGAGAACACGACCAGAGCAAGGCGCCGCGAAATACAACTCGAGATGACGAGCCGTGTTCCAAGCGAATGTCGCCACTCGTCCGTGGGGTGAAATTCCTAGCTGATCGAGAACTGTGCCGAGACGACGAGTTCGCTCTGCCCATTGGGCATAGGACGTACGCTGCAATCCGGAGCCAGTGGCGGTGACGATGCTCTTGTGGCCGAAGTATTTCTCGGCCCGATCGAAGAGGTGCAGGATCGATAAGGGCACCTCTTGCATCAACCCGGGAATTCTCGCAGCAGAAATGCCTGTCGGCGTGCTTTGTGATGACATCGTTCCTCCCCTGAGAGCGATCCCATGGACCGGTCCCTTTTTGTGCTCACTGAACTTGCCGAAGCGTAGTCCCCGATGTGGATCCCTGTCCTCGTGGCTAGATTGTTCTGGCATGACTGCGTCGACCCGACACGTTTCACAGGCGGCGCGACGTTTCATCCTGATCAGCTCGGGAATTCTCTTCACCGCTGGAACCATCGGGTCGAATATCGGACCCGCCCTCGTTGACGAACGACCGGCGCTGGTACTCGCTCTGGCATCGCGGAACCGCAATCTGTTCGGGTCCGTGCCCTTCATCGATCCTCTCTCTTACTGGTTGATCGGCTTTACACGCATCCTCGTCGCCGCCGTCGTGTTGTACTTCCTCGGGCGTTGGTATGGCCAAAGGGCCATCGGTTGGACAGAACGGCAAGTCGGAGACTTGCCCCCCATCTATCGCTGGTTCGAAAAAGGGGTG
>JBEIGJ010000029.1:0-18899 GCA_040381935.1 Acidimicrobiaceae bacterium | reverse complement strand
TCGGCGGCGAAGCCACCTTGCCTCTGACCATTACCACTGCCGGCGGCGGAGGACTCTCGGCGGCGGCTCAACACAGTCAGTCACTCGAAGCGTTGCTTTGTCATATCCCTGGACTCAAAGTCGTCTACCCCTCGAATCCCTACGACATGAAGGGACTGATGATTTCGTGCATCAAAGAGGACAACCCCACAGTCATGATCAAGCACAAACGGCTCTTGGGAATGACCGGCTTAGTACCCGAGGAGCCATACGAAATTCCACTCGGCAAAGCCAACATCATGCGATCAGGAACCGATGTGACCATTGTGGCTTGGGCTCGGATGGCCAATGAAGCCATGGCAGCCGCCGAAACATTGGCCGCCGAAGGAATCAGTTGCGAAGTCATTGACCCACGTACTCTGCAGCCTCTGGACACCGACACCATCGTGGCATCGGCGCGCAAGACGAATCGCGTAGTCGTCGTTCACGAAGCCGTACGCTTCGGGGGCTTAGGGGCCGAGATCGCCGCTCAGATACAGGAACTGGCCTTTGACTACCTGGATGCACCGGTGACGCGTATCGGCGCTCCATTTTCCCCGGTTCCCTTCAGCCCTGCCTTGGAAAAGCACTACATCCCGGAAGCCAAAAACATCGCCGATGGTGTCCGCGACGTGCTGCGACGTCAGGTGCTCGGGAGTTGACCACTGAGATGTCCACAGTCGGCATCATTGTCAATCCCCATGCCGGTAAAGACATCCGACGCCTCTCGACCCCGGCCACTCATACATCTGATGTCACCAAGGTTGGAATTGTTCAGCGTGCCATCGTGGCTGCTTTGGAGACTGGTGTCGATCGGGTATTACTGATGCCAGACGGTCATCGACTCGGAGCACGAGCAGCTCAAGGTCTTGGTAGCCGGGTCGCATTCATTGACCAACAGTTGTCTGGATCGCGTTGGGATACCGTTGCTGCGGCTCGGCACTTGTTCGCCGAAAATGTCGGAGCGGTCATCGTTCTTGGCGGTGATGGTACGGCGCGCGATGTCGCCCTCGGGTGGCCCGAGGTTCCTCTCGTCGCTATTTCAACGGGAACGAACAACATCTTCCCCTCCGCCTTTGATGGAACCTCTGCCGGGGTGGCCTGTGCGTTAGTGGCCCGCAATCTGGTTGACCTCGATCTGGTCGGTCGTCGATCGAAACGAATCGTGGTTCGAATCGAGGACCACGAGGGACTTCATGAGGATCTTGCCTTGGTCGAACTTGCGGTTGTTTCCGGACAATTCACTGGTGCCCGTGCGGTACAAGATCCACAAACACTGAGAGAAGTAATCGCCGCCATCGCCACACCCGTTGGTTCTGGGTTATCGGGAATAGCCGGTCGCATCCACCCGGTCTTGCGCCATCAACCAGGTGGAGTTCGAGTGACCATGGGATCGCCAGGTACTCAGGTTCGCGTGCCCTTGGCCCCCGGTGCCTTCACAACGGTCACCGTGGCAGATGTTCAGCAACTCGCTGATGAAGAACCCCTGACCATTGCCGGTGGTCACATCTTGGCCTTCGATGGCGAGCGAGATCGAGTCACGCGAAGCGATTCCCGGATCACGGCCCACATCGATTGGCGAGGACCATGCCTGATCGATGTCGAAAAAACTTTGGTCATCGCCGCCGAACGGGGACTTTTCACCAATCCCCCTTGTCGAACCAACGATGACTGTCCCACAGCAAAGAGCGATCATCATGCCGACGCAAGTCCCACAAGATCAAAACTGAGGAGTAGCAGTGGCCACTGAATTCATCATGCCCAAATTGGGACTCACCATGGAGGAAGGCACCATTCTCGAATGGTTGGTCAGCGACGGTGACTCCATTCAACCCGGGATGCCGGTGCTTCGGATCGAAACCGACAAAGTCGAAAGTGACGTCGAAGCCACCTCGGCTGGTCGGATCCACCTCAGCGGTGAAACCGGTCAGTCGTATCCTTGCGGTGCGGTGATTGGCTATCTCCTCGCCGAGGGTGAAGACCCACCACAGACTTCTACCCCTCTGAGTGCGGCGACTGCTGATGTGCCGGTAGCCAACCAATCCGTGGCGTCGGCGCAGGTCAGTCCAACCAATCACCACATCACAACGACCGCCCAAACGGGTCGACGATTCATCAGTCCGAATGCGTATCGCGTTGCGGCCACTCTGGGTGTGAACCTGGCAACGGTCACCGGCAGTGGACCCGGTGGTCGCATTGTCTCTGAAGATGTTCAAGAGGCAGCGCAAAGGACCACGACGACTACTGCGTTGCCCTCGGCCCACGCTGCGTCAGGTGGCCAAGAAAACATCACAGCTACTGCGGCTGCTCGGCAATTGGCTGATCTTCTCGGGGTTGACCTCCGTCAGGTACCGAGTTCATCGGGGAACGCCCGTATCGAGCGGGATGATATTGCTCTCTACGTACGTCAGTTGTTGGCAGGAATATCCAGATCGCCTGCACCGACTTCACCTGCCAGCTCGGCGTCGACGTCGAGCAATGTTCCTGCAGGAGTCAAAAAGATGTCCGGTATGCGCAGCACAATTGCCAAACGGATGCACGCATCGCTACAGGAAATGGCGCAACTCACGTTGTACATGGATGCCGACTTCGACCGGGTGATCGAACATCGCAACGACTTTGGCTCGTCCGAAGCACCTCCCGGTTTCACTGACTATCTCATAGCGGCCTCGGGACGCGCCTTGGCCCGACATCGCTACGTCAATTCCCAAATCGTCGATGGTGGAATCGCCGAACTACCCGAGGTGAATATCGGTCTGGCGGTAGCGATACCGGGTGGGCTGGTCGTGCCGGTGATACGTCAGGCCGATCAACTCCCGCTGGCCGACATCGCCCGAGAGAGCAAGCGTCTGGCCAATGCCGCTCGGGATGGTCGCACACAACTCGAAGATCTCGAAGGTGGAACTTTCTCAGTGACTGCTCTTGGCATGTTCGGGGTGGATGGATTTACCCCGGTCATCAATCCGCCGAACGCAGCGATTTTGGGAGTTGGTCGTCTCCGCGACGACATCGTGATCAAAAAGAAGGGCAAGATCAGCACAGTCAAACGGCTGACACTGAGTTTGACCTGGGATCATCGAGTCTTCGATGGAGCCCCGGCTGCTGAATTCTGTCGCACCATCGTCGACATTTTGAATGACCCGCAGTCGCTGGGTTGAGCACTCCATAGTGGCGACGGGCGCCGCAGTGTTATCGGCGGACGGCTTCGAGAACGGGCGCGTACAACTCGGGAATCTTCAGCCAATCCTCTGGTGCGCTGATATGCGACCAAAAATTAGGCTCCAAGGTGATTTCGGCAAAGCCCGCATCTCGCGCTTCGAGTGCATCGCGAACTAGGGCCTGCACATTGGTCCCGTCCTCGGCCACCGGGCCAAGGGGTGCTTGAACGAATGATCGGTAATAGATCTCAATCGGGGATTGCTCGTGACTGCGCATGGCATTGATCGCAGCCGCCATCTTGGCCACCTTGGCCACCGGCATACCGGCCGGATTCCAGGCGTCGAACCATCGAGCCGTGCGCTCGAGTCCGGCCTTGGACCACATACCCGAAAGCAGGACCGGGCGTTGTCGTGGTTTGGGATTGATATGCGATGGCGGAATCTGAAAAAACGTCCCGTCGTACGACACAGGATCGGCATCCCAGCAGGCCAGGAGTGCCGGAATGAAATCGTCCATACGACGACCACGAGTTTCGATCTCGGTACCCGAAGCCTGATGCTCCTCGGCATTCCACCCCACTCCGAGACCCACGATCAGACGTCCGGTGCACATGTGGTCGATACTGGCCAACCGCTGGGCCAAAGAAACGGGCCAATGATTTCCTGCGACCAAGATGCTGGTTCCGAGATTCATCTGCGATGTAACGCCGGCGACGTACGCCAGGGTTTCCAATGGCGCAAAGACCGACTTGTACTGCTCTGGCGGAAGTACATCAGGTCCGCCGTATCCCCGTTTCGGAGCAAGGGGATACATGAAATGGTCCTGCACCCACAGGCTGGAATAGCCGCAGGCTTCAGCCCGTCGGGAATATTCCGCTATGACTTCGGCAGTGACATGGGGTCCGAGTTGCGGTAGGCAAAGACCGACTTCGGTCATGGATAATCGCCCATCAGGGGTTCACCAACCGTCCCGCTTCAACACCTTTTCGAAAAACATCGTTCAAATCAGCGTCGGCAGTTTCTAGCAACACGTCCAACCATCCATGCACGTATTGAGCGCCACCTTCATTGCGCCCGAAGAAAAATTCTTTCTTTGCACCGGTTTTCACCGTGCGCTGAATCTTCAATCCGGTGGCATAATCCTCATCGCGGACCACCTTTTCCAAGAAGGAGATTTGCTGCTCGATGGTGGCGATGTTCTCCGGAGTTGGAGGGGCCGTCGAGATGAAGTCGAGATACGTCACCGACTCATCAGCTGTATCGCCCGGGAAGATGCGAGCAACTTGATACATCTTGTGCCCCACCACATCGAATCCAGCAATCGACGCGTGCGGGAAAACACTCCACACGCCACTGACCAAAGCCCAGTCGGGCCAATCCTCCACCGCCCGTTTTTCCAATTTCGCCCACGAACCCCGCGGTCCAGTGACTCGCTGATGCGGACCGACGCGATGGAAAAGGGCGTCAGGCGACATCTGTGGACCAAAGGTGTCCTTATGCAAAATCGGCAGATGGTAGAAATCGACATATCCATCGAAGGACACTTTCCAGTTCGGTCCTGCCAAACGACGTGATCCGTAATGGTGCATCTCGGCGAAGCCACACAGTTCCATCATCTCGTCGTAGCCAGCAAAAAAGGTATCGAAGTCGAGGGTCGATGTCGGCGACAAGATCACCCAAATGAGACCGGCGCGTTCAGCAACCGGAAGTGACGTGAGGCCCAGACAGTCCGCGTTGAGGGGCCCGAAATCATCTTGTTTGAAAACCCCGACCAAGCTTCCGGCTGGATCATATGTCCAATTGTGATAGGGACAAGCAAAACGCCGAGCCGAACCAACTCCCTCATCCACGAGCATGGCACCACGATGGCTACACATATTGACGAAGGCGCGCAATACACCGTGGCCATCGCGTACCAAAAGAATGGGCACGCCCACCACTTCGATGGCCTTATAGGCATGCGGATCACGAATCTCCGCTGATGTCGCGATGAGGAGCGGCACCCGCTTGAAGATCAGATCAACTTCTCGTTGCCAGCGCTCTGGATCGAAATAGTGTGTGGCCGGAATAGAAGTCACCGACTCGGTGAGATGGGTTGTGCCGGCTCGGTTATGGGCAATCGTCACTCGAGCCTGGTCGATGAGTTTGTCGCGAATCGTCATGTGCCAGTCATCCCCCTTCGTGATCCCAGTTCATCTCCGACCTTGCCTGCTCGGTTCCCCCACACTAGAAGGAAGAGATGGCTCACCGACTCTTCGGCTGACGAACTCAGTCATTTTGGAGCAAGTGGATCAGACTGCTGGTATCCCACCGTCGGCCACCCCGCGCCATGACCTGGGCATAGAACTGATCAACCAATGCCGTGAGAGGTAAACGGGCCCCATTGCGGTCTGCTTCGTCTAGACAAATACCGAGATCCTTACGCATCCATTCCACCGCGAAACCGAAATCGAATTCACCGCGGCCCATCGAACGTGCTCGATTGTCCATCTGCCAACTTGCCGCCGCTCCTTTGCCGATGACTTCGACGAGAGCATCAACATCCAAACCCGCTTTCTGGGCAAAGTTGATGCCCTCAGCCAATCCCTGAACGACCCCGGCAATACAAATCTGATTCACCATCTTGGTCAACTGCCCAGATCCAGCGGGCCCCATTCGTTCACACGCCCGGGCATAGGGAGCCAGGACATTTTTTGCTGCTCGAAAAACATCGGCATCATCGCAGCCGCACATGATGGTCAAGGTGCCATTGACGGCGCCCGCCTGACCACCAGAGACTGGGGCATCGACGAAGCCCACCGAGCGTTCCCGACAGGCCTCGGCCAGTTCTCGAGCCAACGTGGCCGAGGCGGTCGTGTGGTCGATGAGTACCGAGCCCGGTGCCATCGAGGTCAGAACTCCAGATGGACCGAGCACCACATCGCGCACATCGTCGTCATTCCCCACACAAACCATGACGAAATCCGCCTCTTCAGCGGCCTCAGCTGGGGTTGGAGCCGCCATACCCTGATTGACCGCCACCCAAGCCAGGGCCTTGGTCGCAGTGCGGTTGTACACCGTGACTCGATAATCAGCTCGGGCCAGGTGACCAGCCATCGGCCCACCCATCACCCCCAGACCAATAAAGGCAACTTTTGGTCCCGAACCAAAAATGGGAATTGGACCGGTGGCATCCTGTGGAGTTTCAGACATGACCCTGAGTTTGGCAGGCTCTGAGAGACACCATGAGCAAAAACCTTCATATAGACCATTTGGTTTACGCCACTCCGGATCTGCAGACCACTGTTGCCGACATCGAAAAGCAATTTGGGGTTGCTCCGACACCGGGTGGAGCCCATCTGGGATGGGGAACATTCAATGCTCTACTAGGACTGGGGGGACGCACCTACCTGGAGGTCATTGGCCCCGATCCTGCTCAACCCGACCCCGATGGCCCGCGGCCTTTCGGGATCGACGAACTGGAAGTCGCCCGATTGGTGGCTTGGTGTGCAGCACCACAACGACCCCTGTCAGAAGTGGTTGCGGCGGCCAGAGCCGTGGGCTTTGATCCCGGCGATATCCATTCGATGTCTCGTCGTCGCCCCGATGGCGTGGTTTTGGAATGGACATTGACCTCGCCGCCCCTCGCCTACGGCGATGGAGAGTCGACGTCTGCTGACATACCTCTCGGCGGGGTTCTTCCTTTTTTCATCGACTGGGGCCGCACCGCTCATCCGTCGGAAGCCATCCCGGTCGGGGGGACCCTTTTGGCCCTCGATCTCTTCCATCCCCAACCTCGTTCCATCGATCTCGTCTTATCGGCTGTCAGTGACCAAGCCATGCTGGGCGATGACGAGTCGAAAATTTCTCTCAATTACGCCGACCGCGCCGGTCTAGCGGCCGAGATTCTCACGGCACTCGGCACTGTCATCTTGAGTTGAGTCGAAGTCATCCACTTTCTCGAGCGCTCACTCGGGTGTGACGTAGGCAGCAGTAATACCACCATCGATGATCAGGGATTGTCCGGTCATCCAACTGCTCTCATCAGAGGCGAGAAAAAGCGCCCCCTGAGCAATCTCCTCGGCTCTACCGAACCGTCCCATCGGGATATGGGCAAGGCGCCGATTTCGTCGCTCGTCATCACTGAGGAATTTGGCCAAAAGGGGCGTCATGATCGGGCCAGGACACAGTGCATTAGCGCGAATACCTTGGCGGGCATAAATGACTGCGATCTCTCGCGTCATTGCCAAGACGGCACCCTTTGAGGCCGTGTAGGCGATTTGCGGAGTGGCTGCACCCATGTGGGCAACGAAACTGGCAACATTGACAATCGAACCGCCGCCCGATGCCAGCATGGCCGGAATGGCGTAGCGACAACCGAGAAGTGACCCGAGAACGTTGATGTCCATCGTTTTGCGGTACACCTCCGTTGGCGTATTCACTGGACCATCATCGTCACTCAACATCACGCCAGCGTTGTTGTACAAAATGTGCAGCGCACCATAGTTTTCGGTTGCAAAAGCCACCGCTGCTTCGACTGAGGACTCATCGCTCACATCGCACCGGACAAAAGATGCTTCACCCCCCAGCGCGTGAATCGCATCCACGATCTCATCGCCGTCGATGACGTCGGCGATGACGACCGATGCCCCTTCTCGCGCGAAAAGTTCGGCGCCAACACGTCCTAGACCGGCGGCGGCTCCGGTGATGAGAGCAACTTTTCCCCGCAGGCGTCCAGAACCCAAGATTTCATCGTGCGTAGCGTAGGTGGTCAATTTTTCCTCTTCCCACTGCGAGTACGCCGGAGTGAACTCGTTCAGATTCGTTCGAAATAACGCGTCAATTCCCAGTCCGAGACGTGGCGATTGAAAGCCTCCCACTCGGACTCCGCTGACCGCAAAATCCAATGATGGACCGCGTCTCCAAAACACTCCCGGGCAATGGTGCTCTGGCGCCACAACTCGATCGCATCAGGAAGATTCCATGGAATACGCGGGATATCAGCATCGGTGTATCCGTTGCCAGTAAAGGCTGGCCCTAACTCGAGTCGATTTTTGATGCCATGCAGTCCACCGGCGACCATGCCCGCAAAAGCCAGATAGCTATTGGCATCAGCCCCTGGGATCCGATTTTCGACCCGCACCGATGAACCGTGACCCACTTGGCGAAATCCCAAGGTGCGATTGTCCACTCCCCAACCGATTCCGGTCGGTGCCCACGAATCAGGTTGAAAACGCCGATAACTATTGACGGTCGGCGCCCACAACAAAGAGAACTCTCTGGCAGTGGCCACTAGACCGGCAACAAAATGTCGGAAGGTGGGACTTGTTCCATGGCCATCAGTACTGGCGTGACCGTCATCAGCGAAAAGTGATGTTCGACCATCCGGCGACCAAAGACTGATGTGGACATGGCACGATGAACCGACATCGGCCATCGATGGCTTGGCCATGAAGGTCACCGAACGTCCGTGCAAAGCGGCAATCTCTTTGGTGGCGTTTTTGTAGATGTGGTTGCGGTCGGCCATTTCCAAAGCCGGAGCGTACGACAGGTTGATTTCATGTTGTCCTGCTCCGGCCTCACCCTTGGAAAACTCCACCGGGATACCAGCTTGGATCAGACTCCTGCGGATATCACCGATGACATATTCATCGCGGGTGGTCTGCAAGATGTTGTAGTCCTGAGCCCAGTCTGAGTGGGTCTGCAAATCTCGGTAACCATTGCGACGTGCAGTCTCGAAACTTTCGCGATACATGAAGAACTCAATTTCACTGCCGATCATTGGCACGTAGCCCAGGGCAGCTGCTCGGTTGACTTGGTCACGCAGGATTGTTCGCGGTGCGACATCGATCAAGTCCCCCGTTTGGGTATCGAAAAGGTCGCACATCACTAATGCCGTCTTGGCCACCCAGGGCAGAATCCGCACCGAATCCCAATCGGCACGGGCCACCATGTCGCCGTACCCCTTGTCGAAATTGGCGAATTGAAAACCGGTGGTCGGCTGGTTTTCTAGATCACAAGTCAGCAGATAATCGCAATTTTCGGTTCCATGCTCGGCAACATGATCAATGAAGAATTGCCCGGCGGCTCGCTTACCCACAAGACGTCCGTAGCGATCGACGAAGGCCATAACAACGGTGTCAATTTCACCGTCGGCGATCAATGATGACAACTCCTGACGAGATACCACTGCACGCTTCATCATGGACGCACCCTACCCAAGTCGACGCGCCCAAATTTGAGGCGGGCTAATCGTAGAGCTCCCTACTTCTTTGCCGGTGTCTTGGCAACTGGCTTGGCAACTGGCTTGGCAGGAGACTTAGCAGCTGCCTTAGCCACTTCCTTGCTTGGCGCCTTAGCAACGCCCTGAGCGACTGCCTCACTCGGCTTTTTGGCGGCGACCTTGGCGGGCGCAACGGCTGCTGCTTTCTTCGTCGGTGCTAGGTCCTCATCGGCCTCAGCCACAACTTTTGGCGCAACCGCCTTCACTGGTTTGGCCGCCTTCACCGGCTTGAGCACTCCGCGCGCCAAAGCATCATCGAGGTATCGCTCTGCATCTTCCGTCGTCACTTTCAAAGCGGGGGCGATTTCCGAAATGAGGTTGACTCGCGCTCGTTCGTACATCGTTCGCTCAGCGGCCGAGAGCGACGCGTCACGGTTACGTGATGCCAGGTTCCGAACCACTTCAGCAACCTGATACACATCGCCACTCTTCAACTTTTCCTGATGGTTCTTGAAACGACGGCTCCAGTTAGCCGGCACCCGCGGGTCAGCCTTGGCCAAGACCGCAACAAGGTCTTCAAGTTCATCAGGAGAAACCGGTGGGCGAACGCCTACTTCATCGACTTTGGCCATAGGAACGCGCAGAGTCATATCGCCGATCACCGTTCGCAACACCAAATAATCCTGGGCCTTTCCAACATTGAGCGGATCCTCTTTGCGGATGGCCTCGACTTTGCAGGCCCCGTGCTGCGGATAGATAACGGTGTCACCCTTCTTGAACTTCACTCGGACCTCACTCATCCATCAGCCGTACCAAAAATGCTCGCAACGGTCGCTCAAGTGTAGGGGAAAGCCCCGGAATTCGGGCGCCCTCGGCACGATTCGAACGTGCGCGCTACGGATTAGAAGGCCGTTGCTCTATCCAGCTGAGCTACGAGGGCAAGCCCCGTCAGGCTACTGGCGAGCAGGTTTGTCAGATACAAGGTCCCAGTCCAAGATCTGGCGTCGGAGATAATCGAGGCCCGAAATCACCGATATCTGACGCATCTGATCGCGCTGACCAGGCAGGCGCAAGGTGGTCACCACAGTCGGACGACCGCTCGCAGCCACCCCCAGACACAACGTCCCCACCGGCTGACCATCTTGTTCGGTCGGACCGGCCACTCCAGTCAGGGAGAGCGCCACGTCGACATCCAAGACCCGACGCGCCCCATCCGCCATTGCTGCGGCGGCCACTTCACTGACGACTGGCCCTCGAGGGACGTCCAGCACGTTGAATTTCACGTCACTCGCATACGAGACCACCGAACCATGAAAAACAGTGCTGGCACCGGGAACTGACGTCAATCGTCCGGCCACCAATCCACCCGTGACCGATTCAGCCAAACCAAGCCTGAGTCCACGCTCACCAAGCAACTGCAGAACCACCGACTCCATGGTGTCGGAATCGAAACCGAACACGACATCACCGACGATGTCAAGAACCTTGTGCTGCCATTCGTCGAGAACAGTTGCGACCTGAGCCGGATTTGGACCCTTGGCCGTCAGTCGAACCTTGAGTCCCTCCCACCCGCTGGCCAAAAAAGCCAACGTCGGGTTGGAGACTTCTTCCAATTCGGCAATCAACGGAGCGAGTCGCTCGTTCAAACCGCTTTCGCTTTCACCCCAGGTGCGAATCAAACGACTCACAATGACATCGTTGAACCCGCTCCGGCGGTGCAGGTCGGGAAGGATTGCTCGCTCCATCATCTCTTGCATTTCATGGGGCACTCCCGGAACTGCGTAAACCACCTTGTCGCCGATCGGACAGATCAGGCCCGGAGCTGTTCCTCGAGTTTGGGCGATGACCTCTGCTCCGACGGGGACCATGGCTTGTCGCAAGTTGTTCTCGGGCATTCGTCGCTGACGTGCTGCAAACATGTGGCGAATAGTTGCAGCCACCTGGTCGTCGAGTCGTAATTCCGAACCCATTACTTCGGCAATGGCCTCACGGGTCAGATCATCGTGCGTTGGGCCGAGCCCACCGCACATGATGACCGCATCAGAGTGATCGAGTACATACCGCAGGACAGCAACAACGCGCTCTTGATTATCGCCAACTTTGACCTGAAGGTGCGAGTCAATACCGTGCGCTGCCAACTGACTGCCCATCCACGATGAATTCGTGTCAGTTATTTGACCGAGCAAGAGCTCCGTCCCAACGGCAATCACCGAACAACGCATCGACTTCAGTCTCCTATCCGGCTTTTTGCAGCTTGGCCAAGCGGCGGGCCCGCCAGAGGTACTGCAGACCGCTGATCGACGTCAGCACAACGGACAGCCAAAGCAGACCCAGCCAGAGCCACGTCGCATCTTGTGTGGTCAAGGGAGCGATTGCAAAACCTATGGCCAGCTGCTGAGCCACCGTTTTGAACTTCGCAATACGACTTGCTGGCACGCTGATTCCTTTGGCCCCCGCCAAGACGCGATACATGCTGATGGCAATCTCGCGGGCCGCAATGATCAATACCGGTACCACCCAGAAAATCTCACGACTCACCAGAGTGAACATGGCGCCGAGAACCAGGACCTTGTCGGCCAAGGGATCGAGGAAGGCCCCCGAGCGGGTTGCCCCATGGCGACGAGCCAAATAGCCGTCGATCCCATCGCTCGAGCACAACACCGTCCAGAGCACCGCCGCCCACCACGAGCCCCCCGCCTGCTCAGGCACTACCAAGAACATCAGCGGCGAAACCAGTATGCGACCCACCGTGACTGCATTGGCCCAGGTTGCGATGGCATTGGGGTCTACGGGCACCCGTCAAGCCTGCCACATCGGGTGATGAACGGAGAACTATTGAAACCGGATTGCCATCAAGCGCTGCCGAGCAACGCTCGAATTCATGAAATGAACGAATTCTTCAGAGTTCAGCAATCAGGTCCGGACCATGGGCATCGACCACCGTGACATCGTAAAAACTGCCAGGATCCAACTCGACGGAAACTTCGATGATCCCATCAATTTCCGGTGCTTCACGGTGCGAGCGCGCTTCACCTCTTTCATCCACCAGAACTCGCACCCGGCGACCGATTAAAGCGTCGCGCCGACTGGCGGTAATGCGATCTTGCATTTCTGTCAATTCAGAGAGCCGTTCTCGGGCCAGGTCGGGATCAACTTGTCCATCGAGGCCGATCGCGTACGTTCCGTCCTCGGGCGAATACGGGAAGAATCCACACCAATCGAGTTGGGCTGATTCGATGAAAGCCAAGAGCTGATCGTGATCTTCCTCGGTCTCCCCGGGATAACCAACAATGAAATTGCTCCGGAAGGCTGCCTCTGGTTCACGACCGCGAATGTCGTCAATTCGTCGCAAAAAACGGTCGCCGTCACCCCAACGACGCATACGGCGAAGGAGCGATTTGCTGACGTGCTGCAATGACAAATCGAAATACGGCATACCAGAGGAGATCATCACGTCCACGAGTTCATCGCTGAGGTCACTTGGGTACAGATACAACAAGCGAACACGCTCGATGCTTTCCGTGAGGGACCGAACGAGGGGCACGATACTTCCCGCTCCCAATTCGGCGGGTCGATCCTTTCCATAACTGGCAAGATCTTGGGCCACTAGAACGATTTCCCGGACATCCAGTTCGCGCACTTCACGTTGGATCGACTCGATATCTCGACTGCGCTGCGGACCGCGAAATGAAGGAATCGCACAAAATCCGCACTGTCGATCGCATCCTTCGGCAATCTTCACATACGCCCACGGCAACGTGCTCTTGGGCCGAGGAAGGTTCAAGAGATCCATAGTCGGCACCGGATGCGATGACACCGGAATACGCTTTTTCGTGGAAACGGGAATCACTGAGACACCAAATCCCGCCACCAGGTCCACTTCAGGTATGGCATCGGTGATCTCGGACCCATAGCGCTCAGCCATACAACCAGTCACAACGAGCTGTGAGCCGCGGCGACGTTGGGATTCCAGAGTCAAGATCGCGTCAACCGACTCCTGACGAGCCTGATCGATGAAAGCACAAGTGTTCACTACCACCAGATCGGCAGCACCGACCTCGTCAGTGGGAAGATAACCCTCGGCCAAAAGAGTGCCGATGATCTTGTCCGAGTCCACTTGGTTCTTCGGGCAACCCAGAGTCTCGACGTAAAACTGTCGACGCTGAGTGTTCACGGGTTGAGGATATCTGGGAGCAGTAGTCGTCGTGCCCGCATCCGACGTCGACGACGACGCCAAGAGGACCTATCGCGCCTGAGCCAAGGCCAATCCACCATAGGGCCATGTGGTCTTCACCAGTTTTCCGGTTCCCGACAAGGTGATGTAGGCGGTATCGGACCCATCAGCGGCAAAGCAGATATTCGTTGTCAGTAAATCCCCGGTCGGCACATGCTCAAGAATCTCACCTTCCGGGGAGATGATCGTCACACCGCCATTGACCAGGGTGGCCACGCAGACATTGCCTGATCCGTCCACAGCCAGCGAATCCAAAAGTTGAAGTCCTGGTAATCCGCAAAGAACTGAACTGGTATCCCCCGGCGCAGTTGGTGCCAAGACTCCTGGCTCGACGATTTGGCGTTGGAAGACCCGACCGGTGTGCGTCTCGGCCCAGTACAGACGACTGCCGTCGGGAGATAGTCCGATGCCATTCGGACTATCGACCGGAAAGGCAATCTCGCGGATCATGCTGCCATCGGCCAACGCATAGTAGATACCAGTGATATCCGCACTACGAGCGGCGTTATCACGAATTCCGTGATCGGTGAAATAGAAGCCGCCATGTTGATCGAAAACCAAGTCGTTCGGTGCCCGCAGGGGTCGTCCATCACAGTGGGTGTAGACATCTTCGACGCGACCGCTATCGATATCGACTCGTTGAATGCGTCCACCGCTGTAGCGCTGCGGATCGAAAGGACCGGGAAAACAAAGTCCACCAAAATCAATCTCGGTGAAACAACCCCCGTTATTGCACAGGTACAGAGCGCCATCGGGTCCAATAGCAGCTCCATTTGGACCTCCCACGATGTCGGCAATGGTGTGCTTGGTCCCGTCAGGATCGATAACGGTGAGTCGCGGCCCAAACATCTCGACCACGATCACGCGGCCGTCTCTCAAAGCAATAGGCCCTTCGGGAAACCGTAGACCCGAAGCAATTTCCTCCAACTTCATCTCTCCCCCTCCACTTCATGGCACGATGCCCAATGCGGGCCCGTCGCGAAGCCGACATTACCCCGACATGACGGCGATGAATATCTCCGGAGAAGGTTCAGTTCAGAGTGCCTCGAACTCCTCGATGGTCATCAGTACCTCTCGGGCCTTGCTCCCCGAACTCGGACCCACAATGCCTCGTTGTTCCAAGAGATCCATAATCCGACCAGCGCGAGCAAAGCCCACTCCTAGCTTGCGCTGCAGCATGGACGTCGAACCGAGTCGACTGCGGACAACCAACTCCATAGCCTTTTTCACCAGAACGTCATCACCGTCATCCCCGTTGCCGGCCGCTGTGACGCCATCCGTAATGGCACTTTCCGTGATGGCGCGACCAGCGGCGCTCCCCGTCGAAGGCTCATCGCCTTCGACTCCACTGACGTACTGCACCGGCGCCTGTTTGCGCCAAAATGAGACGACTTTGCGAACTTCCTCCTCTTCAACCCAGCAACCCTGAATACGCTGGGCCACGGCCGAGTTCCCCGGCAACAGCAGCATGTCACCCCGCCCGACCAGCTTCTCGGCACCGACTTGATCCAAAATGACCCGACTGTCGGTTTGCGATGAAACAGCAAATGCAGCTCGTGCTGGAACATTGGCTTTGATCACCCCAGTGATCACATTCACCGAAGGACGTTGAGTGGCGATCACCAAGTGAATACCGACTGCTCGCGCTTTTTGCGCAATCCTCGTAATGCTCTCTTCCACATCGCGCGCCGCAACCATCATCAAGTCGTTCAACTCATCGACCACGACGACGATGTAGTGCATTCGCTCGAGTTCTCTCTCCGATCCAACCTCGACCGACAATTCGCCTCGATCGAAGGCTGCGTTATAGCCCGTGATGTCTCGGTAGCCCATTTCGAAAAGAACGTCGTAACGACGCTCCATTTCGCGCACAGCCCAAGACAACGCGTTAGCAGCCTTTTTAGGATTGGTCACCGGCTGAGTGAGTAGATGTGGCAAGCGCGCGTATTGGCCCATCTCCACCTGTTTCGGGTCGATCAAAATCAGTCGAACTTGATCTGGTGTCGACCGCATCAATAACGACGTGATGATGCAGTTGATACCGCTCGACTTACCAGCACCGGTAGCCCCGGCAATCAAGAGATGAGGGGTGGTCGCCAAATTCAAAAATACTGAGCGCCCAGCAATGTCTTTTCCGATTGCCACATCGAGCGGATGGTTAGAGACTTTCGCTTCGGCCGAAGCCATCAGGTCACCAAGCGATACCAATTGACGCGTCCGGTTGGGAACTTCGATGCCGATTGCCGAACGACCGGGAATAGGTGCCAAAATCCGCACATCAGTTGCAGCCAGGGCATACGCAATGTCCTTTTGCAGACTGGTCACCCGAGCTACTTTGACCCCTGGACCGAGTTCGAGTTCGTAACGCGTGACCGTCGGTCCCACCGTCCGGTCGACCAATTTCACTTCGACCCCATGAGATGACAAAGCGCTCTCTAAATCACGGCCTCGTTGGTCGATCTCGCGTTCATCAATGGACTGTTTGCCAGTGCGAGTGAGAAAGGAAGCCGAAGGCAGGGTCCAGGAAGTCGAGCTTGATCCACGACGCACCGTGGACGGCTGACGCTGCGTGGATGCCACTCCCTCATCGCCACTGGTATCTGCTTCACTTGATTGTTGTTGAATAAGTTGCTGTTGAATGAACGGTCCGTCATCGGTGACCGAATTTCGACTGTCGGCATCGGCCGCGTCGTCCTGGTGACTCGCGAGATGGTCATCTTCATAGCCATACTCATCTTCATAGCCATGCTCATCATCATGGTGATCGTCAACATCGGGTTCGTCACTGGATTCATCGAGAGTGGCAACGCGACGCCACTGGCTTCCAAGTGATCGAGAGATTCCCGATCCGGTCGCCTTGGCCACATCGCGAAGAGCCAAGACGATGGCCTTCAAGGCCAGGTTTGTAATGAGCAGACCACTCGCCAGCGCAACAGCGATCAAAATAAACACCGCACCAAGGGGACCGAGCAGAGTCCGCAGTGTCTCGCCAACGACTGCTCCGATCCAACCTCCAGCACCACCGAGATCATCGATACCGGTATAGGCACGCGGTCCTCGGGCAACGTGAAGGACCCCTAAACAAGCCACCAGGACTCCGCCCCAGCCGATCGACAAACGGGAGCGTCCAGTGGGGCGATCACCACGTAGCAGGGCCACTCCGATGGAGACCAAAATGACCGGCAGCGCGTATCGCCCCAAACCAATCGCTGCTCCGAGTCCGGCATCGGCGCCCCGACCGACGGGACCAGCCAAGCGGGCATAGACCGCCAGACCCACCAAAATACCGCAGGCCACAAATCCAATGGCCCAAAACTCATGTTCGCGGCCGTAGACCGCCCGACGGATCTCCCCGGGAGATTTTTCGGCCCCAGTTTGATTCATCTCTCGCCCCGTCGAGGATCGATTTACGGTCCGAGAGGCGGGAAGTTTGGTCTTGGCCGTCTTTTTCGGCGCACTCTTGGGGCGGGACATCACAGGGAACGCTAGCAACGCGACGCGCAGGTGTTCGGTCAATCCACAGAATGCATCCCTGACCGGCAGTACTTACTCTTCGAGGACCTCAGTCCCGAGAATGACGCCATCGCGGTCGACAAAGACTGCAAGGCGACCTCCGCGAGCCGATTCCATGAGGATCCGCATCACGGGAAGAGCATCACTATCGGCGCCATTCGTAGCTGTGAGCACGAACATCAAAGGAGTCGATGTCCTCAACTCTGCCACCACGTTGCGCACCAGTCGGTCCGCTGAGAGTTCTAGGTTGGTAACTGAGAAAACAGAACCCGATGCATCGAGAAGTTCATCTGAAAGCACTAGTCCGCTCTCGGTTGTAAAGCGTCCTTGAATGACCGCATCGGGAACACCGAGGTCCCCCGATCTCGTCACGGCAATGAAGAGATTGACCCCCTCGGCAGTGCTGTTGATTTCGAAAAATCGGGGCTCTGCTCGCTGTTGTTCTCGAACCGCAGCCACCGCACGGGCGATATTTTCGATGCCCAGATTCACCGGCGAGGATTCACCACTACTCTCACCACATCCCGCAAGGAGCCCAGTTCCCAGCGCGGAAAAAATCACGGCCACCGCGTATGAGACGAAACGGCGCTCCAATGTCACGTTTCCATGACAACGGGCACGATCATCGGACGCCGTTTGGTCTTCTCATTGACGAACTTTCCCGCAGCCCGCCGAACATCCTTTTCAAGTCCTTCCGGATCGCGCACACCGGCTGCCAATGCCTTTTCCACCGCAGCAGACACCACATCACACGCTTCATCGAGGAGATCCTCGGCTTCGGGCGCATACACCCAGCCGCGAGTGATGATCTCTGGCCCAGTGATGACTTTGCGACTCTCGAGATCGACGGTGACCACCACGACGACGACTCCTTCTTCAGCGAGAACGCGGCGATCTCGAAGAACGCCCTGACCGACATCGCCGACAATGCCATCCACATAGAGATAACCCGCTGGAACTCGGCCAACGACACTCATCCCCTCATCGGTCAACTCGATGACATCTCCATCTTCACAAAGAATGGTCTTTTGCCGCTGCACTCCCATGGCGATCCCAATACGCGAGTTCGCCACCAAATGCCGGTATTCCCCATGGATGGGGATGAACCATTCGGGCTTCACGATGGACATGTACATCTTCAATTCGTCTGCTTGCGCGTGGCCGGTTGCGTGGACATCAGCGATACCCGAATGAACGACCTCGGCCCCCAAACGCAAAAGCCCATCGATCACCCGGGCAACATTGGTTTCGTTTCCGGGAATGGCGTTGCTGGAGAGTATGACGACATCCTGATCGCCCACTTTCAGCCATTTGCTATCGCCGCGCGCCATCAGCGAAAGCGCTGACATCGGCTCACCCTGACTTCCCGTCGAAATCACGCAGATCTTGGACGGTGGAAAGTCACGAGCATCTTCGATATCCATGAGAGTTCCCTCTGGAACTCGTAGGACCCCCAAATCACGGGCCATACGCACATTTTTTTGCATCGAACGGCCCATGGTGACCACCTTGCGATCCTCTTCGACCGCAGCATCGATGATCTGCTGAATGCGATGAATATGACTGGCAAAACTGGCAGTAATGATCCGTTGCTCACGGTGCTCGCGAAAAAGGCCGCGTAAAACTGGAGCGATCGAACTTTCACTAGGCGAGTAGCCCCGTTCTTCGGCATTCGTGGAATCACATAAGAGCAGTCTGATACCACCATTGGATGCCAAAGACCCGATCCGAGAAAGATCGGTTCGACGTCCATCAACGGGCGTCAGATCGAGTT
>JBEIGJ010000028.1:0-19128 GCA_040381935.1 Acidimicrobiaceae bacterium | reverse complement strand
CGACCCCGGACACCATCGGTGCCAAAACGAGGGAGAACCGGGTCCGTCATGAACCGATCCGCCACGCCAGCGCAATCAGCGCTTCGTGTACTGCGGAGCCTTACGGGCCTTCTTGAGTCCGTACTTCTTGCTCTCCTTGCGACGAGCATCGCGGGTGAGCAATCCCGCCTTCTTCAAGGCTGGACGTGACTCGGGATCAAGTTCCACCAGTGAACGAGCCAAACCCATGCGCATTGCACCCGACTGCCCAGTGACTCCGCCGCCGAAAATAGTGGCATCGACGTCGTACTGCTCCATGGTGTTGGTGACGCGCAACGCTTCAACTGCCGAGTTGCGCTGAGTCGCAGTGCAAAAATACTGATCGATGGGTTTGCCGTTGACGGTGAACTGACCCGTTCCCGGGCGAACCCGCACGCGAGCGACAGCCTCTTTGCGGCGGCCGGTGGTTTGAGTGAGAGGTTTCGACATGAGAGATCCTTCGTTCTTTCGATTCAACGGGCTCGAGCGTGCTCGACGACAAGTGCCGAGGGATTTTGTGCGCCGTGAGGATGCTCGACTCCGGCGTAGACCTTCAACTTCTTGATCATCTGACGACCGAGCGGACCTTTGGGAAGCATGCCGCGTACCGAACCGCGGATGGCTTCATCAGGACGACGGGCCAGCAGACTCCCGTAGGTCTCACTTTTCAAACCGCCGTGGTATCCCGAGAAGTTATGAACCATACGTGTGTTGGCCTTGCCGGATGTGAGCACCACTTTGTCGGCATTGATCACGATGACATGGTCGCCAGAGTCCATATGCGGTGCATAGGTTGGCTTGTGCTTGCCGCGCAAAACACGCGCCACTTCGGTACACAGGCGACCGAGAACCATACCCTCGGCATCGACGATGTGCCACTGGCGGGTGATCTCGCTGGCCTTTGGCGAATACGTGGTCATGACATCTTCTTTCAAACGATTTCCCCGAGCCACACGGCCCGCAGGGGACCTGAAAATGATACGGCCGGACCGAGCGAAAACGACCGAGAACCCGACTCAAATTTCCTGGTTTTGTACCTGGTGATCCGACTCATAACCCACCTCCCATAACGTCAGACCCTGCGGTGGGGCAACTTGACCGGCCTGGGAGCGATCGCGAGAGGCCAAGATTCCCGTTATGCGACCGGGTGAAAGTCGGCTCAAGCCGATATCGACCAACGTTCCCACGATCGAACGCACCATTTGGTGGCAAAAAGAATGGGCACGAATATCGAGAATCAATAGTCTCTGCTCTTTATCGGTGACCTCCAGCGACCACTCGACCTCGATCACTCGCCGCCGCATGCTGACTGGTTCTCGATCCGGCTCTGTCGCCGGCCGCCGGCAAAAAGCCGAGAAATCATGCTCACCGATGAAGGGGTCGCAACCCAATCGCATCAGCGAAACATTCAAGGGTTCAGCAATATGCCAGGACGTCGCGGCCAAGAAAGGATCCGGCACCGGGTCATTGAGAATGCGATAGCGGTAGTGACGCCAGCGAGCCGAGAACCGAGCGTGGAAATCATTTGAGGTCCACTCCGCCGAACGCACCACGATTCCCGGGGCACACATTTTGGTCAGCCGCCGGGGTAATTGTTCCAGGTCTACGTTCTCGGGCAGGTCACAACTGACGACCTGTCCCCAAGCGTGGACCCCGGCATCAGTACGACCAGCACCGGTGATATCCACCTCGAATCGGGCGATACGACTGAGTGCGGCTCGCAAAGTACCGGCCACGGTGCGTACATCGCGATTTTCGGCGAAACCATGGAATTGGGAACCGTCATAGGCCACCAACAAACGAGCCCGCCTCACGGCGGGCCCATTCTCACGTATCGCAGTCGCAGTCATCACACGAAGTCTTTCGCGGACGAAGCGGTCATTGCAGTCGTCTCATCACACAAGTTCGATGCGCGCCATGGGGGCATTATCGCCCTGACGCGGTCCGAGCTTCAAAATCCGGAGATAACCACCATTGCGATCGGCGTACCGTGGTGCAACCTCAGTCACCAGTTTGTTGGTCATTTCTTTGTCGCCGAGGTAGCCCTGGATTTGACGAATGCGATGGATACTGGCGGCGTCACCTTCACTGGCCTTCTTGGCCTTGGTGATCAACTTCTCAGCAATGGGGCGCAGAGCCTTAGCCTTGGCTTCGGTGGTCTCGATGGCCTCTGCCGCAATGAGCGAAGCCGTCAGGTTGGCCATCATCAACTTCTGGTGCTGGGAACTGCCACCGAAATTTCTGGCACGGCGGGGTTTTGCGGGCATCGTGGTTCTTCTTTCGCTTTACGTAATCCGGTCGAGGAGAGGCTCAATGCGGCGGTCACCCGCGCAGTGAGAGACCTCGCTCATCGAGTTTCTGCTTCACTTCGTCGAGACTCTTCTGTCCGAAGTTGGTGATATTCAAAAGGTCATCCTCGGTCTTGCTCAGCAATTCTCCGATGGTGTTCACCTGGGCTCGCTTGAGACAGTTACGGGGACGCTCCGAGAGATCGAGATCCTCAATGGCGATGTCCAAATCGGGACTAGCGGCGCCGGCCTGAATCACTTCACCCAACTCGAGTCCCTTTGGTTCTTCGGAGAGATTGGCAATCAAGTCCACGAGTGAACGCAAGGTTGCACCTGCGGAGGCCAATGCTTCACGGGGCGACAAGGTGCCGTCAGTCTCGATGTCGAGGACCAGCTTGTCGTAGTTGGTCGACTGCTCGACTCGTGTCGGCTGCACATCGAACATCACGCGGCGGACCGGCGTGAAGATGGAATCGATGGGAATAACACCAATCGTGCGCGAACCGGAGTCACGGTCGCTCGTCAAATAGCCACGACCTTGGCCCACAGTCAAGTCGACTGCCAAACGACCCTTGGCATTCACAGTGGCGA
This sequence comes from Acidimicrobiaceae bacterium, assembly GCA_040381935.1. Classification (GTDB taxonomy): domain Bacteria; phylum Actinomycetota; class Acidimicrobiia; order Acidimicrobiales; family Ilumatobacteraceae; genus Casp-actino8. The sequence continues at coordinate 16,231 of JBEIGJ010000028.1, read as the reverse complement.
TGACCAGATCCTTGTTCAGGATCTCGACATCTGCCGGACACTGGATGTCACCGGCGGTGATCACCGCGGGTCCACGTACGTCGACGCGAATGGTAACCGTTTCTTCCGAAGTGGAACGCAGCACGACGTCTTTCAAGTTCAAGATGATGTCAGTGACATCCTCGGTGACACCGGGGATGGTGTCGAACTCGTGAAGAGCTTCGTCGAAACGAACAGTGGTGATGGCCGCTCCGGGAATGGCCGAGAGCAGAACTCGGCGCAGGGAGTTGCCAATGGTGTGGCCGAAGCCCGGTTCGAGAGGGCCAATGGCAAAACTCTGCCGGTTATTGGACTCTTCGCCGATGGCTTCAACTGAGGGACGCTGGATGACGAGCATATTTCACTTCCGTTCGTCGGAGGGGATGGAATTACTTCGAGTAGAGCTCGACGATGAGCTGTTCGCGGACGGGTACATCGATGTGCTCGCGAGCTGGTTCGGAACGCACGGTGACCTGCTTGCCACCGTCGCCAGTCTCCAGCCAACCCACAACCGAGCGGTCGAGGGTGTCGAGATTGTGCTGAATGACGATCATGTCGCGGGCCTTAGGAGCCAAGGACACGACATCACCCTTTTTCACTCGGGCGCTTGCAATATCCAGACGCTTCCCATTGACCTGAATCAACCCGTGGCTCACGAATTGACGAGCCTGCGGTCGCGTCGTGGCATAGCCCGCGCGATAGACCACGTTGTCGAGACGAAGCTCGAGGAGGCGGAGCAAGTTCTCACCAGTCGGACCGGCCAATCGGTTGGCTTCCTCGTAGGTCTTGCGGAACTGTCGTTCGAGGACGCCGTAGATGTACTTGGCCTTTTGCTTCTCCTGAAGCTGGAGCAAGTACTCACTACCCGCTGAACGACGACGAGTCCGACCGTGCTGACCGGGCGGGAAAGGACGACGCTCAAGGGCTTTACGACCCTTTTCGTTATCGAAGATGTTGGTGTTCAGACGCCGCGACAGGCGGACTTTGGGGCCGGTATAACGCGCCATGACTTAGTTCCTCTTCCGCTTGGGCAACTTGCAACCGTTGTGGGGAATGGGCGTGACATCTTTGATCCCTGTCACTTCGATACCGGTGTTCTGCAACGAACGGATAGCCGTATCGCGTCCCGAACCTGGTCCCTTGGCGTGAACCTCGACTCGCCGCATACCTTGTTCGAAGGCAGCACGTGCGGCTTTTTCGGCCGCCATTTGAGCGGCAAAGGGAGTGCTCTTACGCGAACCCTTGAAGCCAACTCCACCACCTGATGCCCACGACAAAACATTGCCCTCGGTATCGGTAATGCTGACGATGGTGTTGTTGAACGAGCACTTGATGTGGCAGACACCCACACTGATGTTCTTACGCTCGCGCTTACGCGGACGACGTCCTCCCGGCTTCGGCTTGGCCATGACTACTTCCTCACTGCCTTCTTCTTATTGGCGACGGTCTTCTTGGGTCCCTTACGGGTACGGGCATTGGTGTGCGTCCTCTGGCCACGGACCGGAAGACCTTTACGGTGGCGCACTCCTTGGAGGCAGCCGATTTCGATCTTGCGCTTGATGTCAGTTTGAACTTCACGTCGTAGATCACCTTCGACAGTGAGGTTCTGATCGACCCACCCACGCAAACGATTCACTTCTTCATCGGTGAGATCGCGGACTCGGGTGTTGGGATCAATACCCAACTCGCCACACATCTTCTGGGCAGTGGGTTTGCCAACGCCGAAAATGTAGGTCAGGGAGATTTCCAACCGCTTCTCGCGGGGGATATCGACTCCAGAGATTCGTGCCATGCTCGTTCCTTTTTTTCTCGTCAGCCTTGACGCTGCTTGTGGCGCGGGTTCTCACAGATGACCATGACCCGGCCATGCCGGCGAATCACCTTGCACTTCTCGCAAATTTTCTTGACACTTGGTTTGACCTTCATGGTCGTCTCACTTTTTGATCGAGATCGGTTACTTATAGCGATATGTGATACGACCTCGAGTGAGGTCGTAAGGAGTCAGTTCCACCTGCACCTTGTCTCCGGGCAGAATGCGGATGTAATTCATGCGCATCTTTCCGGAGATGTGCGCCAAAACTTTGTGCCCGTTTTCGAGTTCCACCCGAAACATGGCGTTCGGCAAGGACTCCAAAATTGTGCCTTCAAGCAGAATGGCGTCATCTTTAGGCTTGGACAGAACGAACTCCTTCGGGCGGATGGGTAGAGATACGCTGCGACGAGCCACGTGGACGCGCCCAGCATCGGCTCAAGAGCCGAGGGGCTATGCTACCGGGGCCTTTCACCGGCACCAATGGGCCAGTCAAGGAAACTTCTGACTGCTGATCCTGACTTCGGGTGAACCCCAGACAAGGACGACAACCAGGCTGAACGCAGCCGCGGCCACGGAGCATCACGTTCCGAGGGTCCATTATTTGCCCGTCCGAGCGCGATCGATGGCCACACACAGGCTGTTGAAGACCACATCGGGGGCGGCCGACCCGTCGATGACGATCAGCCGACCCTGACGATCGTAGAAATCCCGCAGGGGTGCGGTCTGTGATTCATAGAGATCCAAACGCCGGCTCACGCTCTCAGCAGTGTCATCATCCCGCTGCACAACGTCGCCACCACAGGAATCGCAAATCCACGGCTGGCGCTCATGACCGCTGGCCACGTAGTTATTTCCGCAATCTCGGCAGACCCGGCGCGATGAGATGCGGCTGACCACCAAATCTCTGGGCACGTCCAGATCGATAACCGCGTGAATTGGACGGTCTCCCGCGATGCGGTCCAAAGCCTCGGCCTGAGTAACCGTACGCGGGAAGCCATCCAAGATGTATCCGCGGGTACGAGCATCATCCTGATCGAGTCGCTGACGAATGATCTCGATCATGATCTCATCGCCCACCAGTCCACCCGATTCGATGATCTGTTTGGCCGTTCGACCGAGCTCGGACCCTTCACGTACTGCGGCGCGCAAAATATCCCCCGTGGAGATATGGGGTACCACGAAGTGCCGCGAAATGCGCTGGCACTGCGTGCCCTTCCCAGCGCCCTGGCGACCCATGATGATCAGTCGAACGCCTGAGGTCATGAATTACTTCCGGTGAAGCCACCGACGCCCGGTTGGCGTCACTTGAGGAATCCTTCGTAATTACGCAACATCAACTGACTGTCGACCTGGCGCATGAGTTCAAGGGCCACGCCAACGGCGATGAGCACGGTCGTTCCGGCAAATGGGAAGGACTGCACATCACCGATCCAGAGCACGATGTAGGGCAAAATCGCAATGAAAGCCACGAACAGAGCACCCGGCAAAGTGATGCGGTTCACGACTTTGGCCAGATAACTCTCGGTCTGAGGACCGGGACGAATACCGGGAATGAATCCACCTTGACGACGAATCTGATCCGCTTGACGCACCGGATCAAAAGCAATTGAGTTGTAGAAGTACGCAAAGGCGATGATCATCAGGGCAAACAAAACGATGTACAGCAGACCCTGTGAAGAAACAAGGTTGCGGTCCACCCAGGTCGTCACCGTACGGCGCCAACCCGAATCACTACCGATGACATTGGTGACCAAGACCGGCAAGAGCATCACCGAACTAGCAAAGATGATCGGCACCACGCCGGCCTGATTCACCTTGAGTGGAATGTACGTGCTTTGACCACCGAACATTCGCCGTCCCACAACGCGCTTGGCAAATTGAACCGGAATACGACGCTGGCCAAGTTCGACGCGAACCACCGCAAAGAGAATGCCGATGGAAATCGTCACCAAGACGCCGAACACCACCCACTTCTTGCTCTGCAGAATCGAGTAGTAGCTGAAGGGCAGTGAGCTGACGATCGAAGCAAAGATCAAAATGCTCATACCGTTACCGATGCCGCGCTGACTGATGATCTCACCCATCCACATCAGCAGCGCCGTTCCGGCAACCAATGACAAGATGACCAACAGACCGCGCGGCCACATGCCATCGGGGAGGAGCACGATGTCGGGAGCAGTTGCCGAGGCCGTGAAGAAGGCCGAGCCGCGACCCTGACCGAAGATGAAAGTCAAACCAGCAGCCTGCAAAGTGGCAATAGCAATGGCCACATAACGAGTCCACTGAGTGATCTTGCGCTGGCCGGTGGCACCTTCTTGTTGCCACTGTTCCAGTTTCGGGATCACCACGGTCAGTACCTGCATGATGATGCTGGAGGTGATGTACGGCATGATGCCCAAGGCAAAGATGGCAAACGAAGAAAACGCACCACCAGAGAACAGGTTCAAGAAACCCAGCGCCCCCTGTTCACGAGCAGACTCGCGCAATTGCCGCACCGCCTGGTCATCGATACCCGGAACACGGATATGGGCACCCAAACGATAAAGCAGCACCATCATCACCGTGAACAGGATCTTGCCCCGCAGGTCCGGCACCTTGAAGATGTTCTTCAGGTTCGACAGCACGTCTACTCCTCAGTTTTCAGTGACGCCCGGGCGCGGCCCGAAATCAACGGTTGGTGAATTGGTTGCCCTTGGCCGCCGGACGAACCTTGTACGGCAAGGGGATGATGGTGACCGAACCGCCGGCGGCTTCAATGGCCGCTTGGGCGGACTTGGAGACACCATGGGCTGACACATCGACCTTGCGAGTGATTTCTCCCCGAGCCAAAACCTTGACGAAAGCGCCCTTGTGCAAGACGCCTCGCTTTAACAGGATCTCGGGATTGATCACTGCTTCATCCAACTCCGACAACGTGTCCAAGTTGATGGCCTGATATTCGATCCGGAATGGGTTGTTGAAGCCTTTGAGTTTGGGGACTCGCTGCTTGAGGGGCATCTGGCCACCTTCGAAACCGCGAGCCACCTTGCCCCGCCCACGCGAGCGCTGACCTTTGGTACCACGGCCGGCGGTCTTACCGCCCTTGCCGGCGATACCGCGACCCACTCGCCGGCGGGGACGGCTCGACCCGGGTGCCGGTGCTAATTCATCGACGCGCATGATCAGTTCTCCTTCGACTCAGTCGTGGTGGTGACCTCGATCAAGTGCGGAACTCGGGCAATCATGCCCCGAATCTCCGGTCGATCGGGCAGGACGTTGCTCTTGCCGATGCGACCCAGTCCCAAGGCGCGCAATGTGCCACGGCTCTTGGGCTTGGCATGAGCGCTTGACTTGATCTGGGTGACCTTCAATGAGGCCTCGGCAGTTGCTTTTTTCGTTGCCATGATCAGTGGGCTTCTCCTGATGACACCGAGCGCTTGCTCTCGTTATAAGCCTTCAACAGACCCTTGGGTACAAAACTGTCGGCGGGAATTCCTCGGCGAGCGGCGACTTCATCGGGACGCTGCAAGGACTTCAAGCCATTGATCGTGGCCCGCGCCACGTTGATGGCATTAGACGAGCCCAACGACTTGGCCAAAACGTCATGGATACCGGCTTCTTCGAGAATGATGCGGGCCGCACCTCCAGCGATGACACCGGTACCGGGAGCAGCCGGCTTCAACATGACCCGACCAGCACCGAGAACACCGATGACTGGGTGAGTGATCGTGCCACCAGCGAGAGGCACCGAGAACATGTTGCGCTTGGCGTCTTCGGTCCCCTTTTGAATTGCCAAGGGAACTTCCTTCGCCTTGCCATATCCCAGGCCAACTCGACCGTTGCCATCACCGACCACTACCAAAGCGGTGAAAGAGAAACGACGTCCGCCCTTGACCACCTTGGCGACACGATTGATATGAATCACGCGCGACTCGCGACCACCATCGGGTCCGGCTCCCGGACCTTGGCGATCACCTTGTCGGGTGTGAGAAGTATTCGGATTGTTGGTCATCAGAACTCCAAACCAGCTTCACGCGCTGCTTCAGCAACGGCGGCAACACGACCGTGATAGAGGTACCCACCACGATCGAAAACGACTTTGGTCACGCCAGCGGCTTTGGCGCGCTCGGCAATAGTTTTGCCCAACGCCGTTGCCGCAGTGACCGTGGCACCGCCAGCGGCACGCAGACTCGGCTCATTGGAAGAAACCGAGACAATGGTCTGGCCCAGATCATCGTCGATGACCTGGATCATCACGTGCTTGTTCGAACGGTACAGCGACAAACGAGGCCGTTGGGCGGTTCCGTGAATCTTTTTGCGCACGCGATTGTGCCGACGAAGCCGGCTCTCACGACGCTCTTTACTGATCTTGCTCATGACTTCTCCCTAACGGACATCACTTCTTGCCCGCCTTGCCCGCCTTGCGCAGAATGCGCTCATCGAGATAGCGAACCCCTTTGCCCTTGTAGGGCTCTGGCTTACGAATGGAACGGATATTGGCCGCCACTTGTCCGACCGCTTCTTTGTCGATTCCCCTGACGATGATTTTTGTCTGGACCGGAACTTCGAAGGTCACTCCATCGGGGGCTTGGAAATCAACCGGGTGTGAAAAACCAAGGTTGAGTCGCAAGGCCGAAGGACCCTTGAGCTCAGCCCGGTATCCAACGCCGACGATTTCCAATTCCTTGGCAAAACCTTCGGTGACGCCAACCACCATGTTGTTCACCAACGCCCGACTCAGACCGTGCAGGCTGCGTGACTCACGATTGTCGTCGGGACGCTCGACCAAAAGTTCACCCTCGTCGCGACGCAGGGAAATTCCCCCCACGAGTTCGCGGGTGAGTGTGCCCATGGGACCTATGACGTTCACCGCGCTACCGCTGATATTGATATCGACTCCCGCAGGAACCTTGATAGGTGCTTTACCGATACGTGACATGTCGATCCCTCACTTCACCACACGTAACACAGGACTTCGCCGCCGACTTTGCGCTTGCGCGCTTCGCGGTCGGTCATCAGTCCTTGACTGGTGGACAGGACAGCAACACCAAGACCGCCGAGAACTCGGGGCACGGTGTCTGATTTGCGATACACACGCAGCCCCGGGGTGGAGATGCGCTTGATACCGGCGATGGTGCGTCGACGCTCAGCGGAGTACTTCATCTGAATGAGGAGGATCTCACCGGGACCTTTGGTATTCGGCCCGACGCTGAATCCGGAGATGTAACCCTCTTGTTCCAGAATCCTGGCCAGGGCCACCTTCTGCTTCGAGGAGGGCATCTTCACCTCATCGTGCATCGCCGTATTGGCGTTGCGGATGCGGGTCAACATATCTGCAATGGGATCAGTCAACATGAGCGCCTCACCAACTCGACTTCGTTAGGCCGGGGATTTCGCCGGCGTGGGCCATATCGCGCAAGCACACTCGGCAGAGACCGAATTTGCGATAGACGGAACGGGCTCGACCGCACTTGCGGCATCGGGTGTAACCGCGAACCTTGAACTTCGGCTTGGCGGCTGCCTTATTGATCAGAGATTTCTTAGCCATGATTCAGCTCTTTCCGTTCACTTCTTCTTCGCAGCGAACTGCGGGCCTCGTTGGGTGGGCTTCTTCTTCGGGGGTGCAACGGCATCGGCGCCCCGCTTGAAGGGAAAACCAAAAGCATCGAGAAGCGCTCGACCTTCGGCATTATTACGAGCCGTGGTCACGATGGTGATGTCCATACCTCGTGGAGCGTCGATCTTGTCGTAATCAATTTCCGGGAACACCGTCTGGTCAGCGAGACCGAACGTGTAGTTACCCCGGCCGTCCCACGAGTGGGCTGGTAGACCGCGGAAGTCGCGGATACGAGGGATGGCAACGGCCACCAAGCGGTCCAAGAACTCCCACATCCGGTCACCACGCAAGGTAACCATGCATCCAATGGCTTGTTCCTCGCGCAACTTGAAGTTGGCGATCGAATCACGGGCTTTGGTGATCTTGGGCTTCTGACCGCTGATTCTGGTCAGGTCGGCCACTGCACCCTCGAGCAGCGATGGCTGCTGAGTTGCCCGGCCGACGCCCATGTTGACCACGATCTTTTCCAATCGCGGTACTTCCATGACGTTGGCCAAATTCAGTTGAGTCTTGAGAGCCTCACGTATCTCGGCGTTGTACCGAGCCTTGAGGCGGGGCATCGTTGCAGTTGTCATCAGACTTCCTCACCAGTCGACTTCGCGACCCGTACTTTCTTGCCATTGTCGAGGACCTTGTAGCCCACTCGAGTTGGCTTGCCCTTGTGAACCAGCATCACGTTCGAGGCATCCAACGGCATGTCGCGATCGATGATCCCGCCCTGCTTGTTGGTTCCACTGGCCTTTTGGTGCTTCTTCACGACATTGACGCCGTCAACGATGACCTTGTTGTCCTTGGGCATGACACGAGAAACAGTTCCCTGCTTGCCTTTGTCCTTGCCTGCTAACACCTGAACGGTGTCTCCCTTTTTGATCTTCATGTCACAGCACCTCCGGCGCCAGCGAGACGATTCGCATGAACTTCTTGTCGCGCAATTCGCGACCAACTGGTCCAAAAATTCGTGTTCCGCGCGGGGTCATATCGTCTTTGATGATCACGGCTGCGTTTTCATCGAAACGGATATAGCTCCCGTCGGGACGACGCTTTTCCTTTTTCACGCGGACGACGACGCACTTCACGACATCGCCCTTCTTCACGCCAGCACCTGGGATGGCGTCTTTGACTGTGGCCACGAAAATGTCGCCGATCGAGGCGTAACGGCGGCGAGTACCACCGAGCACCTTGATCACGAGAACCTCCTTGGCGCCACTGTTATCGGCTACCCGGAGACGGCTTTCTTGTTGAATCATCGTTGTTCCTCTGTCGCTCTCTCGTGGCTCACTTGGCTCGCTCGAGAATCTCGACGACTCGCCAACGCTTCGTCTTGGACAACGGGCGTGTTTCCATGACTCGGACGCGATCGCCGACATTGGCATCGTTGGCCTCATCGTGGGCGTACAACTTCTTGGTACGCATCACGAACTTGTTGTACTTGGGATGGCGGACTCGCTCGATCACTTCGATCACGACGGTTCGGTCCATCTTGTTGGAGGACACGATTCCCTCGCGCACCTTGCGTGGTGCTCGCTGCTCGGACTGTGCTACTTCAGACATGTGATTCACTCTCCGGCCTCAGCCGCTGCGATTTCACGCTGACGGATAAGGGTGTTGATGCGGGCAATGCGACGGCGGACGGCGCGCAACTCGCTGTGGTTATCCAACTGACCTGTTGCGCTACGGAAACGGAGGTTCAACGCCTCTTGTTTGGCGTTCCTCAATTGCTCCACGAGTGATCCCAGATCGAGATCCCGAAGCTCAGTGCGGTCCTTACTTGCTTTGGTAGCCATATCAGATCGCTTCCTCACGGGTGATGACACGAGCTTTGATCGGCAGTTTTTGGATGGCCTTGTTGAGGGCTTCCACGGCCTGCTCGCGGTTGGGGAAAGAAAGTTCGAACAAGATCCGTCCCGGCTTGACCACGGCTACCCAAAATTCGGGGTTGCCCTTACCAGAACCCATACGGGTCTCGGCTGGCTTCTTGGTGACCGGCTTATCCGGAAATACGTTGATCCACACCTTGCCACCACGCTTGATGTGACGGGTCATGGCAATACGGGCGGCTTCAATCTGCCGAGCAGTCAACCAGCACGGCTCCAAGGCCTGGATTCCGTACTGACCGAAGGCCAATTCGTTTCCACCCTTGGACAAACCGCCGGTACGACCGCGGTGATGTTTACGATGAGCGACTTTGCGAGGCATCAACATGACAGATCAGTCCATTCCCCGGAAGTGCGGGGTCTCATGGCCATCGTGGGTACGACGGGCGATTTCTTCTTCTTCGTCGAGAAGTTTCTCCAACTCGGGATCGGCTTCCTTGATCAACGGAACAGCCGCAGCATCGACCGCTTCTTCAGCCTTACGACGTCCGCTGGAAGACACGACCTTGCGGGCACCCGGGGCACCCGAAGTCTCTCCGACCGCCATCGCCGCTTCGCGCACGATCTTGTCATCGGTCACTGGCTTGTAAGGCAAGATGTCGCCACGGTAGATCCACACTTTGACTCCGACGCGGCCACTCGACGTACGGGCTTCACGGAAGCCGTAATCGATATCGGCGCGCAGGGTGTGCAACGGCACGCGACCTTCGCGGTACCACTCGGTACGGCTCATTTCAGCGCCACCCAATCGACCAGAACACTGCACGCGGATGCCGAGAGCTCCCGCCTTTTGGGCGTTTTGCACGGCTCGCTTCATGGCCCGACGGAAAGCAATACGACCAACCAGCTGATCGGCCACACCTTGAGCAATCAAGGCCGCATCCAATTCCGGCGACTTGATTTCCACAATGTTCAACTGCACCTTCAAGTTGCCGGTGAGCTTGGTCAAACCAGCGCGCAACTCATCGGCCTTAGCTCCCTTACGGCCGATCACGATTCCGGGACGGGCAGTGTGGATGTCAACTTTCAAAGTTTCGCCACGCTTACGCTCCACTTCGATGCGCGAGATTGCGGCATCGGGCAGTGAAGTGGTGATGAGGTCGCGAATCTTCCAGTCCTCGGTCAGGTATTCCTTGTAGTTGCGCTCGCTGAACCAGCGGCTTTTCCAGTCCGTGGTAATGCCTAAGCGAAAACCGTAGGGATTGATCTTTTGGCCCATCAGTTCTTCTCCTCGGCCTGGCCGGATTCATCATTCATCGTCTGCTCATTCACGTCCACAACGTCACTCGTGTCAGAAGTATCGTTTGCCGACACGTTCTCTGGTGCGGCATCTTGTTCTGCACCACTGCGCTTGCCCCGGCTGGCCTGCACTCGCGCCCGACGGTCGGCAACCCCGCCCCGTCCCGCACGACGTCCGCTGACTGCTCGCTCACGACGAGCCTGAACGATGCTCAACTGACTGGGTTCGATGACACCCAGCACGATGGTGATGTGACAGGTGCGCTTGTTGATCCGCGTCGCTCGTCCACGAGCACGGGGCTTGAAGCGACGCAAGGTGGGACCTTCGTCGGCGAAACAAGCCTTCACGTACAGGGTTTCGGCATCGAGACCGTCGTTATTCACCGCATTGGCCACCGCAGAAGCCAAGACCTTGCGAATGACTCGCGCCGCTTCACGTTCAGTGAACTGCAGGATCTGATCGGCACTGACCACATCACGACCACGGATGAGGTTCAAAACCACCCGGGCCTTGGACGCCGACATCCGGGAACCGCGCACACTGGCGCGGGTACCGGTGCGCTCACCAGCAACGTAGGAGCGCTCGTTCAACTTGGGACCAGTCATTACTTCCGACCCTTCACGTTCTTCTCTTGGCCTGCGTGGTATTTGAAGGTCCGCGTCGGGGAGAACTCTCCGAGTTTGTGACCGACCATCGATTCGGTGATGTAGACCGGCACATGCTTGCGACCGTCGTGGACAGCGATGGTATGACCGACCATGTCGGGGATGATCGTCGAACGACGACTCCAGGTCTTGATGACCTTCTTTTCATTGGCAGCGTTGAGGGCATCGACCTTCTTGACCAAGTGGTCATCCACGAATGGACCCTTTTTCAAACTACGCGACATCTCTTACACCAATTCCTTTGTTCAGTCCCTTTAGCGACGGCCCTTGCCGGAACGACGACGACGGATGATCAACTTCTGCGAGGCCTTGTTGCCATCTCGCGTGCGGCTCTCGGGCTTACCCCACGGCGAAACTGCCGGGCGACCACCAGAGGTCTTACCTTCACCACCACCGAGCGGGTGATCGACCGGGTTCATAGCTACACCACGGGTTTGCGGGCGAACGCCCTTCCAGCGGTTACGTCCGGCTTTGCCGATCTTGATCAGCTCATGCTCGGAGTTGCCGACTTCACCCACGGTGGCCCGACAGTCGATGAGCACGCGACGCATTTCGGTAGAAGGCAAACGCAAAGTGGCGTAATCGCCGTCTTTGGCTACCAACTGCACGCCGACACCAGCCGAACGGGCCATCTTGCCGCCCTGACCGGGACGTAGTTCGACGTTGTGCACCACAGTTCCCACTGGCATGAACCGCAATGGCATGGCATTGCCGGGCTTGATATCGGCTTTGGGACCACTCGAGATGGTGTCGCCGACGTTCATGCCCTTAGGAGCCAAGATGTAGGCCTTTTCTCCATCGGAGTAGTGCAACAAAGCGATACGACAGGTGCGATTCGGATCGTATTCAATGGTGGCAACCTTGGCCCGTACCCCATCTTTGGTTCGCTTGAAATCGATGATGCGGTACTGCTGCTTATGTCCACCACCGCGGTGACGCGAGGTCTTACGACCGTAGGCGTTGCGTCCGCCGGTTTTGGGTTTGCTGGTAAGCAGTGACTTCTCAGGAGTCGTTGAGGTGATCTCCGAGAAATCAGACGATGTCTGGAACCGTCGACCTGCAGATGTTGGCTTGCGCTTACGAATTGCCATGACGTGATGCCTCAGTTGTTCTCGAACAGCGGAATTTCCGCGCCCTGGGCCAAAGTGACGATGGCGCGCTTGGTTCCCGGACGACGACCGGGACGATTGGTGCCCCGAGTTCGCTGCGCCTTACCAGCACGATTGAGGGTATTGACCTTGACGACCTTGACCCCCCAGATGGCCTCGACTGCGTCGTGGATCTCGGGCTTGGTCGCATCGGGATGCACCAGGAACGTGTAGACGCCAGTCTCGATGAGTTTGTAGCTCTTTTCTGAAACCAACGGAGCGATGATGATGTCACGAGGATCTTTCATCACTTGTCTCCCTTCTCGGACCCGGGCAGGGAAGCCTGGGAGAACACGATGTAGTCATTGCAGAGAACGTCATAGGCATTCAGTTCGCCTGTTTCGATCAACTGCACGTGGGGCAGATTGCGGAAACTGCGAATGGCATTGATCTCATCACGACGAACCACTATCAAAATGCGACCATCGAGGTTCAACGCCTGCAGCGCTTGAGCGGCTTGTGCAGTCTTGGGTGAAGGGAACGACCAAGAATCAACGACGACGACCTTGCCTTCATTGGCTCGATCGGACAACGCCGACTGCAAAGCAGCCTTGATCATTTTCTTCGGCGTCTTTTGAGAATACTTTCGGGGCTTGGGCCCGTGGGCCACGCCACCACCGGAGAACTGCGGGGACCGAGTCGAACCCTGACGAGCGTTACCGGTTCCCTTCTGCTTGAAGGGCTTGCGACCACCACCAGAAACTTCGGCGCGGGTCTTGGTGCTCTGCGTACCTGCACGACGGTGAGCCAATTGGGCGGTGACCACTTGGTGCATCACCTGAACATTCAACTGACGGCCAAAATCCTCATCGCTCAATGCGACGGTGCCGACGTCCTTACCGGACAGATTCTTGACGATGATCGAAGGCATCAGATCACTTTCCCTTCACCGCGTTGCGAACGATGACCACTCCACCATTGGGTCCGGGGACCGATCCCCGTACCAAGAGCAAGCCACGCTCGGCATCGGCTTCGACGACTTCGAGGTTGAGAGTCGTGACCTGCTCGTGGCCCATGTGACCAGCCATCTTCAACCCCTTGAGAACGCGACCCGGATAGGAAGCAGATCCGATGGAACCCGGCGCACGATGGTGCTTGTGGTTACCGTGGCTGGCACCCTGGCCGCGAAAGTTGTGGCGCTTCATGCCACCAGCGAAGCCCTTACCGCGGCTCACCGCCGTGACATCGACTTTTTGACCCTTGGTGAACTGATCGACAGTGATTTCACCGCCGACCTCGAAGCCCTCCACACTTTCCAGACGTAACTCCACCAGCCGACGTCCGGGGGCTACACCAGCCTTGGCAAAGTGTCCAGCCTCGGGCTTGGTCAACTTCTTCGGATCCTTGTGTCCGTAGGTGACCTGGACTGCGGAGTAGCCATCGCTCTCAGAGGTCTTCACTTGAACAATGCGCGCTGGTTCAACACGAAGCACAGTGACCGGGACGATGCGGTTATCGTCCGCCCACACCTGTGTCATGCCGACCTTTTCGCCGACGATCGCTTTCTTTGCCATGCGGCAGCCTCTTCATCCACCCAGAAAAATCTGGAACTGTGACTTCTTGAATAATTGACAACGCAAGTGGCGGAATCCGCCGTTCACGCAAATGCTCCGCAGGACGTGTGGCCGGCGGAGCATTCTTTTCGGTTGTTGCCGTGTGGTCCCCAGTTTTCCGAAAGTAACGAGACAGCGCCGCAGCGATCTGTTTCGTCAACTCTCGATCTCTGGGCTCACACAGACATCGATTTCAACAAATGGGCAAGCCCTTTTGCACGAGGACTGAACGCTACCGGGACCAATCCAGCCCCCCAACCCGGCGCAGGTACTTCTTCAAGAAGGGAAATCTGCTCCGGGAGCGACCTGGTGAAAACCCCCTCCCAGGAACCAGGAATCACGGGAATCGAGCACCCAGCCATTCCACGACGTGGGCCAGGGCTTCTGGCCGATGGCCTTCGAGATAATGGGGAGCTCCCTTCATTTCGACATAGGTCTTGTCCTCGGCCCCGCTGTTTTCCAGGATTTCCCGGGCCTGCCAGACCCGAATTTCGGTATCGGCCGTCGGATGAATGAGCAGCGTGGGGACCCGCACCTGGGGCATAGTGTCGGCCAATTTGGCATGGCTCGACAGACCGCTCCAGGTCGACAACCAGCCTCGGGCGGTCATGGTTCGAGCCAGTCCCCCCCGCCCATAATTGGCATCGAAGGGGTCGGGGAAGGCAAACAAACTGCCCATCGGACGTTCATCCGGGTCGATCGAAAGATCCAGATAGGCCGGATCCGCCAGGGTCCGGTAGATCACCATGTATTTGGAGAACACCGCCCGACGACGAGATTCACGCCAAGCCATCAGGTCCCGGGAAGCATCGAGCCCTCGTAGCCTGGCGCCCGCCGTGGCTGATTCGGCCAGGCTGGCTCGAGCTACGGCGTCAAGTCGGGCGACCCGCTCTTTTTGGGCCGCTCGGTATCGAACCAACCAGTCCCGATCGTAGGTACACGGTTCGGGCCAGGGTCGCCAGCCATTATCGGGGTTGTACATATCCAATTCGGGAACGGTGGAAAAGGCCTCTCCTTCGTCGGCCACACTGGGGTCGATCACCTGCAGCATGAACACCCCCTCTCCGGGATGGGCCGCCATACCCACCCAGCCGTCGCCGATTCCCCGTTCGACATGACTCAGGGCCATCAGCGAGCCACCACCGGAATTGCCCAAGAGGACCACCGCTTCAGCACCCCGACGTTTCATCTCGTGGTAGACGGTCTCAACATCGATCGTGCACTGTTCATGAAGGCAGTCGGTGTCGTTGTTCATGTACCGCGTGCCGAATCCCAGTACCGCGTAGCCAGCGGCCGCCAAGAGTGGACAGGCGTAATGGACGCTGAAATCGCCCCGAGGATGAGACAGGATCACCGCCGTCTTCCAGGGCCGTCCAGCCGGCGGTGTCCAAAGAATGCCCCGCACCAAGGCTCCATCCGGACTGACCAATCGAATCGACTCGCGCCCGATCTCGACTCCCGGATCATCTTGGGGCAATGGCCAATAGTTCAGCCCGAACGGACGGGATCCACCGAGGTGGGCGTCGTGAAAGATGTCGGTCATCACCGCACAGTAGCCAGGCCGAAGGCGGGAATCTCAGGCCAGCATCGCGACGATGTCGAGGCCGGTCATGTTGAGGCCGGTCATGCAGAGGCCGGTCATGCAGAGGCCGGTCAAAGAGACCACTGCCCGATTGACGACTATTGAGTCGGGCGTTCGGTGAGAGTGGCAGTCAAGGTCAATCGCTGCCCATTGCGCAGAACTTCAATATCGATGGAGTCACCGGGCGACTTGTCACGAATGGCAGCCACGAAAGCGGGTTGACCGTCAACGGGGCTGCCATCGGCGGCAATCACCACATCACCCGACCGAAGACCAGCTTGGTCCGCCGGCGAACCGGGAGTCACATCGTTGATCACTGCTCCCCGACCGCCATCAGAACGCCCGATCAGACCGACACCGAGGTAACCCTCCAAGCGAGGCTGGCCATTGGCCACGGCTCGAAGTTCGCCGATGACAGGAAGCGCCTCGGAGACCGAAATGGAGAACCCGACATTATTGGCGGCAATATCCATCGAACTTTGAAAGACCGCAGTGTTGATACCGATGACTTGACCACGGGTGTTGACCAAGGGTCCTCCAGAATTACCCGAGGAAATAGCGGCATCAGTTTGAATCAAACCGTCCAAAGCCCCGTCATCACTCGAAATCGTGCGATTCAAGGCCGAAACGATCCCCCGAGTCACCGTCGGACCACCATCGAGGTTCAAAGCAAATCCCACGGCCACGACTTCATCGCCAATGGCAATGGAATCGGGATCGGCAAAGACCGCCGGCTTCAATG
>JBEIGJ010000027.1:0-20728 GCA_040381935.1 Acidimicrobiaceae bacterium | reverse complement strand
GTGTCCGGTGACGATCCGGCTGATGACATCAAGCTGATGTTTACCGCCAATCCGGGATCCCCACTGGCTCCATTGTCCAAGGTGGCATCGGGTGGGGAACTAGCCCGCACGATGTTGGCCATTCGGCTGGTTCTGGCCCAAGGCCCACCGATTCTGGTTTTCGATGAGGTTGACGCCGGTATCGGCGGTAGCGCGGCGAATGCCTTGGCCGCCAGTTTGGGCCGACTCGGACGGTCCCATCAGGTTTTCGTGGTGACTCACCTAGCTCAAGTTGCCGCCGCTGCTGACTGTCACATCTTGGTGGAAAAATCAGTGATCGAAGACGAACGAGGAGCCACGACGGTGGCGCACGCCCATCCCATCGTGGGTCAAGAGCGGATAGACGAAGTAGCCCGGATGTTGTCGGGCCATCCCGATTCGGCCACGGCTCAACGCCATGCAGCAGAACTCCTGGCCAGTTGGGACCGGCACAGCAGTCGTTCCACGGGTGCCAGTTGAGGTATCCGGCCGTCATTGTCTGGGTCCAAGGCGGATTCGCGGCGGTTTCCTGGTGATTGCCAGGAAATCCCCGGGATCATCTCGCTCCATGGTCGAGCGGGGTAAGGTGATCTCCCGTTGTGAGTGATCAAAACGGGAGGACGCTATGACGAAGCACATCTTCGTAACGGGAGGTGTTGCCAGTTCGCTCGGTAAGGGACTGACCGCATCTTCGCTCGGCCGATTGCTCAAACTCCGTGGTCTTCGGGTGACCATGCAAAAGTTGGATCCGTACATCAACGTCGATCCGGGAACGATGAACCCTTTCGAACACGGAGAAGTGTTCGTCACTGATGATGGCGGCGAAACCGATCTTGATCTCGGTCACTACGAACGTTTCATCGATGAGAATTTGACGCGTAATTCGAACGCCACAACTGGTTCGATCTATCAAGCAGTGTTGGCTGCTGAACGTCGTGGTGATTATTTAGGGAAAACCGTCCAGGTCATTCCCCATATCACTGATGAAATCAAGCGCCGTATTCGACGAATGACCACCGACGATGTCGATGTGGTCATCACCGAGGTCGGCGGAACGGTGGGGGACATCGAAATCCTGCCATTCCTCGAGGCCATTCGTCAGTACCGCAAAGAGGCGGGTCGAGACAATGTCTGTTATATCCACGTCACCCTCGTTCCCTTTATCGGTCCCTCAGGAGAACAGAAAACCAAACCCACTCAGCACTCGGTCACCGAATTGCGAAGCCGCGGGATCCGACCAGATGTGATTGTGTGTCGCAGCGAAGAGTCGCTCAGTCCTAGTCTCAAGCGCAAAATCTCGAACCTGTGCGATGTGGATGAACGGGCGGTCGTCAATGCGGCTGATGTTCGCAATATCTATGAACTTCCGCTGGTCCTCCACGATGAAGGTTTGGACAGCGTTGTCTGTGAAGTTCTGCGGATCGACGCTCAACCAAATCTTTCCTCGTGGAACAAGGTGGTTGAGATGGTGGAGAATGCCACTCGGCCGGTGCGGATCGGATTGATCGGCAAATACATCGAACTTCACGATGCCTATCTGTCGGTAGTCGAAAGTATTCGCCACTCCGGATTTCATCACGGGGCCAAAGTTGAAATCGATTGGATCCAAGCCGAAGAGGTCGAAGGTCTGTTGGCGGAAGACCGCCTCGCCGATTTGGATGGCATGGTCATTCCGGGCGGCTTTGGCATTCGTGGTGTGGAGGGCAAAATCGCTGCGGCCGCTTATGCTCGGGAAAACGGTGTTCCTTGTCTCGGGTTATGCCTCGGGATGCAAGTCATGACGATCGAATTCGCACGACACGTGTTGGGCCTGAATGATGCGCATTCAACGGAGTTCGAACCCTCGACGCAGTATCCGGTCATCGATCTCATGAATGATCAGCGCGATGTCACCAATAAGGGAGGCACCATGCGCCTCGGTGCCTATTACGCCGTATTGCAGTCGGGATCGAAGGTGGCCGATATTTACGGTGAAGCGGTGGTCAGTGAACGCCACCGCCATCGCTATGAGTTCAATAGCAATTTCCGCTCGCGATTCGAAGCGAGTGGATTGATCTGCTCGGGCACTTCACCCGATAAGCGTCTGGTGGAGTTCATTGAACTGCAGGATCACCCGTTTTGGATTGGAACCCAAGCCCATCCCGAATTTAAGAGTCGACCTGATCGGCCTCATCCACTCTTCAACGGTCTCTTGTCGGCCGCATTGGCCTACCAAGATGAACATCGTCCCGTTCAGCAGTCCGGTGCGCAGCCGACGTCATCGCGTCCGGCGTCGTTATCGAGCGAAACATCATCAGCGATTGCCTGAAGTGATATGAGTTCGTTCCGACATCTCGGAGACGAACTGGTCTACCAGGGATACATCTGGAACGTTGTCAGTGGCACCTTCCGGGATCCACAGGGATCTACCTTTGCCCGAGATATCGTCCGCTCACCAGGAGCGGTGGCGGTGGTGCCTATTGTCTGGGATTCCCAAGGCCAGGCCCACGTCGTTTTGGTGCAGCAGTATCGGGCGGCCTTCGATGCCATGGTGCTCGAAGTTCCGGCAGGGATGCGCGATATTGCCGATGAAATACCCATGGACACAGCACGACGAGAGTTGAGAGAAGAGACTGGTTATCTGGCCGGGGCACTGCATCTCTTGCACCAGTTCTTCCCTTCCCCGGGAATGACCGATGCAGTCCTCCATGTCTATCTGGCCACCGAATTAACAGTTGTTCGGCGACAGACTCATGGTCCCGAGGAAGATCACATGGAAGTACTCGTGGTTCCTCTGCCTGAAGCAATAGAGATGGTTCTACGCGGTGATATTCGTGATGCCAAAGCAACTATCGGTCTGTTATTGGCTGAGCGTTATCTCGTCAGCCAAGGTTCTTTGAAGCAACCACCGCTGAAATGAATGGGGGATGGGCATGATGCGCGGATCCCCTCTCAAGGATGGGCCCGTCGAGGTTGAAGCATTCCTAGCCTGGCTGTCGGCAGAAAGAGGACGGGCGGCGAATACGTTGGCGGCGTACCGTCGGGATCTTCACCATTATTCGACGTGGTTGAGATCGTGCGGTCGGGATATTGGTAACGCTCGACCAACCGATATCGATGCCTTTGCCGCACATTTGACAGCCTCTGGATCTGCTCCGTCCTCCGTTGCCCGAACCATGACTGCGGTACGCACTATGCACCGCTTTCTCCTCGAAGAGGGCTACCGAGTCGATAACCCGGCGGCGGACTTCGATGGTGTCAAGGTGCCGGCAGGTTTGCCCAAGGCACTGACGGAGGAGCAAGTGGAACGTTTGTTGCAGTCGGTGGCTGGCGTTGAACCTATTGCTCGACGCGATCGCGCGCTTTTGGAGTTGTTGTATGCAACCGGAGCCCGAATTTCCGAAGCTTGTGGCCTGTCGGTTGGTGACATCGATTTGGATTTGGGCATGGTTCGTCTCTACGGCAAAGGATCCAAAGAACGTTTGGTACCTCTTGGGCGCTTGGCACGAGATGCAATACATATCTGGATGGAGCACGGACGAACAGCCTTCGAACCCCAGCGTTGGTCAACGCGAGACGATGCTGATGCGGTGTTCTTGAATCAGCGTGGCCGACGATTGGGTCGCCAAGCAGCCTGGGCCATTGTGTCCCGCCACGGTGAGCGGGCTGGTCTGCAGGGTCTTCTTTCACCTCATGTGCTCCGGCATTCTTGTGCTACCCACATGCTCGATCACGGAGCCGACTTGCGAATTGTGCAAGAGATGCTGGGGCATGCCTCGCTTTCGACAACCCAGGTCTACACCCGTGTTTCTCAGGAGCGTTTGCTCATCGAATATCGATCCGCTCACCCGCGCGCTGCAGTGTCGAGAGGATCCTGATGAATCTGACGCCCTCTCATCTCCGACACTTGGGTAGGCGGCTGTGGGGTTCTTGGCGTGCCACGCCATTGAATGAAAAAGAATTGGCGTGGGTGCGAACCTTCCTTCGTGACGGCGAATTCACCGTGTGGATATCCATGGCATGGCGTGATCAACGCCATGCATTTCAGGTCGCCCAACGCTTCGTCACTCTGACCACGAAGTTTTCTCCCAGCCTTGATTCCACTCTCGATCGCGATGCCATGGCAGCTGCACTTCTCCATGATGTCGGCAAGGCCACGACTCCGCTTTCAACGGGCCAGCGAGTGGTGGCAACCCTGGTCGGAGGTCGCACACAACGTTTTCGCTCGTATCTCGATCACGAGGCAGTCGGGTATGAATTGTGCCGTCAGGTTGGATCGACCGATACCACATTGGATCTACTTGCGGGTCGTGGTGATCCTCGCCTGGTGGCCCTGTTGCGACGAGCAGATGAGATCTAGGAACGGCGCTTCGCTCCCTAGGACAAGGGCCGGTTCAGGGGCTTCTACAGTGCCGGGAGGAGTCCGATATTGGCGTAGGCCCGTGCCAAAGTGCTGCTAGCCACGTGACGGGCTTTGTCGGCGCCGATATGCAACAGACGCGACAACTCGGCCTTATCATCCATGAGTAGTTGATATCGCTCCTGGATTGGTGCCAAGAGTTCGATCACGGCTTCACCGGTATCGGATTTGAGCGGGCCGTATTGGGTGTAGGACTCGGCAACCAACTGGGGTGTGGACTTTCGACAGGCCGCCAGAATTTCCAACAAGTTGGACACTCCTGGTTTCGTGGCGCGATCGAACCGGACCTCGGCGTCGGAATCCGTGACCGCGCGCTTGAACTTCTTCAAGATGGTTGCCGGATCATCGAGCACATAGATGATTCCTGCTTCGCTACTGGCTGATTTGGACATTTTCGCCGAGGGTTCTTGGAGATCGGTGACCTTGGCTCCTGATCGCGGAGTGACGACTTTGGGTACGACGAAAGTTTCACCAAAGCGGCTGTTGAAACGCATGGCGATATCTCGGGTAATTTCCACATGCTGTCGTTGGTCTTCGCCGACCGGGACGTGTTCGGCGCCGTAGAGCAAGATGTCGGCTGCTTGCAGAGCCGGATAGGTGAAGAGGCCTGCGGAAACGAATTCTGCCTCCCGGCGGGCGGCTTTGTCCTTGAACTGGGTCATTCGACTCAGCTCGCCATAGGAGACAGTGCACTCCATCAACCAACCCAATTGAGCATGTTCGGGAACCTGGCTTTGAACGAAAACGGTGGCCACTGCCGGATCGAGACCGACCGCAAAAAGAATCGCTGCCAAATGCAGAGTGCTGGGGCCGATGATCCCGGGGCGATCGGTCACCGTGAGAGCGTGAAGGTCGACGATCCCGTGGAAGGCGTCATCCTCATGCTGGCCAACTACCCATTGGCGTAAGGCTCCGAGATAGTTGCCCAGATGAACCGAACCAGTGGGCTGGATACAAGAAAGAACGCGAGGCACGGCCACAGGCTAACCGGCAGGCAATTCACCAGGCCTGGGTATTAGCCTGACGGGGTGGCCGTGGACGTCTCTACCCCTGTTTTCGAGGGACCTTTCGACCTTCTTTTGCACCTCATTCTGAAAGAACAGGTGGATATCCACGAAATAGCCCTGGCCATCATCGTGGACGCTTTCTTGTCGGAAATCGAGCGGATGCAGAATCTTGATCTCGAAGTCGCCACGGAATTTCTCCTCATCGCGTCGACGTTGGTGGAGCTCAAGGCTCGTCGGTTGTTGCCAGGACGAGAGGATGTGGATCTCGATGAAGAGTTGGCCCTGTGGGAAGAGCGGGATCTACTTTTGGCTCGCCTTTTGGAGTGCAAGACCTTCAAAGATGTCGGACAAGTTTTTGCCGAGATGGCTGATTCTGCTGATCGCTCCTATGCCCGAGCCTGTGGCCCAGATGAACGTTTCAATGAATTGATGCCTGATCTCCTTGAAGGAGTCAGCCCTCGCCATGTCGCCGCGGCCTATCAGCGGGCCATGACTCCCAAGCCCGTCCCTAAAGTGGATTTGTTTCATGTGGCAGCCATTCGTGCCAATGTGGCCGATGCACTTGCTGAACTGGTCGATGAATTACCGCGAGTGCGTCGGATCAATTTCCGGAGGCTCACCGCCGATCTGGTCGAGCGACTGGAGATCATTGTGCGTTTCTTGGCACTCTTGGAATTGTTCAAGCAGGGTCTCGTCGAACTGGAACAGTCCGAAAAGTTCGGGGATATAGAAATCATTTGGACCGGTGGGGAAGAGTCGGCATCGGTGTCAGCTATGGCCATCGACGACTATGACGGATGAAATGCCTGAAGGACTGCGACAACGATCAGCCGCCGGCTCATCGCTCGAGGAATCAGGAAGGTTCGAACAGGAAGGCTCGAAATCATGAATGGAAGCACGCCGCAAGTAGCCGGCTCGATTGATGCACAAACGGTACGTGCCCTCGAAGCAATCATCCTCGTGGCCAGCGAGCCGGTGCCCGTTGAGCTCTTGGCCCAAATTCTGGAGATTTCTCCCGATGCGGTCGAGGCATTGTGTTCGACTTTGACTGCGGCCTACGAAGATGCCGGTCATGGCTTTCAGTTGGTGAAGATTGCTGGGGGCTATCGATTCCAATCCCATCCTGATACCGCGGCGTATGTGGAGCGTTTCATCCTCGATGGTCAGCGAGCTCGTCTGTCGGGGGCAGCGCTGGAAACATTGGCCATCGTGGCCTACAAGCAGCCCATTTCGCGGGCGCAAATTGCTTCCATACGCGGAGTCGATCCCGATGGAGTTCTGCGAACTTTGCAAGGTCGCGGCTATATCGATCAAGTGGGACGTGATCCCGGTCCAGGTCAGGCAGTTCTCTGGGGGACGACGCCCTCTTTTCTGGAAAAGCTTGGCTTGAATTCGATCAACGATCTGCCACCCATCGCCGAATTCCTACCTGGAGCCGATGTGGTTGAAGCTTTGGAAACCGGATTGCGTATCGTCTCGGTGGACGAGGCACCCATCAATCGTGCATCGGACAATGGCGATTCATCGGCTAGGGAGTCGCCGAAGACGGAATCGACTGAGCGATCGGCCGACGAATGACGCTGAACTGATTCTCATGAGGACACCGGAATTCGAGCCGCCCCTGTGGGAGCAAATGGCGGAGAAATCCAAGAAGCTGAGCCAAGGCACGAGACTACAAAAAGTCTTGGCCTTGTACGGCTACGGGTCGCGTCGGACCAGCGAAATGTTGATCGCCGAAGGTCGCGTCGAGGTGAATGGTGAAGTGGCCCAACTTGGTCGGCGGATCGACCCCGACCATGACATCGTCAAAGTCGATGGAGTGGAAATTGGCGTGCGTCCAGATTTGGTCTATTACCTCGTCAATAAACCCACCGGGGTGGTGTGTACAGCGCACGACCCTCAAGGCCGACCGATCATCATTGATCTTGTTCCCGATGACCGTCGCGTCTTTACCGTGGGACGCTTGGATACCGACTCCGAAGGTTTGATCATTCTCACCAACGATGGGGCCCTGGCCCAAGAGGTTGCGCACCCCAGTTGTGGGGTCGACAAAGAATATGTAGTGGAGGTGGCTGGGGGACGCGTCTCAGCCGGGGCCATTCGCTCTTTGCGGGAGGGGATCATGCTCGATGATGGTCTCACCGCTCCGGCGACGGTCTCCCAACCCGCCGAGGGCCTCTTGCATATCACTATTCACGAGGGTCGAAATCGCCAGGTTCGGCGGATGTGTGAAGCCGTTGGCCATCCAGTCCAACGTCTCATTCGCGTTCGTATTGGGCCTTTGCGCGATGCCCATCTAGCTCCCGGTTCGTGGCGCAAAATCACTCCGGAAGAAGTGCGCACCTTGAATGAAGCGGTGGCGGCAAATCGTCACCGCTACGCTCTCAACGATGAACGATCAGATCCACTCTGAGGCGCGCGCCGAGTCCTCCAAGGGGAGTCGGCGAGCCAACGTACTCGGTCTGGGACTGATTGGAGGTTCGCTTGCGGTGGCCCTCACCCAGCGCGGTTGGCTCGTCGCGGGCGAAGACCATGATCCTGTCCGGATGGAGGAAGCACAACGTCGCCAGATCATCGCTCGCCGAGGTTTGGATCCTGATGCCGAGGTGACTTTCGTGGCCGTTCCGGTGAACGCCCTGACGGACCAGGTTCGTCGCGCGCTCTCGGTGACTCGTGGCGTGGTCACCGATGTCGGCAGTGTGAAAACGGCGGTCACGCAGGCGATACAAGACCCACGTTTCATTGGTGGGCACCCCATGGCCGGGAGCGAATTGGAGGGACTCGATGGAGCCGATCCCCATCTTTTCGAGGGGGCGGTGTGGGTTCTAACACCCACTGAAGCCACTGCTGACAACACCTTCTCGGCGATTGCCGAAGTGGTCAATGCGCTCGGAGCCGAAATCGTGGCTCTCGAGCCAGCCCGTCACGACGATCTGGTGGCCATTGTCAGTCACGTTCCGCATCTGACTGCGGCAACACTGATGAATGTTGCGGGTACTCGGGCTACCGAACACGTGGCACTGTTGCGATTGGCGGCGGGTGGTTTTCGCGATATGACTCGTATTGCCTCTGGTCATCCAGCTATCTGGCTCGACATTTGCGAGGCGAACCGGGCGGCTATTGTGGGCGGTCTCGACGCCTTGATTGAGGGCCTGTCTGCGATGCGCTCCGCAGTCGAGCAGCAAGACCGAACGTGGCTTCTTTCCCGTTTGAGTGCAGCACGTGAGGCCCGATCCAATTTGCCGAGTCGGATCAAATCCCTGGACGAATTGGCCGAAGTTCGGATCCCCATTTTGGATCGGCCGGGTTCGGCAGCCGAGGTATTCACCTTGGCTGCCGAATTGGGAGTCAACATTCCGAACTTCGAAGTGGTCCATTCGGCAGAGGGTGAACGAGGGATCGCTGTTGTGCTGGTGGAATCAGACAGCGTCGAGTTGTTCAGAGGGGGTCTTTTGGCCCGGGGGTATCGACCATCGGTGCATCGGCTGGACTGATGAACACGGTGATGGAAAATTTGGCGGTGACTGCCGGTCCGATCAGGGCTCGTCTAGACATTCCGGGTTCGAAAAGTATTGCGAATCGAGCTTTGATCTGCGCTGCACTCGCCGAGGGAACAAGCATTCTCACCAATGTGGCTCCGGGAGATGACACCGAAGCCCTGCGGGAATGTTTGCTCGCCCTCGGCGTGTCCATGATCATCCAAAACGGAGAATGGGAAATTCGTGGCGCCAACGGTGTGCTTCAGGGCGGATCAACTCTTTCGGCCCGATTGGCTGGGACCACATCGCGATTCATGATTGCCGTTTCGGCATTGGCCGCTGAACCCACCATAGTGACCGGCGAGCAAGCCCTGCGACGGCGGCCCATTGCCCCGTTGCAATACGCACTGCAATCGCTGGGGGCGTCGGTTCAGTCCCTGGATGAGTCAATGGCTCTCCCGGTACAGGTGTCGCGCGCCGAATTGAGCGGTGGTCGGGTGAAGATTCGTGGTGACGTGAGCAGTCAGTACATCAGCGCCCTCATGATGATTGGGCCACTTCTCGATGGGGGTTTGGAACTCGAGATCACCAGTCCGTTGATTTCGGTTCCCTATGTGGCCATCACCGCTCACGTCATGGCGTGTTTCGGTATTGAGGGGATCGAAGTTGATTCGGATCTCATCGTCGTACCGCAGGGCGGCTACCAAGCGCAGCGATTTACGATCGAACCTGATGCCAGTTCGGCCTCCTATCCCTTGGCAGCGGCGGCGATCTGCGGAGGCGTGGTGGAAATACCGGGATTGGGGAGTCAGTCCATCCAAGGTGACGTGGGCTTCGTCGATATCTTGCGCGCCATGGGCTGTCGAGTCGACCAGGACACGCAGGGAGTTACCGTTCATGGGCCGGACGTCTTGCACGGAGTGCAATTGAATCTGCGCGATATGTCGGATCTGGTTCCGACCGTGGCGGCAATGGCGGTCTTCGCTGATTCCCCAACGGAAATCTCAGGAGTGGGCTTCATCCGCTCCAAGGAAAGTGATCGCATCGGCGATGTGGTTCGCGCCCTACAAGTCATCGGATGCGATGCCGCTGAATTGCCAGACGGTTTGGTCATCCGCCCGCATCCCGGTCGGGAATGGCGTGGACATCTTCTGCCCACTCACCATGATCATCGTTTGGCCATGGCCTGGTCATTGATTGCTTTGAAAGTTCCGGGCATCAGTATTGAAGATCCCGATGTCGTCACCAAAAGCTGGCCGAACTGGTGGACTGTTCGGGAACAGATAGTGAACTCGGCGAAAGGTGAATGGCGGGAAAACCTCGCTAGCGAATCAAATGAGTAGTGTTTCCCCTGTTATGGAACTCGACGGTCCATCGCCAGTCACTGGCTCACCACTCGATAATGGTTCACCTGCCAGGACCGATTCGGTCGTAGCGGCCTTCGACGTCGACAAGACTCTGACCGAGCGGGATTGCGTCGTTCCTTTTTTGCTTCGGCTTTTCTCCTGGAGGGCGGCGGCGCGTTGTCTTCGCTTCGGGTTGCCCATGGCGTGGGCGGGTGTGCAACGTGATCGAGATCGGATGAAAGCCTTGGCGACTCGGGCGGTCATGACCGGACTCGAACGCCACCACGTGGACCGCATGGGCCGGGAATTCGCGGCGGACATTGTGGCCACATGGATGCGCCCCGACACCAATCAACGTTTGCAGTGGCATCGCCAACAAGGTCACCACATCGTTCTGGTTTCGGCTTCCTATGGGGGCTATCTGCGTCATCTTGGTGCCCATTTGGGTTGTACCGAAGTCCTTTCTTGTGAGGTTGCTTTCGATGACCTCGGGCGCTGTACCGGTGAATTGATCGATGGAAATTGTCGCGGTGCGGAAAAGGAGCGTCGCCTGAAGCTGTGGATGAGCCAACAGGGTCTGGACAACGCCGCTGTTTACGCCTATGGCGATTCGTCTGGCGATGATCAACTCTTGGCCATGGCCACCTGGCCGACGCGAGTTGGCGCTTCTCTTCTCTCGGCGTCTCCGCTTTCACCGGTTGACGATGTGATGGATCTCGCCGAATCGTCTGAGAATTCTGAAGGTCGTCATTCATGACCACTATGAGCGCTTTGCTTCGCGCTTGCCGACCGAAGCAGTGGATGAAGAATGTCTTGGTGTTTTCTGCTCCGGGTGCCGCCGGAGTTCTCGATAATGGACAGTCCTTCGGTCGGGCACTGTTGGCTTTCGTGGCTCTCTCGATGGCGGCGAGTGGAACGTATCTCTGGAATGACGTGCTCGACGTGGAAGCTGATCGTCGCCATCCCACCAAATGTCGTCGTCCGATAGCAGCAGGCGAACTGTCCCTCGTTGTCGGTCGAGTATTCGGTTCGGTGCTGTTGATTCTCGGGGTCTTGATCGGGTTCATCCCGGACTGGCGCTGTGGAGTTGCCGTACTGGTATATGTCGTTCTGACTTCGAGTTATTCGATGGTTTTCAAATATCAACCGGTTCTCGATCTGATGGCGGTGGCCAGCGGATTCGTTCTTCGGGCCATTGCCGGAGCGGAAGCAACGCAAGTGGAGATGAGTAACTGGTTCTTGCTCTGTGTCAGCTTTGGAGCTCTGTTCATCGTGTCGGGTAAGCGATTCGCTGAGCAACGGGAAATGGGTTCCGATAATCACACGACCCGCGCCATCTTGTCGGTTTATACCGCCGAGTTTTTACGCACGGTGGTCACGGTGAGCCTGGGTGCCACGATGGTGTCCTATTGCCTGTGGGCTTTTGCGACCAAAGAGTTGTCCGGCTCAACCTGGCCGTTCTACGAGTTGTCGATCGTGCCTATGTTGGCCGCCCTTTTTCGATACCTCTTGGCTCTCGACCAAGGTCGCGGGTCGGCTCCGGAAGAGATCTTCACGGCTGATCGCACTATTCAGGCTCTGGG
This sequence comes from Acidimicrobiaceae bacterium, assembly GCA_040381935.1. Lineage (GTDB taxonomy): Bacteria > Actinomycetota > Acidimicrobiia > Acidimicrobiales > Ilumatobacteraceae > Casp-actino8. Next base: position 8,896 of record JBEIGJ010000027.1, on the reverse strand, counting down.
ATTGGTGTGGGCCGTGATTTTTTGCCTAGGGGTGTACGTGTCCTGATCCAGACACGGCAGCGGATCTCGAATTTCTCATCCCGCTTGGACTCGAGCAGTAGCATGAAGTCGCTCATGGGACCCTCCTACCAGCCCACCAACCTCAGTGGTTGGGGCCTCACTGCACCAAGTCGGGCCGAGGTGGCTGAATTGGCGCCGGCCGACCTCGCATCGTCTCTCCAGGGGCTGGGGAATCGAGGCCTTGTGGTGCGTGGACTCGGTCGTTCGTACGGCGACCCCGCCCAAAATGCCGGCGGTCGTGTGGTCACTGTGAATTCCTCGCTCTTGGATGTGGAAGTCGATCACGATCTCGGCATCGTGCGAGCTGGGGGCGGGGTGAGCCTGCACGATCTTCTGGAAATTATTTTGCCTCAAGGCTTTTTCGTACCGGTTACACCAGGAACCCGATTCGTCACTGTTGGTGGAGCGATTGCCAGTGACATCCATGGCAAGAATCATCATCTCGAAGGCAGTTTCGGTAACCATGTAGAGGAACTGGAGTTGCTCACCGCCGACGGGTCGGTGCGGGTCATCGGTCCTCAAAGTGAGCCTGAACTTTTCTGGGCCACCGTTGGCGGAATGGGATTGACCGGAATCATTATCAGCGCCCGGTTCCGCCTTTTACGAGTTGAGAGCAGTCGATGTGTGGTCTCGACTCGTCGTTGTGAAGATCTCGATACTCTCATGGCCCACATGTCAGAGAGCGATGACGACTATCGCTATTCGGTGGCCTGGACCGATCTCTTGGCCACGGGTCGTCATTTGGGGCGCAGCGTCTTGTGGCGCGGGGATCATGCTGCAGTCGATGAATTGGACCATGATTCGCGTTCAGATCCCTTGCGCTATGAACCCCAGCATGTGATGACCGTGCCACCTGTCGTACCGTCTGCAGGATTTGTGAATCCGATGACCTCGCGGATTTTTTCGGAGTTTTGGTTCCGTCGGGCGCCAAAGAGTCGCGATGGCGAAATCAAATCAATTCCCTCGTTTTTCCATCCACTCGATTCCATTGGTCGATGGAATCGGCTCTATGGGCGCCATGGTTTCTTGCAGTACCAGTTCGTTGTTCCTTTTTCGGAAAGCGAAACCTTGAAACGCATCGTGGAGATGATTGCGCAAGCCAAGGTTGCCAGTCCATTGGTCGTACTCAAGCGATTCGGCGCAGCCAATGCCGGCTATCTCAGCTTTCCCATGCCGGGTTGGACCTTGACCGTGGATATCCCGGCGAGAATTCCCGACCTTCCTGCAGTACTGCATCGCCTGGACGATCTGGTTCTGGAGGCCGGTGGTCGCCACTATTTGGGTAAAGATGCCCATATGACCGCGGCCGCGCTGCGTCGGGGCTACCAACGTTTGAATCAATGGCAGGAAATACAACACCGATTCGATCCTGAGGGTCGCTGGCAGAGTGATCAGGCTCGACGCTTGGGTCTGATCGAAAGGACGGTTGCTCATGGATAACGCAGTTGGGGAAGCCCAAAACATTGTTCTGTTGGGGGGTCGTAGCGAAATCGGCCTGGCCATCGTTCGGCATCTGATCTCTCCGAACACCAGATCAGTGGTTCTCGCTGGTCGCTCGAAGGCGCAAAGTGATACGCCAAGCGAGGATGCCGACGGGAGCTCGACTGTGGGGAAGGGCTCCTTTGCCACTTTGGAACGGTCCTTCGATGCTCGAGAAGTACGAACACATCAGGGTTTCGTGACTGAATTGGTCAGTGAGATCGGTGATTTAGATGTAGTGATCGTGGCTTTCGGCGTGCTCGGTGATCAAGAGGAGTTCGATGTACAACCACATTTGGCGGCCGACTTGGCCGTCGTCAATTTCGGTGGGGTGATGTCGGTATGTCTGGCGGTGGCTGAACAATTCCGTCGTCAGGGGCATGGTCATTTGGTCGTGCTGTCCAGTGTGGCTGGCGAGCGGGTGCGCAAAGCCAACTTCGTGTACGGATCCACCAAAGCCGGTATGGATGCCTTTGCCCAAGGCCTTTCTGATGCGTTGGCTGACTCTCCGATCAAAGTCACGATTGTGCGCCCGGGATTCGTGCATACTGCGATGACCGCAGGACGAAAGCCGGCTCCCTTTGCCACGACTGCCGATGAGGTTGCTCAGGCCACGGTTAAAGGTATGCGCTCTGGTCGTCGCATTGTTTGGGCGCCGGGCATTTTGCGCTGGGTGTTTATGGTTTTGCGTCATCTGCCAACACCGGTATGGCGCCGCCTACCACTTGGCTGACATTGTCATTAGGTGCTGCTCATGCGCCAGTTGCTACTCATGCGCTGATCGTTAGTCGATCGGCTCCAGTCGGCTGGTATCGATACCTACTTCGACGCCCGATGTCGATGGTCGGCCCCAACACGTAGGGGTGCAACTTCCATCAGGACGAGCCGGAACAGGAACCAACACTTCAACGGCGTAGTCATATTCGGGGCGGTACGGAGCATCGTAGGGTCCGATGTCATCACCTTGAGGGCAGCGTTCATAGAGACGAACCAAATCGAATTGGAACGACGCGCGTAAACAGAAGTTCCGTTCGACAACTTGATTGGGTTCATCGGAGCCAAAGACCACTGAATCATTCGGTTCGATCCATCCACTCCAAAAACGAGTGAGGATGAGCCAATCAGCAGAGGCCACATCGGCGGCCAATCGCGAATCGGCGGCATTGGCCAAACCGGGATCCATTTCGATGAAATAGGTCGCCGGAGTCAACTCGGGAAAGAGATGATAGAAGAAAACGTCGCTGTAGGCGGTTTGACGAAGGTCGACCGGACCGACGAAGAGTCGTTCGCCCGGTCGAGCCACCGAGTCGAGGGCCTCGACGACCTGCAAAGACGCACGCCATGGACGTTCATCACCCAGATAGAAATAGCGATCGCCGCGACCAACTTCGCGAACTGGGAGATCGTTGCTCAGACTGCGGACCACCAAATCGCTGTAGGTGCGCAATGTGAAGAAGGGGGCCACGATCAGCATCAGGGCAAGGATGGCGATGGAACCGGATGCCAAACGGATGCGAGGATGCGAACGAGGAAGGCGCCGTCCCGTGATCTCAATCACCGCCAAAACCACGAGGGGCCAAGAGATGCCCGATACCCACAAAAAGTGAGCGCTGTCAGGTCTCTGCAGGGCCTGAGGTAGGAGACCAATGCCGAAGAGGGCCGCGGCCATGAGAACGGATCGTTCAGGACGGTTTCGGTCCATCCTCCAGGCAACGACGGCGATACTCATCGCTACGACGGGCAAAATGAAGAACCAAAGAAAGAGTTGCTGCGGAGCCCCGAGATGAGGGATCGACCACCACGGCCCAAATTTCTCGCTGATGACTTGAAGCGCTCCATCAAGACGATCCCAACTGGGTGGACGCGGTAATTCCCTTCCCCCACGAAGACGAAAGACCGGATCGACGAACATCCCCACGAAAGGGTCTCGCAGACCTGCTTGTACGAAATGGAACCAAAGAGGGGTCAGACCGACTAAGCCTCCACCGACAAACGGCAGCAGGGAGTGCCGTCGTCTCCATAACAACCATCCGAGGGCCAACAACAAGGCAATGACGAGGTCGGGACGGAAGGTGAGAGCGAGCCCCGCCAAAAGTCCACTGCTGACCCACCACCGTCCGGATTGAGGTATAGCGCCTCGAGAGCTCGCGACTGCTCTGCCCGGTTCGGCCGAGGCCCGCAGTGCCGCAATGACCGACCACAGACCCAATGCCAAAGCTCCGGGCCAGGCCAAGGCTTGTAAACCAATGGGCGACAAAGCGAAGATCGCCGCCGTGATGCCGACGATGACAGCAGCGCCGCGTCCCCATGGGCGAGCCAGAACAGTGAGTCCGGCGATCACACCCAGATGTTGGATCAACCCAAAAAGTCGTTCGGAGAACAGATCAGTACCAAAAAGGGAGAACCATCCGGCCAAGGCATGCAATGAACCAGGACCATAGAGGTGGAGGAAGTCAACGTTGGCAATGGCTCCTTTGCGCACCAGTTCCGGGAAGACCAACATGAAGCCCTCCTCCATCGTCGACCCGGTCGCGCGAAAGAGTGCTGGTAATGCCACGGCAACGCTGGCCCCTACGAGCAACCACGAGGCCCAAGATCGTCGTCTTTGGTCCCGGTGCTGGTGGCGCAGTGGTGAGCCCAGGACAAAAGATGGAGCTGGTATCGAGGTGTTGGCATACGTCTCATCGCTGCGCCAGCGTCGAGCCAGTCGACTGTAGAGAGGCACAACACCTATCGCGGCCAAGATGCATAACGCTGGCTCGGCTGGAACGCGGAATCGCGTTGTTCCGTAGGCGTAGGCCGCGGTCAAGGTGACCATGGCAAAAAGAGACAGTAGAGGAAGTAGTCGTCGGCGCGATCGTCGTAAGGAGCGCAGTCCGATGAACGCCAAAGGAATCATGGCGTAGTACTGCGCTAAGCCAAGACGAGCGGCATCCTTGTTACGTCCTTCGATCGGCGCGAATTCAGTGTTCTGCCACGGACGGAAGAGATCCCATTGCCGTGCAATACGCGCCGCCACAACTCGCGGCACATCTTCGAGATTGTCCCGTGCGTAGTTCACACCGATTTCGCGCCAATACAGCGACTTTTGTGCCTCGTCACCAACGGCATCCATTCCTTGCGCCCGTAATTCCTCCTGGCAGGAATACAGCCAGAATCCGAGAAACTTTCCTGAATAGACATCCTCACAATTGGCGTAAACGAAGAGTTCATTGCCGTTGGTCGACAAAGGAACAGGCACCTCGAAGGATCGCGTATTGCGTATGGCCCAAGGGGCCAGAACGATGATGCACACCAAACCAGTGACGCCAACGTGGAGACATCGTTGACGAAATTGCATGGTGCGTTGACCGAGAAAGAGCGGGAGTACCAACAAGACCGCCAATAACAGGCCTTCGCCGCGAGTCAGAGCACTGACTGCGATGAGCGCACCGATTCCGGCTGCTCGGCGCAGGGATGGTTGATCCCACCAGCGGTAGGCAACATAAACCGTTGCCGTGGTGAAAAGAGCCATGAGTCCCTCGGGAAAGAGGACGCCATCGACGAGCCACAAATTCGGATAGACCGCCGCGAGCGAACCGGCAATCACGGCCGCCAGCCGTTGGCGGGTCGGACTAATGCGGTAGGCCACCAAGGCAGTCAGCGCCACGACCACCGTGCCGATCAACAAGGACAGAAATTTGTGATCGAAATACGTTGTACCACCGAGGCGAGAACTGAACGAGAGCACCACGGGATAGAGCGGACCGTGGAGTGCACTTGGGATCCAGTCTTGATACGCGACAAAGTTCAACGGCTCTGGGAATCCCCGACCTTGAGCCAAAAGATTGGCAGTCACGTGATAGAAGAGCGGGTCTCCACCGTCAGTTCGCGTCGGAGCCACGGTCAGCAAAGTCCCCAAGCGAATCAGAAATGATCCAGTAATGACGGCCGATATCGTTGTCGAAAAAGTTGGCCGTTGCCATGAACCAGTGAGAACTCTGGTTGCTATGGCTCGCGCCAGGGGATGTACGACGAGACCGAGAGCCGTAGCGGTGATGACCGTCCAGAGCACGGTGGTGGTCAGCGGGCCATCGAAGGCGGTGATCGTGCCGGTGACTCGATCGATATCGGAGCGTTCGATGTGTTGGCGAGCCAGCAAATCAAAGATGTGCGGTCCAAAAGCCGCCAGGCTCAGACCGATGGTGATTGCTGGTCCAAGACCGGTCCGCGGCATAGGTAATGCCCGTTGCCGGGTGAAGAACTGGCTCAGGTACAAACCGACCAGGACCGCGATCAGGGCCGCGGCAGTTGGAGCCAGGTGCGGGAAGGTATCCCAGGGAGGAATGAACAGTGCGCCGCTCAGGAGAGCGGACGGACCGGGAACAAAGCCCCGGCGGCTGATGGCCGCAACACCAAGGACCAGCCACCAGGCCAAAGCAAAAAGGATGCCCAGTCGAATAACGCGCGACCAGCTCAGAGGCCTGAGATGCGGACCAATGTCGATGACCAGAGCGACAATGACCGCGACCCAGGCCAGAGCCCCAAAAATGGGCCAAAGTGAAAGGGACAGCAATTGCCGCTGGGAATCGGCAACATCGGCCACCTCTGCCAGCAAGGTGATGAATGCCGCCCCGCAGAGCACCAGCGACCTACCCCACCATGAGGCAATGAACCGTCTCATCGCTGAAGGGTCAAGGGGAGGATGATCCATCGGAAGTGTGTTCAACGACAAGGGAAGGTTCGTTCACTGGACTGGTGTCCGTGGAACTTGCTACCGGGAGATACTAGGCAAGACCAAGCGGTGCTACCGTTTTCCAGTGCTTCGGATCGACCGCTACCTCCGGGCGATGGGCAGCGGCGAGGAAAACGCCACTCGGTCGCCCATTGTCCGGGCCTTGACGCTGGTCGCTGTTCTTTTCTTCATCGTCTGGTGGTGGTGGCCAGGGCTCGATGGCCAAGGTACCGAGTCAGAAATCTCCGTCCTCGCCACGAGCAGTCTCGGATCTGCCGAATCGGAGATCGGTCGACGTTTACGTGAAGAGGGCTTTTCCATCACCTGGATCAATTCGCCGTCAACATGGTGTGATCTGCGTGATGTGATGGGTCGAGGTGAAACGCCCAAATTCGTGGTGGCTCCGGCCGATCTGGCTGAATGCGATCAATCGAGTCGCACCGTCATCGAAGAGCTGGATGCCGCGGACCGCTTGGACCAGATGGTACTCGTCGATCTCGAAGAGTCCCCGAGATCCCGAGCGCTGATGCAGTTGTTAGTCGATGCTGGAGCGCAACGGGTGGCAACCGAGCGACTTCTTGGTGGTATCGATGACGAGGTGCCCTGTGTGTGGTGGGAGGATTGCGATGTTTCGGGTCGAACCGTGACCCGCACCGCGACCGGATTGACTGCTCATGGTCGGGATCGTCTCGCCCGACTCATCACTGCGGCCCTGGTATGACCGAGTCCTCGGCCCTCAGAGTCCGTCGACGCCTCCTTGTAGTCGCTCGAGATCATCCGGTGTGGCTGGCAGTCCTAGGAGCCGTCCTCGTTGGAGCGCCGGGCATTGTCGCGGTGGTATCGCAGATCGGAGCCGGGTGGTACCCGACCGGAGACGTTGCGCATACCGAGCTCATGTTGCGCTCCATCCCGCGCCACTTCCCTCTGATCGGGGTGGCAGCTCGCGTCGGTGAGGATCTCAATAATCAAGGGTCTACGCCGGGAGCGGCGATGGCCTACGTCTTGTATCCGGTGTACCTCCTTTTCGGACGAAGCAGTTTCGGCATGATCGTCTCGGTCCTCGTTGCTCATCTGAGCGCCATCGGGGCCTCGCTCTTTGTGGCGTATCGCCTCGGTGGACAACGAGCCATGTGGGCCTTGGGTGTGGTGACCGCACTGGTGGTTCGCTCTCTTGCGCCGCGTTTCTTCCTCGAACCCTGGAACGTCTGGGTTCCCCTTTTTGCCTTTCTGCTTTTTGTCGTACTGCTGTGGGGTGTTGCCCTAGGTCGCCATGACTATCTACCCCTGGCAGCAGTGGTGGGGATCTACTGCGTGCAGACTCACATCAGTTACGTGCCACTGGTGGTTGGACTCTTGAGCCTGGCAGTTCTGCTCATTGTCGGACGACGTTGGATCGGTTCGGGAAAAGTCAGTCTGAAACCGGTTCTCCTCAGTGCGGCCTTGGTGGCAGTGATGTGGATTCCACCCATCATCGAACAATTTCGGAGTGGACCGGGAAATCTTGGTCGTCTGTGGCGTCATTTCTCGAGTCCCCGTGAAGACACGGTCGGTTTATCGGCCGCGTTCAAAGCCATGGCTGGAGAATTGAATCTTGCAGGACCCTTTTTGACCGGTCCGGGTCGTGCTCCCTATGACGATCCCAATATTGCGGGATTCTTGGCTTTTGCCGTGATCGTGGGTGTTGGGATTGCCAGCGCTTACAAGAAACGACAACGTCCAGTGCAGTACCTTCAAGGTGTTCTAGGGGTGAGCACGGTCATCGGTCTGGTAGCAACCGCGCGGGTTTTCGGACATTTTTATGATTACGTCATTCGCTGGATGTGGATGCTGGCTGTGCTGTGGTTGGCCGTCAGTCTGTGGGCCATTGTTGATGGTCTCCGCGTGATACGTCATCGGTTGATCGAGTTGGCGAGTGCTGTAGCGGTGATCGCCATCGTGGCTGGGGTGTCAGTTTCTGTGGGAGCCCAAGCCCCGTACGGCAATGATTCTCGTTTGGTTGGGGGTTTGGCGCCTTTATTGGCCGAGTCCGTGGATCCTTCCCTCGATCATCTCTTACGTTGGCATGATCCGGCTGCTCTCGGCGGAACCGGATTCGGTCTCTTGTTGGAGATGGAGAAGCGGGGAGTTTCCCTGTATGTCGATGCTTGGGCGGGGGCCGCTGCTCGTCCCTACCGAGTGCGAGCGGTGCAGGACACAGATGTGGTGCTGTGTTTGGTGGTTGGGCCAGAAAACATCCAAGTCTTCCGCCAGCGATCGCAGGGGAGCGAAGTCGCCTGGTTCGATCCTCGCACCCCAGCGGAGCAGATCGAGAGCAACGCGCTCCGACAAGACATTGAAAGTCTGCTGCGTGCCGCCGGTCGAGAAGATCAGATCGAACGCCTGGATTCACAATATGGCCATACGCAAATTCTTCTGGACCAAGACACCTCTCCGGAGTTGTTCACCTTGATGGACCGCTATAGCGAAATTCGATTACCCGGTGCTCTCTTTGTCATGCCGCAGGGATCGCTGTGTATCCCATGAATCATTCGTCGGTCCCCGAGCGGAATCAATTCAGTGATCCACCAAGTTTGGCCGAGATGGTGGATGACCTTGCACGACGTCATATTCGGCGCCTACACGTCTTGGCCTGGCGTGACCTGG
>JBEIGJ010000026.1:0-20769 GCA_040381935.1 Acidimicrobiaceae bacterium | reverse complement strand
GGACTGGGCGTGCATTTTGCTCGCACATTGCACGGAGCCGGGGCCACCGTTGTGTTGGCGGCGCGTCGAGCGGACCGGCTTGCGGCATTAGGTGAGGAGCTTCCAGGATCACTCGCGATATCGGTGGACTTGAGCGATGAAGGTGATCGGGAACGCCTGGTCAGACAAACGGTCGAGCAGGTAGGTCCACCACAAATTTTGGTGAACAACGCGGGAGTTGGGCACAAAGTCGCTATCGAAGAAGAGAGCGTGGAGACGTTTCGTTCGGCAATGGAAGTCAACGTCACGGCGATTTGGCATCTCTCAAAATTGTGCGCTCCTCATATGCGTGAAATAGGAAGCGGAAACATCGTCAATGTTGCATCAATGTTCGGCATCGTGGGATCTGCTCCGGTGAAGCAGGCGCACTATTGCGCATCAAAAGGTGCGGTCATCAATCTCACGAGAGAACTTGCATTGCAGTGGGCACGCCGCAACATTCGTGTCAATGCTCTTTGTCCGGGATGGTTCCCTTCGGAAATGACTGAGGCCATGTCTGATGAAGCGAGTATGAATTTCCTTCGACAAAACTCACCAATTCCTCGCATGGGTGAATTGCGCGAACTAAATGGGGCTTTGCTGTTGCTTGCCTCTGATGCCTGCTCTTTTATGACGGGACAGCAATTGGTGATCGACGGCGGTTGGACTGCCCGATGATTTTCCATCTCGCCCTTCGCAGCGACTGGGAAACAGCTGTAGCCCGTGATCGCTATCCGTGGTCAACGCGAAACATCACAGTGGCCGATGAGGGATACACCCATTGCAGTTTCGATCACCAGTGGCCTCTGGTCCGTCAATTGTTCTATAGCGATGTTCCGGCCGACAATCTTGTTCTTCTAGTGATTGATGAGAGTCGACTGTCCAGCCCGGTGGTCGTAGAGCAGCTATCGGGTGCTCCCGATGAGTTTCCCCACATCTACGGTGAAATTGATATTGATTCCGTTGTCGAAGTGCGGTCGGTCTCGGACCTCTAAAATTCAGGGATGAGATGAGCCCACGGAGCAGCCTGCTCCAATTGGCTGGCAACGCGAAAGAGAATGTCCTCGCGCCCGTACGCTGCGACAAGTTGAATTCCAACGGGGAGACCGTCGCTGGTTCGATGTAACGGCAAGCTGATAGCCGGTTGACCGCTCATGTTGAATTGGCCAGTGAAGGTAACCCAATTGCCTGCAGTGGCCAACGGTGCCATTGGCCGTTCGGGGTTATTGCGAATTGTGCCGATTTCAAGGGGAGGCGCGGCCAAGGTTGGAGTGAGGAGCACGTCCCATCCTTGGTCCCACCAACTCTGAACCGAACGACGAAACGAAATACAACCTGCGAGAGCAGCGGCGTAATCAACGGCACTGAGCCCGCGAGCGAATTCCGCCTGTGTCCAATTCATCAATTCGACATCGTCGATCGTTATCTCGCGTCCAAGAGTTTCAGAGAATCGTCGAAGGGCCATGCCCATATTGGTACTCCACAATCCACCGAAAGTTTTTCCCGCCTCGTTATCGCCCAAGATGTTCGGCCAACCTTCTTCGACTTGGTGGCCGAGGGACTCCAAGAGTTTGGCGGCCTTGTGCACTCCGAGGACACATTCCTTATCGGTTGCAAAACCTCGCGGACTGTGATCGAGAAGGCCAATGCGCAACTTGCCAGGGTCGGCGCCGACTTCTTCGCTGTAGGGACGGAGTGGAGCGGGTGCAATAACCGAATCACCGACGCCTGGTCCATGTGTGGCATCGAGCAAACGAGCGCTATCTCGAACGGTACGACTGACGCAGTGTTCGACTCCTAGGTTCGACTCATCTCGAAGTGGTCCCATGGTGATACGACCTTGCGAGGGTTTGAGTCCAACAAGTCCACAGCAGGCAGCGGGTATGCGGATCGACCCGCCACCGTCACTGGCATGGGCAATAGGAACCAGACCAGCAGCGACTGCCGCCGCAGCGCCACCACTTGATCCACCCGGAGTGCGATCGAGATTCCACGGATTGAGCGTTGGCCCCCAGGCTTCGGGTTCAGTGACGGGGACGCTGCCGAGTTCGGGGCTGTTGGTTCGCCCCAAGGAAATGAGTCCAGCCGCCTTGTACCGGGAAACCAAAGTGGTGTCGTTATCGGCGATGTAACCCGCTTCCTTGAAAGCCCTATTGCCATTACTGAGTGGCCGATTGGCCTCGTTGGCATAGAGATCCTTCAGGAGATAGGGAACTCCCTTGAATGGTCCTGAAGGAAGTGTTTCGCTGACCGCCAATTCACGTGCTTGTTCGAACCATCGATAGGTCAAAGCATTCAGTGCACCGTCGTAACGCTCGATGCGCTCAATCGCTGCGTCGATGAGTTCTCTGGCACTGACAGTGCCTGAGGCAACGAGTTCGGCTTGGGCTGTGGCATCCAGCCACCTGGTCTCATCAGCGAGGGAAGACATGGGGGGAGTGTAATTGCCAGTGGCTAGTGTCTGGAACCGGTGCCTGACTCAACTTCGAACAATCCAGCGGGCACATCGCGTCCCACGTCGGTGGACGTTCGCAGCACCAGGGATCTTCTCCGGGTAGCACCGGTACGAAACTTCCTGAGTTCCAGCATTTTCAGTTCCTCTGGAGTCCTCTTACAAGCCACGGTTCTGGGTAAGCAGATCTATGACATCACTGGCCGAGAACTTGATATCGGTTTGCTCGGATTAGCCGAATTCTTGCCCGCCATTCTCCTTGTTCTCGTGACGGGTTCGATAGCTGATCGTTTCAATCGCAAGATCATCGGATCAATTGCTATCGGAATCGAAGTTCTGTCCTCGATTGCTCTTGGCCTCTATGCCATGTCAGAGCCCACAGCGGTGTGGCCTCTCTTTTTGATTGCGTTGTTCTTTGGCATCGCACGTGCCTTTGCTGCTCCGGCGGTGCGGTCGATGCCTCCGATGGTGGCTCCGGAAGGTGCATTGCCGCGCACGATTGCCACGTACGGCGCAACGTGGACATCTGCTGCGATCGTGGGCCCAGCCATGGCGGGTTTTCTTTACGCAGCGAGTCCTGCGCTTGCGTATTTCGTTTCGGCCGCCATGATTGCGGTTGGGGCATTATTTCTGTTAGCAGTTGTGATTCCCAGTGATCGAACGGCCAAAGATCAGCAACTGATTCCGGATGACTCCGCAAGACGTAAACCCACGGTGCGTCAGTCTCGGAACAAGGAAATGTCCCTGAACTCAGCGCTCGAGGGTCTGCGCTTCATCCGTCGAACACCAATTCTTCTGGCGGCCATCAGCCTCGACCTCTTTGCCGTTCTTTTCGGTGGAGCGGTTGCTTTGCTGCCAGTGATCGCTGTCGAACGTTTGGGTGTTGGTGATGTGGCTTACGGATGGCTGCGGGCTGCCCCAGGTATTGGAGCGGCTTTGATGGCGCTATTCCTAGCGTCGCGTCCGGTCAATCGTCGCGTCGGACGAACACTCCTGATTGTGGTCGGCATCTTTGGAGTAGCGACCATTGTTCTTGGAGTGACAACGTCTTACATCGTGGCCTTTATAGCGGTGGTCATTTTGGCGGGTGCGGACATGGTCAGTGTTTTCATTCGCAGTACTCTTGTGCCGCTCGTGACTCCGGATGACAAGCGGGGTCGAGTTATCGCTGTGGAGAGTGTCTTCATCGGAGCAACCAACGAGTTGGGTGCTTTCGAAAGTGGTGTTGCGGCGCAAGTCTTGGGAACTCAAATGGCGGTGGTTGGTGGTGGCATAGCCACGGTTGGAGTCGTCGCTGTGTACTCGGTGTTCTTCCCCTCGTTGCGATCAATCGACAAATTTGACGACCTATTGATGAAGGCTCACGCCACTGATCAGAAATCACCAGACGTTGGCGGGCGTTAAACGCGGATGGCAAGCCATACGGCCAGTGGTACCACGATCCAAGACAGAATCAACAAGATGATGGCGTACACCGCAAAGTCGTAACTTTCATCGCGCGGTGGTTTGCCCGAGGCCCCGATGGTTTCCCATAGCGCCTTTATTGGTTGATCCGTGGCAAGTCGGATACGTCGTCTGGAAACCCCGGCGCTGTAGAGGGCTACCCAGGACAAGGCGGCAAGAACCAACATCAGAACGGTCGCCAGAGCGATGACACCGGCAGTTGAGTTCAACGCTGAGCGAGCGAGGCTTTGTAGGGCACTGACAATTGAGGTGATGAAGGCTCCGCCGAGAAGGAATGCCGGGAGTCCAAGAGTCTGGCGACTCATGCCGGATTGAACCCGACGTGCATCGAGTCGCGCCCTTCGCAACATCGAATGCTCTGTCGTTCCCCATGCTGCATTGGCTTCCCGCTTTTCGTAGAGACCGCAGATATTGGAAATCAGTCGATTCAGATAGCTGCGAACGATCCACCGACTGACAAGTTGAATCATCCATTGTCCGATTGGGCGCAGCGGGCCGATGTGCATCACGGCCGCCGGTCGGGAACCATTGCGATCGAGAACTTCGATGCCGCGCATCATCATGCGATGCGCTTCCTCGAAACGGTCGGGATGACGCAAGGGTTTGACTGCCGACATCTGGCGCACGATGTCTTGTTCAACTTCACCTTTGCCGCCAATTTGTTCGAGAAGAAATCCCTTTTCAACGTCGCTCTGGGCCCGCAGTACTCGCAAAGCATCGAGTTGGTCCAGCAGCAATTCGGGGACAAAAGACCCCGGCAACTTTTCGGTGTCCTCGGTTCTCGGGGCCCACGCTGACTGATCTGCCATATGGCGAAGCGTAGTACTGGTGTGGGTGATCGCTACCCGGGGGGATCTCTTGGCCACAACAAGTGAAATAAAGTGCACTTTGCACCTGCAGTTTCAGACAATTTCAATAGAGGGGAAGTCATCCAATGAATCTTTTACGAGATTTTCGAGAGTTCATCAATCGTGGAAATCTGCTGGCGATTGCGGTGGGATTCATTTTGGGCGGATCGTTTTCCGGCCTCGTGACGGCCCTGGTGGAAAATGTCATCATGCCTTTGGTGGCGATTCCTTTCGGAAAACCCAACTTCGACTCCGTCTTGCTCTTGGAAATCAACGATGCACAAATTCGCTTCGGCGCATTTTTAACGGTCGCCGTTACCTTTCTCTCGATTGCCCTCGTGCTCTTTTTCTTGGTCAAGTTGTACAACCGGGCGACCGGATCCATCCCAGCCGGTCCACCGAGTGAGATCGGACTTCTAGGGGACATTCATGCCGAACTCAAGGCCATCCGAGAGCAAGGAATGATGCAGCGCAATCAGGACGACTGATATTCGTCCTCTCGTGAACAATCTTCGTCAAGAATTCCTGCTTGACTGGGCGGGTGAGGTCAGGTCACTCCATGGATCAAATTGATCAGCAAAAGCTTCGACGGCGGAGAAGGTTTTCGACTGCAGTGGGGACGTTTGCGGTCCTGTCGGTCGTCGCTAACGCATGCGGTGGTGATTCGTCATCGAGTGGTCCCCCAGAACCATTGGGGATGGTGGAAGGTATTCGAGCTCTAGTGCAGCCACCCACATCTCCACCCGACTTCGATCAAGACCTTTCGGTGTCCCCGACGGTTGGTGGCAAAGCTGTCACCGTAGGTGAGACGGCAAAGGGACGCCGACTGCTGATGATCGGCGATTCGATTTTTGCTTCGCTCGCCACTCGGTATGGTGATCTGGCCTGTCGCACTCTCGTGCCGCAGGGCTGGCAAGTTTCGGTAGAGGCCGAAGTAGGTCGATTCGTGGATCTGGGGTTGCGGGTAGTCGATCGCAAGTTGCCCCAAGGCTTCGATGCCGTACTGATTTTCTTGGGCACTAATTATCGCGACAGTCAAGTCGAGTACCGGGCCGCACTGATCGAAATTTTGGACCGCTTGAGTGCGTTGCCGGTGGTGATACTGACCGCTAGTGAACATCGGTTCGAAATCACTGAAGTCAATGACGTCATCATCGAGCAAGTCGGCCAGCGCAATAACCTCTGGCTCATCGATTGGCGTCGACTATCGAAGAAACCTGGTGTTATGTGGAAAGATGGAATTCATCCCACCGAAGAGGGAGACGTCTATTTGATCTCGGAAATTGCCAAGGTTCTCGGTACAGCCTCGGGTTCGGGTACTGCTTCCTGTATGCCATCAGAGTTCGTGGCTGATACTTCTTTGGAAAATGGCCCCGACTTTGGGGGGACCACACCGTAAGGACATTGACGAAGATGTCATCGATGGTGCGGGACAACTACCGGGCTAGTGGTGACATTGGCTTTCGTGGTTGCTTCCTGCTCTCGCGCTGTCCACACTGAATCCGTGTTACAAGTCCGTTCTCTGTCGGTGGAAGTCGCCGGTCGTCATGTCGTGGAAAATGCCACGTTCACTGTGATGTCAAAAGACAAAGTTGGACTGGTTGGACGCAATGGCGCTGGTAAGACCAGCCTCTTCAAGGTCCTTGGAGGCGAGTCCGAGCCTGCTGCAGGAACGATCATCCGGAAAGGTGGTTTTGGGTATCTTCCTCAAGACCCTCGGATTGCTGGGATTTACGACGGACGTTCGGCAATCTCCCATGTTCTTTCAGGACGAAATATCGATGATGACTTAATGCGTATCGAGAAATTGCGCGTGGCTATGGAAGCCGATCCCAGTGAACGCAACGTTGCCCGATTCAGTCGCGCCGAAGAAGAGTTTTCTCTCAAAGGCGGATATGCCGCCGAGAGTGAGGCTCGCAGTATCGCGGCTGGACTTGGTATGGCTGGGGCCCGTCTTGATTTGCCGGTCGGAGTTCTCTCTGGTGGAGAGCGTCGGCGCGTCGAGTTGTCGCGCATTCTTTTCGCCGGGAGTGATCTGCTCCTTCTCGATGAGCCGACGAACCATTTGGACATCGATGCGAAAAACTGGTTGCTGAACTTTCTACGTCAATATCGCGGAGCATTATTGGTCATCAGCCACGACCTCGATCTGCTCGACGAAGCCATCACTCGAGTTCTGCACCTGGACCGTGAAGATGAAGACGGCACCGGGGAAGTTGTCGAATATCGGGGTACGTACAGTCAATATCGCCGCTCGCGAGCTGAGGATGAAGCACGTCGGGCAAAAAAGGCGGTTCTGCAAAGCAAGGAAATTGACCGATTGCAGACTGTCGTTGATCGTTTCGGCGCCAAAGCCTCGAAGGCCACAATGGCTCACAGTATTGAAAAGCGTATTGATCGGTTACAGGCGTCCAAAGTTTCGGCCCCAACAGCTGCTCGCAAGATCAAGGTGCGTTTTCCCGATCCTCCTCCTTGTGGTCAGACTGTGATCACCGCCGAACATCTCTGCAAGGGCTACGGGGGACCGTCAGTCTTCGAAGACGTATCTTTTGATCTGGGTCGTTCCGAACGATTGTTGGTGCTTGGTCTCAACGGAGCGGGAAAGACCAGTTTGTTGCGAATCCTCGCCGGAGAGACGAAAGCCGATTTGGGTGACTTCTCTTTTGGGCACCAAGTTCAGGTCGGCTATTACGCTCAGGAGCACGACAACTTGGATGTCGACGCATCGCTGCTTGACAATATGCGTCGCTCGGTGCCAACTGGAGTCATGTTGAGTGAAACCCAATTGCGCGGACTCT
The DNA here is from genome assembly GCA_040381935.1 of Acidimicrobiaceae bacterium. Taxonomy (GTDB): domain Bacteria; phylum Actinomycetota; class Acidimicrobiia; order Acidimicrobiales; family Ilumatobacteraceae; genus Casp-actino8. The sequence goes on along the minus strand of JBEIGJ010000026.1, from coordinate 13,189 downwards.
TGGGAATGTTTGGCTTATCAGGTGGCAAGGTGACTCAGAAGTCGGGAACTCTTTCGGGTGGGGAGAAGACCAAATTGGCTTTGGCCATGTTGATGGTTGGTCGAAACAATTTGCTCCTGCTCGATGAACCGACGAACAACCTCGATCCCGGCAGCCGAGAAGCAGTTGCATCGGCCCTGGCCAGTTGGACGGGTTCGATCATTTTTGTGAGCCACGACATTGAATTCGTCGAAAACCTGAAACCCACCAAGGTTCTTTTGATGCCCGATGGACAAGTGGACTATTTCAGCCAAGATTGGCTGGAGCTCGTGACGTTGGCTTAGGCCGACCTCCACATCTGCAGGCTCTATCGAACAGAACGAGACGACTGGTCTCGGGTCGTCCTCTCGGTGACGTTGAGGTGGTGTGCCGGAGATTACGGTGCTCATATGCGTATTGGAATTTTTGGTGGAGCAGCGAACGACGGAACCTTGGACGCCATGGTGGCCGAGGCGCGACGGGCAGAAGCAGACGGGTTTGCCAGCTATTGGGCACCGCAAATATTCGGGCATGATGCCCTGACAGCTTTGGCGGTGATAGGTCGTGAGGTTCCTCGAATTGAGTTGGGAACCAGTGTCGTGCCGACCTATCCCCGGCATCCGATGATGATGGCTCAGCAGGCCTTGACTGTGAATGCGGCAGCGAGTGGTCGTTTGTGCCTGGGTATCGGACTCAGTCACCAAATCGTCGTGGAGTCGATGTGGGGAATGAGCTACGCCAAACCAGTTCGCCACATGCGTGAGTATCTCGAGGTGATGATGCCTTTGCTTGAAGGGCGGCCGGTTGCCCATGCGGGAGAAGAGTTCAAGGTGAATGGTGCAGTTTCGGTTCCCGGAGGCACTCGTCCAAGTGTCGTGATCGCCGCTCTCGGCGAGCAGATGTTGAAAGTGACCGCGCAGTTGGCGGATGGCACTCTCACCTGGTGCACGGGTCCGCAGACATTGGCGAATCATACGATTCCCACTCTTCAAACTGCAGCTGAAAAATCTGGTCGGGATGCCACGCGGGTCATCGCAGCACTGCCTGTTTGTGTGACCGAGGATCGTGTAGCAGCCCATGAACGAGCGGCCAAAGTTTTTGTCGTCTACGGGCAGCTTCCCAGTTATCGAGCAATGCTGGATAAAGAAGGTGTCGGTGGGCCGGCCGATATTGCCATCGTCGGAAGTCGCTCTGAAGTTATAGATCGGATCTCACAGCTGGCCGAGATCGGGGTCACCGACTTTGCCGCCGTTGAATTCGGTGGCAATCCAGATGAAGTTGCTGAAACTCGGGAAGCCGTCAAATCCTTGTTGAAGTAGAGATCGAATGACCATGAGCAATGGGGTGACCTGCACGAAGTCCAATGGCATTGCGTCGGTTGTTTTCGACAGTCCACCTATCAACTTGATGACTCTTGAGTTGTTCGTCGCCACTGCTCGAGTCGTCGCTGATCTGGCAGATGACGATGATGTGCGGGTAGTCGTGTTGTCATCGGCGAATCCCGATTTCTTTATTGCTCATTTCGACGTTGAAGCAATTCTCGGTTTTCCAACTGATCAGCCTCCGGCCACCGAACTCAATCTTTTTCATGTCATGTGCGAAAATCTGCGGACCATGCCCAAGGCCACGATTGCGGTAATCGAAGGGCGTGTCGGAGGCGGAGGCAGCGAATTGGCCCTCAGTTGCGATATGCGCTTCGCAGTACGAGCCGATGACGCACATCCGGGTGCTGTCTTCAATCAACCCGAGGTTGCGCTTGGAATCATCCCGGGAGGAAGTGGAACACAACGCCTATCTCGTCTTATCGGTCGATCGCGAACCATGGAAGTCATTCTCGGATGTGATGACATCGATGCCGTTACCGCTGAGAATTGGGGATGGGTGAATCGGGCACTTCCGGCATCTGAGATGTGGCCATTTGTAGATCGGCTGTCGCAACGTATTGCCTCTTTTCCATCACATGCGGTGGCAGTAGCGAAGGAAGCTGTACTTCGTGCGGAAAAGGAAGTGCCGAGTGACCTTTTGGCTGAGGGGAATGCCTTCAGTGCAACTCTCGGCCATCCGGAAAGTCGTCTTGCGATGCAAAGGTTTCTTGCTCGTGGAGGCCAAACGCTTGAAGGCGAGCGTCAACTTGGCACTCTGTTCGACCTCTAGTCAGATTTCTGGTTGAGTTGCTGGTTGCTATTTGTTCAAACTCACTGGGACGCCAGAGAAGGGTTTGTTCACCAAGTCAAAGAAGTCATTTCCTTTGTCATCGACGACGATGAAAGCCGGAAAGTCCTGAACTTCAATTTTCCAAACTGCTTCCATGCCCAATTCGGGATACTCGAGCACTTCGACCTTGGTGATGCAATCTTGAGCCAAGCGAGCAGCGGGGCCACCAATCGATCCGAGGTAAAATCCTCCGTAACGTTTGCAGGCTTCGGCCACGACTCGTGAGCGATTGCCCTTGGCCAACATGACGAGGCTGCCGCCATGTGCTTGGAACTCATCGACGTAGCTGTCCATTCGTCCAGCGGTTGTCGGCCCGAATGAACCGCTGGCCATACCGTCGGGAGTTTTCGCTGGTCCGGCGTAGTAGACCGCCATATCTTTGATGTAGTCGGGTAGACCGAGTCCAGAATCGAGACGCTCTTTCAATTTTGCATGGGCGATATCTCGGGCCACAACCATTGATCCGCTCAGACTGAGCCGAGTCTTGACTGGGTACTTGGTCAACTCGGCTTGGATCTCTGCCATAGGACGATTGAGATCGATCTCGACTACAGGTGAATCGTGTAGATCTTCGTGAGTGACATCGGGAAGGAAGCGTGCCGGATCGGTCTCGAGTTGCTCGAGGAACAATCCGTCTTTGGTGATCTTGCCCAACATCTGCCGATCAGCAGAGCAGGAGACAGCCATGGCAACGGGGCATGACGCTCCGTGGCGCGGCAAACGGACGACTCGAACATCGTGGCAGAAGTACTTGCCTCCGAATTGCGCTCCGATTCCTGTTTCTTGGGACAACCGCAGGATTCGGTCCTCCATGTCCAGGTCGCGAAATGCGTGGCCGAGTTTGCTTCCGGCTGTAGGCAGAGTGTCCAAATAGCGGGCACTGGCCAACTTCGCAGTCTCTACGGCTTGTTCCGCTGAGGTTCCGCCGATAACAACTGCCAGGTGGTACGGCGGACATGCGGCCGTACCAAGAGTCTTCATCTTCTCGAAGAGCCAGGGGAAAAGAGCTTTGTCATTGAGGAGTGCTTTGGTTTCTTGGAAGAGGTAACTCTTGTTGGCACTTCCTCCACCTTTGGCCAGGAACAAGAACTTGTACTCGTCACCGTCAGTAGCAGTGATCTTGATTTCGGCCGGAAGGTTGTTTCCGGTATTGACTTCTTCGTACATGGTCAGAGGTGCCATTTGGCTATAGCGCAGGTTGCTCGTCAAATAGGTGTCGTAGACACCACGAGCAATTGCCTCCTCATCTCCTCCACCGGTGAAGATGAACTGCCCCTTTTTCGCTTTGATGATGGCGGTACCAGTGTCTTGACACATGGGAAGAACACCACTGGCAGAGATGGCGGCATTCTTTAGGAGATCCAGTGCCACGAACTTGTCGTTGTCGCTGGCCTCTGGATCATCCAAGATGTTTCGCAATTGCTGGAGGTGTCCTGGTCGCAAGAAGTGAGCGATCTCGCGCATTCCCTCTTGGGTGAGTTTGGTGATGGCCTCGAGGGTGACTTTGAGAAAGGTTCCTTCGGATGTTTCGAAAGTGGAAACGCCCTCCGATGAAATTTTCCGATACGGGGTGTCGTCCTTCCCTAAGGGCAGGATTTCCGTGAATTCGAATTCGGCCATAGGGCAACGCTACGTCTCAAGTCGGGTCAAAACCCATCTGATTGCAGCGGTGCCCACTACAACGGTCCTTGGTGTCAACGCCGAATCGGCGCTGTTGGAAAAAGAACGCTTTGCCGGATCAGTTTCGAAGCAAAAAGTGCATCGATGATGAATCCGGGTGGAGATGGTGACCAGCGGCTGCATCTGGCCGGCAGCCTTGGGAAATATGGTCAATCCTTGAGCCGTTTAGGTTCTGCTGTCGCGGGATCGACGGGCCATTGATGTTTTGGATAGCGGCCAGCCATGTCTTTGCGTACCTCCGACCAGGACCCGCGCCAAAAAATTGGGAGGTCTGCTGTGATCTGGATGGGTCGATCTGCCGGTGAAAGGAGGTGCAAAACCAGGGGGACGCGGCCGCCCAGGATCGTGGGATGGGTAGCCAACCCAAAGAGATCCTGCACTCTGATTCGCACTATAGGAGCGGCACCATCATCGAGTGCATGCTCGTAATCGATGCTCACGGTCTTCTTCGATGGAGTGACGAAATGAGTTGGTGCAAGCTCCTCGAGGTCTGAACCGATGGGCCAGGGCAACATCGACCGGAGAATGACGGCCATATCGAGGGAACGGACATCTTCGATCGAGCACATGCCAATGAGGAATGGAGCCAGCCACTCAGAAGAGGACTTGATCAATTCCTTGTCGCTCCACTGTGGCCATGGTTCACCAATGACCCGGTGCAGATAAGTGACTCGACTGCGCAGTTGTTGCGATTTGGAAGTCCATGGAAGGTGTGTCAATCGATTCCGTATGAGGTAGTCGAGAATTACTGCAGTTGTCTGCTCACCTGGATCGGGTCGTTTGGTGATTTCGGAAAGGCGCATTTTGTCTATTCGTCGGATGACGCGTTCGGCAAAATCCTGTCGGTCGCGGTCCCAGTTGACGACACGTTCTTCGACAACGTTTCGCTGAAGAATTTGCATGATCGTCGATTCGTCGACGGTGGCGGCCATGCGAATGCGCGCATTCTTGCGATCGCCATCCAGATCAGCAGCCACGATGAAGGGTTCTGGCCCGAGATTATCTCTCGGCGGACACCAGGCAGCCGAGCCGGTGCGCAACTGGAACTGGCCAGGCTGCCGGCGAATAGCCAAGCGATCGGGATAAGCCAAGAGCAATACCGATCCTGTTTCACGTGAATCGATACCGTCTTCATCAAAGGAAATGTTCGATCGGCGGGCAAGATCCCGTGCACGTTGTCGCACGCCCTCTACAGCGCGATGGTCAGCGCGTTCATCATGGATTCGACCAGTGATGACATCGATGCGATAACCGATATCGGCAGGTAGGTCGTCGGGCCGGCCACGTAATACATCACGTTCATCCAAAAGTGCCGCAACAAGGCAGGCCAAACTCTGTTTCGATGTCGATGTCGACGTCATCATGTGGGCTAGGCGCGGGTGGACGGGAACAGACAGGATCTTGCGCCCGGTAGTGGTAATTCGACCTTGATCATCAAGAGCGCCCAGCATGTGAAGGAGAGATTGTGCTCGTTGGAATGAGGCTTCCGGTGGCGGATCGATGAAGAGAAGATCGGCGAGGGGCGTTCCCCACTGGGCAATTTCCAAGGCCAGTCCGGCAAGATCGACGCGATTGATTTCAGAGTCGAGGTGGGCGCGGCGCGAACCGTGTTCCAGTTTGCTCCACATGCGATAGGCCACGCCGGGGGACTGTCGTCCGGCTCGGCCCGAACGTTGTTCGGCGGATGCGCGTGAGGTGGGGATGGTGACCAATCGCGTCATCCCGGTTCGGGGATCGTGAAGTGGTACCCGCGCCGAACCCGCATCCACGACCACCCGCACCCCGGCAACAGTGAGGCTGGTCTCGGCGATATCGGTACTGAGGACTACTCGTCGGGAACCGAGACGGGATGGTGCCAAAGCCCGATCCTGGTCGACCAGTGCCAGCGATCCGGCCAATGGGAAAACATCCACACCGTTGGCTAGTGCCGCGGGCAACGAGGATTCGATCAGACTTTGAGCACGGCGAATCTCGCCGATACCAGGTAAGAAGACCAAGATGTCGCCATCTTGTTCGCGCAATGCCCGCAAGACGACATCAACTGTCGACTCGATCAGACGTGCACCTTTGTTCGGAGGTGCCCAAATGATGTCCACGGGATGCTGCCGGCCATGACTCTCGATCACTGGTGCGGGTTGGCGATGGCCAAGGAGCGCGGACAATTTGGTGGCTTCGGCAGTGGCCGACATGGCCAAGATCCGCAGATCCGGCCGGAGGGTGCGGCGAACATCCAGACATAAAGCCAACCCGAGATCAGTGGGTAGATGGCGTTCGTGCACTTCATCGAAGATCACCAATCCAACACCGGGAAGCGAAGGGTCACTTTGGAGGCGACGGGTCAGGATCCCCTCGGTCACCACCTCGATCCGGGTGTTCTTGCCGATGATTCGTTCATCTCGGGTTTGATATCCGACGAAATCACCGGGCTCCTGATCGAGGAGCGTGGCTAGTCGACGGGCTGCTGCTCGTGCTGCCAAACGCCGCGGTTCGAGCATGACGATCCGCTGGTTTTCCATCCATGATTCGGTGATGAGGCGCAAGGGGATGAGAGTGCTTTTTCCGGCTCCCGGAGGAGCCACCAGAACCGCGGTCGCATGGGACGCAAGGGCGCCACGAAGGTCGTCGACGATGTCTTCGACGGGGAGGTCGGTCAGCGGTATCAGATCGCGAAAATTGTCAGCCCAGGGCCGGGGTTCCGGCAAAGGCTGCAGGTTCACCGGCCAGGGGGATGGCCGGAGCAGTCCAGGCGGTCGTCGTGGCAATGTCTTTGGCTACCGATCGCCAGGCCATGGGATCCCAACCTTGGGCGACCGCCGGAACAGTGCCGTCGGAGCGAATGAAAACGAAGGCCGGTAGGGATTCGAGCCCCACACTGCGAACCACCGAACGGTCGGGGTCAGCAAAGACCAAGAATTCCCGGCTCAATGGGCCAAGGAATAGGCGCGCTTCATCAGCAGAGCAGGTAACGATGAAGTTGGCTCGAGCCGCAGAGCCACTGAACGCTCGCAAGATTCGTGCCGCCGTTGGCAAAATCCACGAACTTTCATTGGTGTACGGGTCGAGAACCACTGATGCCAGATGAAAAGTGGTCAGCCACGCGCTCAGCGGTCGAGGCGGCTGTCCCTCGGATGTGGGCGTTGCCACCTCTGGGAGTACAGGTTCGAGAACGAGGTCAAGCGAAGGATTCGATACCACGACCTAGACGGTAGCGGATAGGCCCCCTCACCGCGATTCTCCTTCGATGGCTGAGGTGTGTCGTCAACCGAAGAGAGCCCCCAGTTGGAGACTCGATGGCACATCTCGTTGGTCTTTTTGGTTCACCATCGATGGCCATTGGGGAGGGAAGTGACGCGTTCTGGCACGGTTTCGCGCCCAAGGTTGTTCTTGGCTGGGGATTTATCAGAGGCGGGGGAGAAGGGTAAGGTCGCTCTATGGCCAATAAGCGCGCATCCATCACCATGACCGACGACGAGATCCAGGCATATCTCCAGGTTCAGACTGTGCTGAACGTGGCCTCGATCGGACCCACAGGTCATCCACACCTCGTGGCCATGTGGTACGTGGTCATGGATGGGAAGATCACCTTTTGGACATTCGGCAAGAGTCAAAAAGTGGTGAACCTACGACGGAACAACAAGATCACCGGTTTGATCGAGAGTGGCGATTCCTATGAACAACTCAAAGGATTGGAAATCGTTGGCACGGCCGAGCTGATCGAGGACTACGACGCGATCTTGGCGATTGGCAAGGCCGTTGGTCTCAAATACAACGGTGAAGGAGCCATCAGTGACGCTGCTATGCCATTCCTCGAGGCTCAAGCCCGAAAGCGAATTGGCATCGCTATCGACGTCGAAAATTACGTTTCTTGGGACCACTCCAAAATCGGCGGCGGTTACTAGTTTCCTGCGACAAGTTTCCCGTGACCTGTTTGGTCATGCCGATTCTTCAGCGACGCTGACCCGAACGACTGGGCCCACGAGCGAGAGCGGCATCAGCGATGGTGTGCGCCGCATCTTCGAGGTGAGTCTCCGGACCAAGGAGCCCAACGGTGAAACGTAGATAATGCGGGTGCTCTTTCACCATGAAGGGTTCACCTGGAGCCGCGCCGATACCGCGAGCAGCCAACGTCATCAAAGCGTCGCGTTCTTCGTCGACGGCGACCCATAAGTTGATGCCGTCGGTTCCGGTGGTTCCAACATCGCGTTGGTGCAAGACATCAACCACCTGCCGGCGCCGGCGGGCATATTCCTCACGCGCTCGCTGCAGAGTCTCGATCGTGCGTTGGTCATCGAGAAGTTCGACCAAGACTGCTTGAAGAATCCGACTACTCCAACCCGGACCAAGAAGCCGGCGATTGGCCACTTCAGAGATGACTTGTCCCGCACCACCGACAGCCGCCAGTCGAAGATCGGGTCCATGACTTTTGGAGAAGCTGCGAATATGCACGGTTTGTTGAGGAAGTACTTCTCCCAGGCTGTAGAGCGTGCCAGAAGCAATATCGCCCGAGTGGTCGTCCTCGATGATGACGAAAGTCGACTGGATCTCCGATCGTTCAAGACTTTGGGAGATACAGGCGGCAATGTCACGACGTCGCCGTTGCGACATCGTGATGCCAGTGGGGTTCTGGGCCCGCGGTTGGATGAATAACGCCGTTGGTCCTCGTTTCAAGGCCGTTTCGAGCGCAGCGATATCGAGACCTTGCTCATCGAGATCCACTCCGAGAACCTCGACGCCAATTTGCTCCAAAAGGTCAAGGAGTGGGGGGAAGGTCGGATGCTCGACCACTACCCGGTCGCCGAGACGCAGCACCAAGCGCGCTAAGCGATCAAGGGCGTCCATGGCCCCATCGACCACGGTGATTTCTTCGGGAGTGAACGGCCAGCGTTCTCGAAGGGCTGCTTCGAGGGCCGGGAGAACCGGCTGGTCTAAATAACTGTTGGTCAGAGTGCGACCACTGACTCGGGCCAACACTTCGCCAAGATCGGGTAGGAGTGATGAGTCTGGGGTGCCGGTAGAGAGGTCGAGGTAGGCCCGGCCGGGCAGCGAACCAGCAGCGGCAATTCTCCGATAGCGCCGCGGGCCACCGGGACCCGTGGGTTGGCGCACAAAGGAGCCGTTGCGTCCAAGCGTCTCTATTGCTCCGATATCGGTTAAGGCCTTCCACGCCTCACCCACCGTTGTCGGGGAGACGCCGAGTTGCCGCGAAAGTTGGCGCACCGTGGGCAAACGGGTGCCCACTGCTAGTTCACCGGTGGTGATCATGCGACCGAGTGCACTGGCGATACCTCGCGCCGAGCGGTCGGGAATGGACTCAGCGAGCAGTTCGAACATCTGTGTTTCGATGGTGTGAAAGCATTGTCCTGGCACAATATTCGCATTGTCCCGCTATTGAGGTGTCAATTACTCTCAAAGTGAGGAGTGGAGGTGGACTGGCGCTGATCCGGCGAGATGGCCGCTCCTCTCAGAACAACATCAGAACGAGGGCAAGGATCGCTGATCCGTGGCTTGGTTCGAATTGTGGGGAGAAAACGATGACAGGTTCACAAGACACCGTGCGAGCAGCATTGCTACAGACCGATTGGAGTGGTTCCAAAGAGTCCATGCTGGATAAGCACGAAGCCGCAGTTCATGAAGCCGCCAAGGCCGGAGCTGAGGTCATGTGCTTTCAGGAGTTGTTCTACGGCCCCTATTTTTGTCAGGTCCAAGATGTCGAGTACTACGGCTATACGGAGTACATCCCTGATGGTCCGACCACGCAGCGCTTTCAGTCCATCGCCAAAGAAACTGGAATGGTTCTGGTATTGCCGATGTACGAGATCGTTCAGCCAGGTGTGTACTACAACACCGCCGCGGTCATTGATGCCGATGGTTCGTACCTTGGCAAGTACCGCAAACAGCACATCCCCCAGACCAAGGGATTCTGGGAGAAGTTCTATTTCAAGCCGGGAAACGGTGGATACCCGGTCTTTGAGACTGCGGTGGGCCAAGTGGGGGTCTACATCTGTTACGACCGCCATTTTCCAGAAGGTTGGCGAGCCTTGGGATTGAATGGTGCGCATATCGTGTTCAACCCTTCAGCCACGCATCGTGGTTTGAGCGAATACATTTGGCGCCTGGAACAGCCAGCAGCAGCAGTGGCCAATATTTACTATGTGGGGGCTATCAACCGGGTGGGGATTGAACCTTTGGGCGAAAACGACTTCTATGGCCAGAGTTACTTCGTTGACCCGGAAGGCAAATTCGTTGGCGAACCAGGTGATGCCTACAAACCTGAACTCATTGTGCGCGACCTCGACATGAAAAAGTTGCTCGAGGTGCGGGACCGCTGGGCTTTCTATCGTGATCGCCGACCTGACGCCTACGCAGAATTGGTGGAGGATTGAAGCCAGCAGGTTAAAAACGGCCCAGACCGTCATCTGGCGCGGGCGAAAACCACGTCAACTGGCTCGACGCAGTCGGAGCCACAAAGTTCTAGGAGGGAAGTTATGGCCAAGATTTTGATCAAGAACGGAAAGGTCATCTCGCCGACCGGTGTTGTGGCGAACGACGTCCTCATCGAAGCAGAGACGATTGCTGCCGTTGGTGCCCCCGGATGGTTCGAAACTTCCGAAGGCGGATGCGACCGGGTGATCGATGCCGCTGGAAAGTATGTGATTCCGGGCGGAGTGGATGTACATACGCACATGGAACTGCCTTTTGGCGGAACATTTGCCTCGGACACCTTCGAAACGGGAACTCGAGCAGCCGCCTGGGGTGGAGTCACCACCATCGTCGACATGGCAGTTCAGCGCTACGGAGAGAACGTCCACGAGGGTCTCGCTGAATGGCATCGCAAAGCATCGGGCGAATGCGCTATCGACTACGCCTTTCACCAGATCATCGGCGGGGTCGACGATCAGTCATTGAAAGATATGAAGTACCTCACCGAACATGAGGGTATTTCCAGCTTCAAACTCTTTATGGCCTATCCGGGAGTCTTCTATAGCGACGACGGCCAAATTTTGCGGGCCATGCAGACTGCAGCCGAGTGTGGGGCGATGATCATGATGCATGCCGAGAACGGCATCGCCATCGATGTTCTGGTGCAACAGGCCCTTGCTCGCGGTGAGACCGATCCGCGCTATCACTCTTACACCCGTCCATCGCCCCTCGAAGCCGAAGCGACGCATCGAGCTATCGTGCTGTCGCACGTGGCTGGCAACGTTCCTTTGTACATCGTGCACATGTCAGCGGGGGATGCTCTCAATGAAGTAGCGGCTGCTCGTCATCACGGACGAAATGTTTTTGCCGAAACGTGTCCGCAATACTTGTGGTTAACTCTCGAAGAGACTCTCGGTCAACCTGGATTCGAAGGTTCGAAATGGGTGTGCAGTACACCGATCCGCTCACGAGATCATGATCCACATCACATAGGCCAAATGGGACACGGTCACCAAGGTGATCTGTGGAAGGGTCTACGGATGAACGAACTAGCAGTTGTCAGCACCGACCATTGCCCCTTCTGCTTCAAGGATCAAAAAGAACTGGGTCTCGGCGATTTCTCAAAGATTCCCAATGGAATTGGTGGCGTCGAACATCGTATGGAACTGATCTATCAAGGTGTCGTTGCGGGCGAGTTGAGCCTGGAGCGTTGGGTCGAGACTTGCTGCACCACACCAGCGCGGATGTTCGGCATGTACCCGAAAAAGGGGATCATCGCTCCTGGCAGCGACGCCGATGTGGTGGTGTGGGATCCCAATACCAAGACCAAGATCGGTATCAACGATAAACACCATATGAACATGGATCACTCGGCCTGGGAAGGTTGGGTCATCGATGGAAAAGTCGACACCGTGTTGTCACGAGGAAATGTGGTCGTCGAAAATGATGAATACGTTGGTCGTAAAGGTCACGGCCAGTACATCAAACGTGGTCTGTCCCAATACTTGGTGTAGATGAATAGCTTCGCAACGCACGAGTTGGCCGCATCTGGGGGAACTAGTTGCCGATCCAGTTCACATTCATAGAAGTCATTGAAAAGAGGAGTAGTCATGTATCGCATCGATCATTGGATTGACGGTCACACAGTGGTCAGTAAGTCAGGGCGTGAGGGTGATATTTTCGACCCAGCCACCGGTCAGATTCAGGGACGGGTGGGCTTCGCTGACGTTGCGGAAATCGACAAAGCCGTGGCTACTGCCCGCCAAGCACTACCCGAATGGCGCGCTACGAACTTGTCTCGGCGTGCTGAGGTCATGTTCCATATGCGTGAACTAGTGGCCGCCAATCGCAAAGAAATAGCCGCCTTGTTGACCAAGGAGCACGGAAAGGTCACCTCTGACGCACTTGGGGAAGTCGCTCGCGGATTGGAAAACATCGAATTCGCTTGTGGCATCCCCAATTTGATGAAGGGTGGCTATTCCGAACAGGCCTCGGCGGGAGTTGATGTCTACAACATCCGCCAACCACTTGGTGTTGTTGCGGGTATCACTCCGTTCAACTTCCCGGCAATGGTTCCAATGTGGATGTTTGCCAATGCCATTGCTTGTGGCAATACCTTTGTCTTGAAACCATCGGAAAAGGACCCGTCGGCGTCGATGTTCTTGGCCGAACTACTCAAACAAGCCGGCTTGCCCGATGGCGTATTCAATGTGGTGCATGGTGACAAAGTCGCCGTGGATCGTTTGCTCGAGCATCCCGATATCGCGGCAGTGAGCTTTGTGGGTTCGACGCCGATCGCCCGTTATATCTACGAGACGGGGACGAAGAACGGCAAGCGGGTACAAGCACTTGGTGGGGCAAAAAATCACATGCTGGTGCTACCCGATGCCGATTTGGATATGGCGGCCGATGCGCTGGTGAGTGCGGCATATGGTTCGGCCGGCGAGCGCTGTATGGCAATTTCAGCGGTGCTAGCCGTGGACAGTATCGCCGATGAGCTGGTGGCTAAAGTGCGAGATCGCATTCCCAACGTCATGGTGGGACCGGGTCATGATCCATCCAGTGAGATGGGTCCACTGATCACCAAAGAGCATCGTGACAAAGTAGCTGGCTATCTGGAGACTGCGGCCGGCGAAGGGGCAACGGTTGTTGTCGATGGACGACAGGGTGCTCCGTCCGAGGGGTTCTTCTTGAAGCCGAGCCTCATCGACAATGCCGGGCCGGGTATGCGGTGTTACGACGAGGAGATCTTCGGACCGGTACTCACCGTGGTGCGCGTCGAATCATACGAAGAGGGTTTACGCCTGATCAATGACAACCAGTTCGGCAACGGAACGGCGATCTTCACTCGGGACGG
>JBEIGJ010000025.1:0-20887 GCA_040381935.1 Acidimicrobiaceae bacterium | reverse complement strand
TCGGGGGAGCCAGGACGTTCGGCTTTGTATGGCGTGGCGGCAGTGGTATCCCAAGAGAGTGCGCACACGATTTGGATCCCACGAGACGTATTCGAGGCGGATCGCCTGAGTAGTCGAAAGCTTGGTTCGTTCTTCGAGCAACGGCCACTGTGGGGGCACGACGTGAAGGCCCTGATGCGCTCACTGCTGGTATGGGATATCGATCCCCAAGGCCTGCAATTGGATACCGCCATCGCCGCATATCTGATTGATCCCGGTCAGAACCACTATGCGTTGGGCGATCTGGTGATGCGCTATTCCTCAGTTCTGTTCCCCGTCGACGATCCCACGGCCAAAGGTGAGTTGGATCTCGACGGCGGCAATATCGGACCGGATCACATTGCGGCTCGTGATGCCTTGGCAGTAGCCCATATCGGACCGACCCTTCTCGATGCCCTCCAGGCCCAGGGAATGCGAGAACTCTATGACCGGATCGAGAACCCGCTGGTTCGAGTTCTGGCTCGGATGGAACACCTGGGTATCGGAGTCGACTCCAAGGAATTGAAGCGTATTGCCGATCGTCTGACCACGGAAGCTCGAACATTGTCGGCTCGGATTCAAGAGTTGGCCGGTTACAGCTTCAACCCGAATTCACCGGTACAGCTGGGAAAAATTCTTTTCGAGGAACGGGGTCTCACTCCGCCGAAGAAGACGAAAACCGGATTCTCGACCGACGCTGCAACATTGGAGAAGTTGCGCGATGCGTGGCCGGAATTCATTGAGCCGTTACTGCGCTACCGCGAAGTGGAAAAGTTGCGGAGCACCTATGGCGAAGGACTTCTTGCCGAGGTTGCGGCGGACGGGCGTATTCATGCCACTTTCAATCAAACCGTGGCGCGCACCGGACGGCTGTCCAGCGACAAGCCGAACTTGCACAACATTCCTGTGCGAACCGATGAGGGTCGGGTTTTCCGCGAAGCCTTTGTACCTCGACGTGGATGCGAGTTCTTGGTGGCTGATTACAACCAGATCGAATTGCGCTGTATCGCCCACTTGGCAGATGATCCTGGTCTCATAGCGGCCTTCACGAGTGGCCAAGATGTGCATAACGCCACTGCTGCCCGGGTCTTTGGCGTGGCGCAGTCCGAGGTCACTCACGAAATGCGGTCCAAAGCCAAGATGGTGTCCTATGGACTCGCCTACGGAATGGAGGCCTACGGCCTCGGGCAACGATTGGCTATTGCCACGGACGAGGCTGCCGACATTCTCGACTCGTACTTTGCGGCGTTTCCCAATGTGCACGCCTATATGGAGCGCACTGTGGCCGAGGCCAAAGAACGGGGTTACACCGAGACATTGTTCGGGCGGCGCCGTCGTATTCCAGAGTTGGAAAGTTCTAATTTCCGGATGCGTCAAGCAGGTGAACGTCAAGCTATGAACGCAGCCATCCAGGGTTTGGCCGCGGACATCTTCAAAATTGCTTTGATCGGTATCGATGAAGGACTATCGCATCAAAATTTGGAAAGTCGACTTGTTCTGCAAGTCCACGACGAAGTGATCGTCGAGGTTCCCACCTCGGAGAAAGACGTCGTGGGTCCGCTCGTTCTAGGAGTGATGGAGAGCGCCACGGACCTCAAGGTGCCGCTAGCAGTGAATGCGGCGTGGGGAGCGACATGGGGTGCGGGGAAGTCATGAACCGTCGTGACGGCTGATCACTGGTTCGAGCCGGTGGCGGCCCATCTCGGGCGCGCCTATCTGCGCTATTCGTTCACCCGTGGGACGACACAAGAGGTCGACTTCATTGTCGAGGCACTCCGACTACGACCTGGATCTCGGATCATGGATATCGGCTGCGGACCTGGTCGGCATGCTCTCGCCTTGGCCCGTCGGGGAATGGATGTTCATGGCATCGATATCAGTGATGTCTTCATCGACATTGCGAAAAGTGAAGCGATCGATATTCCGTTGGCGTCTGGCGGGCGAGCCACCTTCGAGCGGATGGATGCCCGCTCTCTGGTCGACCGTCTCGAATGGATGGGAACCTTCGATGCGGTTATCTGTCTGTGTCAGGGCGCCTTTGGACTGATGGTCGAAGCAGGGGAGGATCGCCGAGTGATCGCTGGGATGGCGAGCGTTTTACGGCCGGGTGGGGTCGTGGCCCTATCGGCGTTCAATGCCTATTTCGCCGTCAAATATCACTTGGAGGCCGAATTCGATGCCGACCGGGGGGTGGCCCATGAGCTGACCGAGATTCGCAGTGAAGCGGGTGTGGTGCGCACCGTTGATTTGTGGACCGGGTGCTATACGCCGCGCGAACTGCGATTCCTCCTGGGGGCCGAGGGTCTGGAAGTCGAGTCGGTGTATTCCGTAGAGCCTGGTAAATACGAATCAGTCCCGCCGTCAGTGGAAACGCCGGAGTTCCTGGTCTTGGCCCGTCGGAGCTGAAACTCGGTGGACTGAGAGGACTCCCATCGGGCCAAAACGGGACTATTTCTGGGGGAACCCGGATGTGAACTGGTAACTTTGACCCTCTGGTACTGGCTCATCGCCCCCGCTCGCAAGGGTGTGGCGATTGGGTTCACCAGACAATCCATCCGTCCACCTCTTGATATCCATTCCTGAAAGTGCAGAGTCCCTTGTCCGACACGATGACCTCCTCCACGCCAACTTCCTCTTCGATGGGAACGTTCGACGCAGAGGGCAATTACACCCCCCGCAAAGTTACTGAGAACGATCTTGCCGGCAGTTTCGCCGATGCCATCGAAGGCACCATGGTCGAAGTCGAAGATGGACAAGTCGTCACCGGGGTGGTCGTGAAAATCGATCGCGATGAGGTGTTGCTCGATATCGGATACAAGAGCGAAGGAGTCATCCCGTCGCGTGAGTTGAGCATTCGCAACGATGTCGACCCGGGTGAAATCGTCTCGCTGGGTGAGCAGGTCGAGGCCCTTGTGCTCACCAAAGAGGATAAAGAAGGTCGACTGATTCTCTCGAAGAAGCGCGCTCAGTACGAAAAGGCCTGGGGCACTATCGAAAAGAAGAAGGAAGCCGACGAAATGGTCGAAGGCTTGGTCATCGAAGTGGTCAAGGGTGGCCTCATCGTCGACATCGGTCTGCGCGGCTTCTTGCCAGCTTCATTGGTGGAACTTCGCCGTGTTCGGGACTTGATGCCCTATGTCGGCAAAGTGCTGCAGTGCAAGATCATCGAACTCGATAAGAACCGCAACAACGTGGTTCTCTCCCGACGGGCCTTCTTGGAAGAGACTCAGAAGGAAGCCCGCGACGGGTTCTTGTCCAATCTCAAAGTGGGCGACGTTCGCGACGGCGTTGTTTCGAGTGTGGTGGCCTTTGGTGCTTTCGTCGATCTCGGAGGCATGGACGGCCTCATTCACGTCAGTGAGTTGTCATGGAACCATGTCGATCATCCAGGTGCCGTCGTGGCCGTGGGAGACAAGGTGACGGTCAAGGTTCTCGATATCGATTACGACCGTGAACGCATCAGCCTGTCGCGCAAGCAGACCGAAAAGGATCCCTGGGAAGTGTTCGCCACGGGTCACGAAGTTGGTCAATTGGTGTACGGCCGAGTCACGAAACTTGTTCCTTTCGGTGGATTCGTGCAAGTGGGCGAAGGTATCGAAGGTTTGGTGCACATCTCTGAAATGAGCACCCAACACGTCGAAGCGCCAGAGCAGGTTGTGACCCCCGGTGAAGAACTGTGGGTGAAGATCATCGATCTCGATTTGGCCCGCCGTCGGATCAGCCTGAGTATCAAACAAGCAGCCGAGGGTGGCGAGTTGGCTGAGGAGTACCGCAAACACTTCGAAGTCGACGAGCACGGTAACTGGACCGCGGGTGCTGATGATGCTTCCCGTGAAGCCACCTGGGCCGAGTATTACGGTGAAAACGGCGAAGGTGCTCCGGCTGAAGCGGCTGAACAGCCTGAAGCCTGACGGAGCAATCACTGGAGACGGTGACTACTTCACTTAGATCTGCACGATGCCTTGGCGAAGGGCGAACAACACTGCGTCGGTGCGATTGTGCACTCCGAGCTTTGCGTAGGTTGCGGCAAGATGATGCTTCACGGTTTTTGGACTGATGACCATCTCCGACGCGATCTGATTGACGGTTCGTCCATGCGATACGAGACGAATTACTTGTTCCTCACGTCGGCTTAAAGTCCGATGAGAACTAGCGGTCGATTGCGAAGGCGTTGTTGATCGATATCGCCGAGAGACCATAGGGGCTTCGGTTTGCTGAGTGGCACCGAGTACGGCGTCACCAGATGTGGCTCGCTCCAGTACGAAGCAGCAGTGGTCGATACTGTCGTGAACGAAGATGCAAGAAAGAGCGCCCGAACGAAAAGCCTTTTCGTGATCGCGGGGACTGGTCGGATCGATCAGAGCCACCATGGCCAGATCTGAACGTGTGTGCGCAACCGAGGCCATGACATTCAGCCCTCCAAAGGGTGGAAGGTTCAAGGTCACCAAAGCCACGGCAGGTCGTCTGGTCAAAATCTCGGTGATGGCTTCGCTCCCCTCGCCGGTACTGGCCACGATGTCGAAGCCATAGGTGCCAAGGACTTGCTGGAGACTGTGGCGGAGAAGAGTGGGACTCACCGCAAGAACGAGCGAACGACTTTTCTGAACTTCGATGTGAATCATCCCCCGAGTGTTGTCCTGGAATTCGACGCTTGAGTATCGGGCTCCATAAGACCAAATCAGAAGTAACTCTTGTTCGTTCCGCGTCTCTGGTTATCGTGTTGTTGTGATTTTGGTGGGACTGACCGGAGGAATTGGATCGGGCAAATCGTCGGTGTCGACATTGCTGGCTGGGCGCGGCGCCATCATTATCGACGCGGACGCGATCGTGCGTGAGGTGCAAGAACCAGGATCGCCAGTGATTCGAAAATTGGCCGAGACCTTCGGGGAAGCGGTAGTTGCCGAAGACGGAAGTCTCGATCGACAAGCGGTAGCTGAAATCGTTTTCAGCGATCCCGATGCCCTGAAGAAGTTGAATGCCATTGTGCACCCAGCGGTTGGCTCGGAAATGAATCGTCGGATCGTCGAACAGCGCAGCACTGCACACATTGTGATTCTGGATATTCCCCTTTTGACCGAAAATCCTCGAGAAGGTTTACAGGCTCGCATTGTGGTTGATGTTCCTGAAGAGGTGCAGGTTCAGCGACTAGTGCAGTTTCGAGGTTTCGATGAAGCCGATGCCCGGGCTCGAATGAGTCGTCAGGCAACGCGCCAGCAACGACTGGCCGGAGCCGATTTCGTCGTGGACAACAGTGGGACGCCCGACGACCTGCGCCGGCAGGTGGAGGCTCTTTGGACGTGGTTGCAGACCCTTCCCCAATTACCCGCTGACTACGAACCGGTGACGCCGAAAAGTGCGGCGCAAGAGGGTGACAAGACGGATTCGACGGACTGAACCCACTTTCGATTCTGGTTCTGATCACCTATTGGTCGTGGTGGAACATATGTTCGTAAGTCGACCGTGGGGGCTAGCCTGGACGCATGTCTCAAGATGTGTTGCCCCAGTCCCCGGGTGACACCCCGTCTCGCGGTACCCCTTTTCGGATGGTGTCGGATTATTCGCCTGCCGGAGATCAACCGAAAGCCATCGCCGAATTGTCCGAAGGGATCGAGAAGGATCTGCGCTACCAAACTCTGCTCGGTATTACTGGATCAGGCAAAAGTGCCACGATTGCCTGGACCATCGAAAAGACACAACGGCCAACGCTGATCTTGGCACCGAATAAGAGCCTGGCAGCGCAGCTGGCTCAAGAGATGATGGAGTTCTTTCCCGATAATCGGGTCGAGTACTTCGTGAGTTACTACGACTATTACCAACCAGAGGCCTATATCGCTTCTTCTGATACGTATATCGAAAAAGACTCGTCGATCAACGATGACATCGACCGCCTGCGTCATTCAGCGACGGCGGCCTTGCTGACGCGGCGCGACACGATCGTTGTGGCTTCGGTTTCGTGTATTTACGGAATGGGAGACCCGGACGAATACCGGGGCCAGCTTTTGGAATTGCATACCGGTGTGGATTACGACATGCGCAGTATTTTGCGACGTCTGGTTGATCTGCAATTCGATCGAAATGACATGAGTCTTGGGCGCGGAAATTTCCGGGTCCGGGGCGACACTGTCGAGATTCATCCGGCGTACGAAGAATCGGTGCTGCGCGTGGAGATGTTCGGTGACACCATCGAAAGACTGACCATGATCGATTCGCTCACTGGTGAAACGTTGCGGGAGATGTCCTCGACGGTGGTCTTTCCGGCCACGCACTACGTCGCCGGACAAGAGCGAATGCGACGAGCCATTCTCGGTATCGAAGCCGAGTTACAAGAACGGCTGGCCACTTTCGAGGCTGAAGGCAAATTGCTGGAGGCGCAGCGTCTCCGCATGCGCACGCAATATGACTTGGAGATGATGCAGGAAGTCGGTTATTGCAACGGTATCGAGAACTATTCCATGCATATCGATGGACGTCAGCCAGGAGAGCCGCCTTTTACTTTGCTGGACTACTTTCCGGACGACTATCTCCTCGTCATCGACGAAAGTCATGTGGCGGTTCCTCAATTACATGGACAATTTGCCGGCGACCGCAGCCGAAAAGACAATCTGGTGGAACACGGCTTTCGGCTACCGAGTGCCCGCGACAATCGTCCGCTGACTTTTGATGAAGTCATGGAACGGGTGCATCAGTGTGTCTTTCTTTCAGCGACACCTGGTCCCTATGAATTGAAGATTTCGGATCGAGTAGTAGAGCAGATCGTGCGTCCAACCGGATTAGTGGACCCCGAAGTCATTATCAAGCCCACCAAGGGCCAGATCGATGATCTGATTGAGCAAGTTCGGACTCGGGTAACGATGGGTGACCGAGTTCTGGTCACCACCTTGACCAAGAAGATGGCTGAAGACCTCACTGACTACTTGCTCGAGCAGGGTTTGAGGGTTCGGTATCTCCACAGCAATATCGACACCATTCAGCGCATTGAGATCTTGCGCGCTCTCCGTCTGGGTGAATTCGACGTTCTGGTGGGGATCAACTTGCTACGCGAAGGTTTGGATCTCCCCGAGGTCAGCCTGGTGACCATCTTGGATGCCGATAAAGAGGGTTTCTTACGCAGCGAGACGTCGCTGATCCAAATGATTGGCCGAGCAGCCCGAAACGTCGATGGTCAGGTGGTGATGTATGCCGACCATGTCACGCCTTCAATGGATCGAGCCATCTCAGAAACCAACCGCCGACGTAAATTGCAGATCGCCTACAACTTGGAGCATGGCATCAATCCACAGACCATTCGAAAGGCGGTTGGGGACATTTTGTCGATGTTGCGTCCCGACGGCGATGGAACGGCGCCAGTTCCGGGTAAGGATCGACGGCGTCAACGGGAGAGAGACAAGGTACAAAGAGAGCTTCGCACCCTTCCGCAACAAGAGTTGTCGCGGCTCATCCAGACCCTTGAAGAGGAAATGCACGAGGCGGCCGCCGATCTGAAATTCGAATATGCCGCTCGCCTGCGTGACGAAATCAACGAACTTCGACGCGAGATGAGAGATGCCGGTTGATGTCCGTGCATCTTGTCTTCACTAGCCTGCGCTCATGTCCGACCGTCTGATCGTCCGCGGGGCACGCGAACACAACCTAAAAAATGTCAGTGTGGATCTGCCTCGCGACAAAATGATTGTCTTCACTGGGCTTTCTGGCTCCGGCAAATCATCTTTGGCTTTCGACACCATTTACGCCGAAGGTCAACGTCGTTATGTCGAATCCCTCAGCGCCTATGCCCGACAGTTCCTTGGTCAAATGGACAAACCCGATGTGGACGTCATTGAGGGGCTTTCGCCTGCTATTTCTATCGATCAAAAATCTGCCAGTCGAAATCCGCGCTCGACAGTTGGCACCATCACTGAGGTCTATGACTATCTGCGACTTCTCTACGCCCGAGTTGGAATCCAGCATTGTCCCAACGATGGAACTCGCCTGGCGCGTCAAACCCCACAACAAATCGTCGACCGTATTCTGACCTTGTCCGAGGGTACGCGTTTTCAAGTCTTGGCCCCGGTGGTGCGGGCCAGAAAAGGCGAGTACGACACCTTGCTCAATGAACTCGCCGGTCAGGGTTTCGTGCGCGCCCGGGTCGATGGTGAAGTCGTGGACATAGTCGAATTCCTGGGTCGGGACGAAAAACTGGCGCGTTATGAGCAGCACTCAATCGATATTGTCGTCGATCGGTTGGTGCGCAAAGAGGGGATCGAACGTCGACTGACCGACAGTTTGGAGACCGCTCTGAAATTGGCCGATGGCGTGGCCATGATAGAGATCGTCAGCAGTGACGCCGAAGATGAGACTCTGACGTTCAGCCAGCATTTGGCCTGCCCCAAATGTGGTGTTTCCTTCGATGAACCGGCCCCCCGTAATTTCTCGTTCAACTCTCCTTTTGGTGCCTGTGAAACCTGTGACGGACTCGGAACCACCTTCGAAGTTGATCCTGAACTGGTTATCCCGGATTCAGACCTCTCCCTCAATGAGGGGGCTATCGCCCCGTGGCGTAGTGCCAGCACCGGCTTCTTCACTCGAATCTTGGAATCGGTGGCTGCTGATAACAACGTCGATCTGGATAAACCATGGGGCAAGTTGTCAGCAAAGACACAGAAGTTGGTCTTGCATGGTCTGCCCGGCAACATCACCGTGAAGTTCAAGAATCGATATGGTCGGGCTCGGCAGTTCAATACGACTTTCGAGGGTGTCATTCCTTGGATCAAGCGTCGTCATGAAAGTGCTGAGAGCGATTGGAGTCGCGAACAGTACGAGGGCTACATGCGTCTAGTTCCTTGTTCGTCTTGTTCGGGGGCTCGTCTCAAACCATCGACATTGGCCGTGACGATCAACGACAAGAACATCTCCGAAGTGTGTGAGATGTCCATTGGTGAGTCGGCAAAATTCCTGGCAACTCTGGAACTCACTGATCGCGAGCGCATCATCGCCGAGAGAGTCGTAAAAGAGATCAACGCCCGTCTCGGATTTCTGCTCGATGTAGGGCTTGACTATCTCAGTCTGTCTCGCTCGGCGGGGACATTGGCCGGAGGTGAGGCTCAACGTATTCGATTGGCGAGCCAAATTGGTTCCGGTCTCGTGGGAACCCTCTATGTCTTGGACGAACCTTCGATCGGTCTACATCAACGCGACAACCGTCGTTTGATTGAGACCTTGTTGCGCTTGCGCGACCTTGGCAACACAGTGCTCGTAGTCGAACATGATGAAGAGACCATTCGCGAAAGCGATTGGATTGTCGATATCGGACCCGGTGCTGGTGAGCACGGCGGTGAAGTCGTATACAGCGGTCCGGTGAAAGGAATCCTCAAAGCCAAGGAATCGGTGACCGGACAGTATCTTTCGGGGCGCAGGAGCGTTCCAGTGCCCCAATCTCGCCGTCAACCCGGTCAGGAATGGTTGGAAATCGTCGGCGCTCGAGAGCACAATCTGCAGAATGTGACGGCGAAGATTCCACTCGGTTGTTTCGTGGCGATCACCGGGGTATCGGGAAGTGGCAAAAGCACGTTGGTGCGCGACATTCTGTTGCCGGTTCTGATGCAGAACATCTATAAGTCCAAAGACGCCCCGGGCAAACACAAGCGCATCAACGGCATCGAGTTCCTGGACAAAGTCATCGATATGGACCAGTCGCCGATCGGTCGTACGCCGCGCTCGAATCCGGCCACCTACACCGGTGTCTTCGACAACATTCGAAAGTTGTTTGCCACGACTTCAGAGGCCAAGGTGCGGGGATACATGCCGGGCCGGTTCTCTTTCAACGTTCAAGGCGGACGCTGTGAAGCGTGTTCGGGTGACGGCAATATCAAGATCGAAATGCACTTTCTTCCCGATGTTTATGTGCCCTGTGAAGTCTGTAAAGGGGCGCGCTACAACCGTGACACCCTGGACATCACGTTCAAGGGAAAGAACATCGCTGAAGTTTTGGATATGCCGATTTCGGAAGCGGTTGATTTCTTCACTAACCAACCGGTCATTGCGCGGCATATGCAGACTCTGGTCGATGTTGGACTGGGTTACGTGCGGCTGGGACAGTCGGCACCAACCTTGTCGGGCGGTGAGGCACAGCGCGTCAAGTTGGCAGCCGAACTCGCCAAGCGCAGTACGGGGCACACCATTTATCTGCTGGATGAACCGACGACGGGATTGCACTTCGAAGATGTGCGGCGTTTGCTGACCGTTCTATCCCGCTTGGTTGATCAAGGAAATACCGTTCTCGTCATCGAACACAACTTGGATGTCATCAAGACTGCAGACTGGCTCATCGATCTCGGACCTGAAGGTGGTTCGGGAGGTGGACGCATCGTGGCGGAGGGATCTCCGGAAGTTGTGGCTGCGGTGGAAGGCAGTTACACCGGTATCTTTTTGCGCCCGTTACTGAGCGCCTGATTGCCCGTGAATTCCGAATTTCTTCAGCGGCGGACGATCCGCTCGTTGCGGTTGATGCAGATTCCTAGTCAGGCGGCGGTATCAGGGGTCGTTGCCGTGGTTGCACTGATGGCTTCTGATCTCGTGGGATCGGACAGTCTGGCGGGAATAGGCAACGCCGGTGCCACCCTTGGTGCGGCGGCTACCGCAGTTCCTCTGGCCGCCATGATGCGTCGTCGCGGACGACGACCGGCTTTGGTCACCGCGTTCGGCATTGGCGCCATCGGTGCCACTGTTGCTGCCATCGGTGGAGAAATTGGGTCACTTACTTTATTCGTCACCGGCATGTTGTTGTTCGGCGCTGGTCAAGCAGGAGCGTTGCAAAGTCGTTACGCCGCTGCCGACTTGGCCCCACCGGATATGAAGGCCTCTGCCATTGCCTCGGTGGTGTGGATAGGAACTTTGGGCGCAGTCTTCGGGCCATTGCTGACTCCGGTTGAAAAGAATCTGGCTGAAAGTTTCGGTATCTCACGTTTGGTGGGACCCTTTGCGGCGGCGGCAGTCTTGTTCGCAGTGTCTGGTGTGATCGCAGCAATTCGTTTACGTCCCGATCCGCTGGTGGTCAGTGGTGGGACGAATTTGGAAGGTCCCAAGGTTCGCTTGGCGGTTCAAGTTCGCGTTGCATGGCAAGCCATCGGAGAATCACGCTTGGCCAAAGCGGGACTGGCGGCCATGGTCGTGTCTCAGGCCACCATGGTGGCAGTCATGACCATGACCCCACCGCATATGAAAGATCATGGACACGCTGATCTGTCGGCTCTCGTCGTGGCCGTTCATATCGTGGGTATGTACGGGTTTTCGCCCTTGGTGGGACGTCTCACTGATAGCTACGGGCGGCTGCGTTCGCTCGAGATCGGAGCGATCATTCTGGTCGTCGGCATCTTCTCCACTGTGGTGGCTGGTTATGTTCCAGGCTTGATGTTCGTTGGCCTTTTGTTGCTCGGGATCGGTTGGAGTGTTGGCTTGATTGCAGGGACGACTCTGGTCAGTGAATCAGTACGACCATCGATGAAAGTGGAAGTGCAGGGAACAGCCGATCTGTCCATGAGCCTGTGCGGGGGATTGGCCGCCTTTGGCTCGGGCTTCATCAAAGAGGAATGGGGTTTTCACATCCTGGCGGACATCTCGGCCGTAGCCGCTGCGACTCTTCTGGTTGTCGTTTGGCTGACTCGCATCACCACTCGGCCCGATCTTTCCCTCACTCCTCGATGACGGTCGGCATTTAGGCTGTTCGGATGGTACGTCGACCGGAGAGTGGCACGATTCCCGAGTCCCCAGGTTCGTATCTCTTCAAGGACGTTCACGGACGAGTGATCTACGTCGGTAAGGCGGCGAATCTACGTCAACGATTGTCGAACTACTTTCAGGATCCATCGCAGCAGCATCCGCGGACCGCCCAGATGGTGGCCACGGCTGAAACGGTGGAGTGGCTCACGGTCCGTAATGAGGTCGAGGCACTCATCCTCGAGTTCAATTTCATCAAAGAGCATCGACCGCGATTCAACGTGCGGCTGCGCGATGACAAGAGCTACCCCTTGCTAGCAGTCACGACTGATGAAGACTGGCCGCGAGCCGTCATGATGCGGGGACAAAAACGTAAAGGGGCGCGTTACTTCGGCCCGTACCCTCATGCTCACGCCATCCGTGAAACCCTGGACCTTCTCTTGCGTACGTTTCCCATCCGTACCTGTAGCCAGGGAAAGTTCAATCAACATGCTCGTCTTGGTCGACCTTGTCTTTTGTTTCATATCGAAAAATGCAGCGGCCCCTGCGTGGGAGAGATCTCGGCCGATAACTACGCCTTGCTGGTCAAGGATTTTTGCCGCTTCCTGGACGGAGATACCGAAGAGGTTCTGACGCGATTGCGGGCGGATATGGCAGAGGCATCGGCTGCCATGGAATATGAACGGGCCGCCCGCCTTCGGGATCGACTGCAGTCCGTAGCTCAGGCGATGGAAAAGCAGCAGATTGTCGGTGAGAGAGATGAAGACATCGATGTCATCGGTCTTGCTGATGACGAATTGGAAGCCGCAGTGCAGGTCTTCTTTGTTCGCAAAGGTCGAGTTGTTGGCCGCAAAGGCTTCATCTACGACAAGATGGAGGAACTTTCCGAAGGAACCTTGATCGATCGAATCATCGAGTTGCTCTACAGCGAAGAGCCGGTACAAGGCATTCCGCGCATGGTGTTGGTGCCCGCTGCGCCACGAGATGGCGCTACTTATGACGAATGGCTGACTTTCCTGCGAGGGTCAAAAGTTGAGGTTCGAGTTCCACAGCGGGGTGCGAAACGCGATTTGCAGCAGATGGTGACTGCCAATGCGTCACAGGAATTCATACGTCATCGTTTGAAGCGTTCGGGTGATCACAATGCCCGCAGTCGAGCCCTGACCGAACTTCAGCAGATACTCGGTCTCCCTGAAGCACCGTTGCGAATCGAATGTTTCGATATGGCTCATCTCCAAGGAACTGACTACGTGGGGTCGATGGTGGTCATGGAAGACGGGCTTCCTGCCAAACGGGAATATCGCCGATTCAAAGTGAAAGGCGTCGAGGGCAACGACGATTATGCGGCAATGGAAGAAGTTTTGACGCGCCGCTTACAGGCATATATCGACGAACGTGATTTGGAGATGGACGTCGTTGACGACTCCACACCGCCGGAGTCCATCCCAATGAGATCGCGTCCGAAGCGCTTCGCTTATCCGCCGCAGCTTTTGGTTGTGGACGGAGGGAAGGGCCAACTAGCTGTTGCTGAGCGCGTTGTGCGCTCGCTGGGTCTCGAAGATGAGATTCCCATTGCTGCTTTGGCAAAGAGATTTGAAGAAGTCTTTGTTCCGGGGCGGTCCGATCCTGTAGAGCTTCCACGGGGCAGTGAGGCACTGTTCATGTTGCAAAGGATTCGTGATGAAGCCCATCGATTCGCCAATACTTTTCATCGGGAACTGCGGCAAAAGAGAATGGTGTCTAGTTCTCTCGACGGAATTGAGGGTTTGGGTGAAGCTCGGCGCAAACGTTTGCTCAAGGCGCTGGGTGGAGTCAATGCAGTGAAGTCCGCTTCATTAGAAGATTTACAGGCTCAATCGTGGTTGCCCGATACGGTGGCGCAAGCCATATACGAGCATTTTCACCCTCAGTCATGAGATGTGGGGAATGACGGCTTCGGCGAACCAGTAGTAAGCCTCACGCCGGGCCTCAGTGGTTCGACCGAGGGTGAAGTCTGGGATGATCACCTCGTCGAATCCGAGATCACGATAGGAAATCAGAGTTTCGATCATGACATCGGTATCCCCAATGACTGAGCGATCCGGTGGAGCGTTGGAACGAATTGCCGCAGCCTCTGTTTCATCAGATGTTCGAAAGAACAGGGCCTGGACTGAACGATGCAGAGTGGAAGGATCGCGGCCGACTTTGTTGCAGGCTCGGTCGAGAACTTCGAGTCGCTGGCGAGCGGTCTCGACATGACCCCACGTATTCCATTGGTCGGCATAACGGGCGGTGATCCCCGACATACGAGGACCGCCGGTACCGACCAACAAGGGAAGAGGACTTTGAATTGGTCGTGGTTGGCAAGGCGCATTGGTGAACGTGAAATGTTTTCCGGTGTACGTCGTTCGATCTTGAGACAACAAGAGACGAATTATGTTGATTGCCTCTTCGAAGCGATCGACGCGATCTTTGGCGGAGAGAAGGTCGATCCCATATGCCCGATGTTCATTCACCTGCCAACCCGCACCGATACCAAGGGTGAGTCGCCCCAGAGAGATCTGATCGATGGTGGCCGCTGTATTGGCCAGAACCGCAGGATGACGCACCGTGGTTGGCGAAACCAGCGATCCGAGGCGCAACCGTCGCGTCACTGCTGCCAAACCGGAAATCACACTCCAACATTCGTGAACCGAACCATCGATGATGTCATCGTCGGGCGTATTGGGCATGAAGTGGTCGGCGTACCAGAGACAGTGCCAGGAGGCATGATCGGCATAGGAGGCGAGTTCGCGCACTTCGGACCACGATCGTTCGGGAGAAGGCCAAAGAGAAAACTGCACCACGGCCAAAGAGTAGTCGGTCGACAATGGGTGGTGCCCGTAGCCTGTCAAGATGCCTTCTCCTGACGACGATGATCTCTGGGAAACACATGCCCAGTGGTGGATTGAAGGATTTACTGCCGGAGCCGATCCGGAATACGAAGAGCAGATCTTGCCTTTGGCAGCTGAGGAGTTGGCCGGGGCGAGTCGCGTCCTCGACATCGGTTGCGGTGATGGTCAAGTTGCTCGGTTGGCGTCAGCAGGGGGAGCCAGCTTCGTGGTGGGGGTCGACCCAACCTGGAATCAGATCCGCATTGCTGCAGACCGTGGTGGCGGGGTCCATGTGGTGCGTTCGGGGGCTGATGCGTTGCCGTTCGATGGTGAGTCCTTCGATGCTGCAGTGGCCTGTTTGGTTTTCGAACACATCCGCGCCGTGGACGAAGCCATTGCCGAAGTAGCGCGAGTCTTGCGACCAGGGGGACGCTTTTGCTTTTTCTTGAATCATCCGCTCTTGCAGACTCCTGGGAGCGGTTGGATTGACGATCAAATTCTTGATCCCCCCGAGCAGTATTGGCGGATCGGTCCCTACCTCATCGAAGAGGAATCGATCGAGGAAGTTGAAAAGAACGTCTTCATTCCGTTCATCCATCGTCCGCTCAGTCGCTATATCAACGCCTTAGCGGCTCAGGGGCTCTTGGTCGAACGCATGCTGGAACCGGCTCCACCATCCGGATTCTTGGAGCGGGCTGCGGAATACGAAGCGGCGGCCACGATCCCGCGTTTGCTATATCTGCGCGCCGTGAAACGCGACCACTGACCGCCATGAAGATTGGTGTGCAATTCCAAACTCATGGTGTTGCGCCGAAGAATTTTCACTCCGCTACGGAGCGAGCGTTGGCGCTGGGTGTGGATTCGGTCTTCGTCTGGGACCACTTGGTGCCTTTCACGGGAACGGCGGCCGATTCGGCCTGGGAGAGCTGGTCGCTCCTGGGTTCGATGGCCCCGGTTTTTCGCCAGTCAGCGGCAACCTTGGGGATCTTGGTTTCACCTTTGACTTTTCGTCGTCCGGCGATTTTGGTGCGTGCTGCGGCCACCGTGGCTGCCTTGGGGAACGGCCGTTTCATTCTGGGAGTGGGTTCTGGCGGATTCGATCTGGATGATGGGCTGGCCGAGACGGAAATGACGACCGCTGAGCGGTTATCGCGATTCACCCAAGGTTTGCAGCGTGTTGTGGAATTCGGGCACGAGCAAGAACGACGCCATGGTGTGGAGATTCGGATCTGGGTGGGAGGAGACGGCCCTCGGGTCACTATTCCCGCAGCGGCAGCATTGGCTGATGGCTGGAACGGCTTGGGACCTTTGGAAAGATTTCAAGAAGCGCAAGCAGTTCTCACGAGGACCTTGAATCGTCGCACCGAGGAGCCTCGCAGTACTCGGCAAGTGGCCTATGAACGCAGTGTTCTCCTGACGCCTTTGGATGAGCCGATTGACGTGTCCCTTTACCGGCAGGCAGGGGCGGATCACGTGATCCGCAGTCTTCGCCCGGAACCCAATGGCACGTTTGATTTGACGCCGATTGTCACCTTGTTGACTCAACGGGCAAACTTGACGGGCGATGGTCATAGCCAGCGCTGACGCTCTGTAGTTTGGAGGCGTGGCCGAAATACTGGTGATTACGGGTCTCTCGGGGGCCGGACGTTCGGCGACAGCTGCAGTTCTCGAGGATCTTGGATGGTATGTCGTGGACAATCTTCCGACCTCTCTGGTGGACACCATCGTGGAATTGGCCAGTGCTCCGGGTTCGGGAATCGAAATGCTGGCACTGGTGGCAGGGCGACAGCATCTGGAACTGATGCCCAAAGTGGCCAATATGCGTGCCGCGGGTCACCGCGTCCGGGTCTTGTACCTCGATGCGTCCACGGGCGAACTGGTCAAGCGCTATGAAGCATCGCGTCGACGCCATCCCTTGGCAGCCGAGGCAGGGGGACTGCTCGAATCCATTGAGATGGAGAGGTCTTTATTAGAGCCGATGAAGGGCGGTTGCGATCTGGTCATCGACACCACCGATTTGAATGTGCACCAATTGAAAACGAAGTTATTGGGTTCTTTCGAAGATGCAGCGCAGGAAAGGTTGCAAATTGCCGTGGAGTCGTTCGGCTTCAAATACGGACTACCCATTGATGCCGACATTGTGATGGACGTTCGCTTTTTGCCCAATCCTCATTGGGATGAGGCATTGCGACCACTCGTCGGCTTGGATCCACCGGTTCGCGATCATGTGCTCGGTAATGCCGAAGCGCAGGCTTTTTTGGAGAAATTGACGGATCTATTGGAATCAGTACTTCCGCACTATGCCGCTGAGGGTAAGAGCTATCTGACCATCGCCATTGGGTGTACGGGCGGGCGTCATCGTTCAGTGGCTATCTCTGAGGAACTGGCATCACGCTTACGCCTACTTGGACAGCAAGTCAGGACCAATCACCGCGACCTCGGCCGCACCTGACCCGGCGTCGGGGGACAGTCGGCGATGGGAGATCGGAGAATCAGTCCGGCGGGATTCCGAGGACTAGTTTGGGAAGGGCCGAGTACGGCTGACGGATCGGCCTCGTCGACATGAGGGGCCCGCGCGAAAGGAAAGCACATGACGGTGCGAGTGGGAATTAACGGATTTGGGCGAATTGGGCGCAATTTTTATCGGGCCGTTCAGGCTCAGGGTGCCGATATTGAAATCGTCGCCGTGAATGACCTGGGCTCGCTCGAGACCATGGCGCATCTATTGAAGTACGACTCGGTCATGGGTCAATTGCCCAACACCATCAAAGCAACCAAGACGGGTATTGCCGTGGATGGTGTCGAAATCAAAGTCCTGAGCGAGCGCGATCCCAAGAACTTGCCGTGGGGCGAGCTCGGGGTCGATGTGGTGATCGAAAGCACGGGCATCTTCACCAAACGAGAGACCGCCGCCGCCCATCTCGAAGGTGGAGCGCCATTGGTCATCGTTTCGGCTCCGTGTGACAATGCAGACGCAACATTCGTTTACGGCGTCAACCATAAAGAGTTCGATTTCAAGGTACACAAAGTGGTGTCGAACGCTAGTTGCACGACGAATTGCTTCGTCCCGATGGTGAAAGTTTTGGATGATTCATTTGGTGTGGAGCAGGGCTTGATGCAAACCGTTCACGCTTACACCGGAGATCAGTCGCTGGTGGATGGCCCGCACAAGGACCTTCGTCGAGCCCGCGCCGCTGCCATCAATATCGTTCCAACCAGCACTGGTGCGGCCCGAGCGACCAGTTTGGTATTGGCCAGTATGAAAGGAAAACTGGACGGGACATCGTTGCGAGTTCCGGTGCCCACTGGGTCCATCGTCGACTTCACTGTGAATCTGAAAAGGGCGGCGTCAGTCGAGCAGATCAATGCCGCATTCAAAAAAGCGGCGGCGAGCGGACCGTTGAAAGGCGTACTTCGGTACACCGAAGATCCCATCGTGTCGAGCGATATTGTTGGCGATCCGCACAGCAGCATTTTCGATGCTGGTCTCACGATGAGCATGGGAAAGATGGCCAAAGTGTTGGCCTGGTATGACAATGAGTGGGGCTACAGCAATCGTTTGGTTCAAACCACCTTGTTCACCGGATCAAAAGTTCCCAAGCGTGGTCGTCGCTGAGTCTGCTGCTAGCGATGATTGGAAACGAAAAGAACGATGTGACGGGGTCGTTGCCGACTTTGGAGAGCCTCGGCGACGTCACCGGTCAGCGGGTTCTGGTACGTACCGATTTCAACGTACCTATGGAGACAGGTCCTGACGGCGCGCGCCGTATCACCGACGACTTTCGGATTCGCGCCGCTTTGCCGACTATCAACTGGTTGACCGAGCGAGGAGCCACGGTGATTTGTGTCAGTCACCTTGGACGACCCAAGGGTAAGCCGGAAGAGAAGTATTCGATGGCGCCGGTGTCGGCACGTCTGCATGAACTTGCTCCCGGTGTCGAGTTGATGGAGAACGTGCGATTCAACCCCGGTGAAGAATCTAATGACCCGGCTTTCGTCACGGAATTGATGAAAGGCATCGACCTCTATGTCAATGATGCCTTCGGTGCGGCTCATCGAAGCCACGCATCCATCGTCGGCCCGCCAAAAACCGTCCCGTCGGCCATGGGGCGATTGTTACAGCGCGAGGTGGAAGTCCTGCTCGGACTGCGTCAGTCGCCGAGACGTCCTTTCGTGGCTGTACTTGGTGGATCCAAGATCTCGGACAAACTGGGAGTAGTCGAGTCCCTGCTCGATGTCGTTGACTCCTTGGTGATCGGTGGAGCGATGTGTTTTACGTTTCTGGCTGCGCAGGGATTCCCGATTGGTGATTCTCTCTGCGAACCAGATCAAATCGATACCTGCAAACGTTTGTTAGCCGGGCCCAAAACCATTCATTTGCCCGAAGACATTGTTGGCCTGGATGCGCAGGGGCGCTATGCCACATATGGACGGCGGCTTCCCGATGGCGCTAAAGGATTCGATATCGGTCCCGGAACGGCGGCCGCTTTCAGCGACATCATCATGGAGTCGCGCACCGTGTTCTGGAACGGGCCGATGGGAATGTTCGAAGACGATCGTTTTGCCAACGGCACACGTACCGTGGCCCAAGCCATGGCTGATACCAAGGCATTCACCGTGGTTGGTGGAGGCGATTCGGCGGCGGCGTTGGCGCAATTCGGCTTGGATGATGAAGTCGATCACGTGTCCACCGGTGGCGGAGCGTCATTGGAACTGTTGGAGTTGGGCGATCTGCCCGGTCTGGCCGCACTAAGGGAGGCCCCGAATGTCCACTAAAGCCCGTCGACCGCTGATCAGCGGTAACTGGAAAATGCACATGAACCATTTCGAAGCCATTCATTTGGTGCAGAAGTTGGCGTATCTGCTGTCGAAGGACGATCTGGAACGGGTGGATGTGAGTGTGCATCCGCCTTTCACCGATATTCGCAGTGTGCAAACGGTGCTCGAGAGCGAAGGTATCCAGATCAGTCTTGGTGCGCAGAATTGTCATCCAGAAGATAAGGGGGCCTTCACTGGAGAAGTCTCACCGTTCTTCCTGGCCAAGTTGGGGGTGCGTTTGGTCATCTGCGGACACAGCGAGCGCCGACAGATTTTTGGTGAAGCCGATGACTTCGTGGCGGCCAAGGTCGCCGCCGTCATCAAACACGGTATGACGCCCATCGTGTGTGTCGGCGAGACCCGCGAGGAGCGTGAAGCTGGCACCACGTTGGAGCGAGTTTCATCCCAGGTACGTGGATCACTGAGCGGTCGAACGGCGGCAGACATTGCTGCACTGGTCATTGCCTACGAGCCCATATGGGCCATCGGGACTGGCCTCACCGCGACCGCTCAAGATGCCCAAGAAGTTTGCTCAGCCATTCGCCAGGTCGTCTTGGCCGACTGGGGTCAGGCCGCTGCTGATGGGGTGCGCATCCAGTACGGCGGATCGGTGAAAGCCGGCAATGTGGCCGAGTTGATGGCCCAACCCGATATTGACGGGGCGCTCGTGGGCGGGGCCAGTATCGATCCGGACGAATTCGCCCGAATCGTGCAATTTCCCGTGCTTTGACGTGGGAACCCGGGGGATTGCTTCTGGGGCTACGCAGCACTGGTAAAGTCTGGGCGCCGCGTTCGTAGGGGAGGACGAACACGGACGAAGTCCTCTCTTCGTGGTCTTGGGGCCCATACATCAACGTGTCAGCTCCGGATCCGGCGTACTTGTCGACGTGGGCCTGCGAACAGATCCCGACCGAGGAGAATGACTTCCAGGGACAGAACAGCAATGGCTGGTGCAACGAAGAGGCGTCCGAGTATTTGAAGGCCGCCGACCTCGAGACCGATGAGGCTAAGCGCATCGACTTGGTGAAGAAGGCCATCGCCCTCATGGCGGAAGACCACATCATGTTGCCACTGCTGCAATTCCCGAACATCGGGGCGTCGCGGACCGACAAGTTGTCAGGTGCTTTCGCCGAGTTGGCGAACTATCAGGCCGTTGGTGACTGGTATCGCTGGGTCGATGTGGATGGTGACGGTGTGATCATCATCGGTGCCGAGCAGTTCCCGCCGCCGGAATGTGCCAACCCAATCACGGAATGCGCCACCTCGTCGTGGTTCATGTGGATGGTCGCCCAGCAGGTGTTGCCGGGTGCCTATCGCACGACAGCCGATCAAACCTTCGAACCGTCAGACATTCTGACGGGTGAAGCAACGGTCAACGTCCTCTGAGGACGCACATCGTTAGTGGTTGGGGACGCCCGTGGTGGGCGTCCCCAACCATTTCTCTTAACAGATAGGGGGTGGCATGTTTCGCTATGCATTGAAGCGAATTCTGTGGATCGTGCCGATCC
>JBEIGJ010000024.1:0-21109 GCA_040381935.1 Acidimicrobiaceae bacterium | reverse complement strand
TCGCCTTTGTGAGTGGAGTTAATACGTGTGCTATTCCGATTTTCATTTGTCGAATAACAGCATTAACCTAAACGACAACGTCGATGCCTGCAAGTGCCACCCAAACATGGGCTTGATAGCAACCGACATCGAGAAGGGCGCCTCCACCCCAGGACGGCTTCCAACGGTAATTCTCCGGATCCGAGTTTTCGAAAGTAAAAGAGCTATCGATCGAGGTGATATCACCTAATGCACCACTGGTGACGATCTCGGTGAATCGGCGAAAACGGGGATGCCACCGGATCCAGCTCGCTTCGATCAAATGTCGTTGCTGTTGTTCAGCCACCACACGCATGGCATACACATCAGCAGCGTCGATTCCCAAGGGTTTTTCACAAAGAACATGCTTTCCAGCCTGCAAGGCGGCAATGACCCATTCCCGGTGCTGACTATTGGCGAGGCTCACATACACCGCATCTACAGCAGGGTCCTCAATCAGTTCCCGATAACTGGTTGCGATCACACGAGGTTCTAGGAACGATGATCGCCGCTGATCACGACTGGCAACCGACTGCAGTAGCGCACCACGTGCCCCATGAACCGCAGGTGCCATGGCACGGGAAGCAACATATCCTGCGCCGAGAAAACCCCAGCGAATGGTCATTGCATCATGCAGGAACGTACCGGATCGATCAGAGTTGGGACCTCGGGCTTTCCACACGCGCGAGCCGATTTTTCCGCTGCCTCCATGATGGCCACCACATCGCGGGATTGCGTCGCCATCACTGGCATGGGCACACCCAGTTGGAAGTGGTCCACGATCGAACGATGGAATGCGTGGGGTTCCACTGAGTCGAGCGTGATTATCTCAGGATCTTCTCCAGGCCTGTAGACCGTCAAGATTGCCGGTACATCCGCAACGGTCGGTTCTGCCGCCGGATCCCAGTCCCCGACAATGGCCCCTTCAGTTCCAAGAACATAAAATTTCGGTTTGCGTGCCGCAGCCAAATCAGAATTGACGAAAGTTGCACGTTTACCCGAAACAAAAGTGATCACCACCTCGGCATGATCGGCGTTCGTGGCGTGCATCCATCGTCTTTTCTGATTGAGGCCAGTCACATGCGCTACTTCGTCTGGGAAAACGGCCAAAATCTGGTCGAGGAAATGGCTACCCCAATCGAAGATGGCTCCACCGGATACCGCTGCATCGGAATGCCAATAATGACATGGCTCACTGTGGCCTCCGACAAAACTGTCGTATTGGAAAACGTCGCCAATGACTCCGGCATCGATGATGTTCTTCAGGGTGACGAAATCAGGATCGAATCGTCGATTTTGATACACGACGAGAAGTAAATCTTGCTTCTTCGCAAGCGCCATGAGCGTGTCGCATTCAGTAGCTCTTAAGGCCATGGGCTTTTCCAAGACGACATGGATACCGCGTGACAATGCGGCCTGTGCCCATTCAAAATGACTGTTCGGCGGTGTGGAGATCACCACCAGATCAATGAGCCCTGAGTCCAGCATCATCGAAGCATCGTGAAAAGTGGTGGCTTCAGGAGCCAACTCGAGAGCAGCCCGAAGACGCTCGGGGTTGGTATCGCAGACTGCGGTCAAGATCAGGCCCTGGGTGTTCTGAACCGCCAAATTATGTTCGTGGCCAATAGCTCCGTAAGCCAGGAGTCCCACTCGCATCATTTGAATTCCCGCAGCCTTTTCATCGGACTCCCAAGGTTAGTTGCCCAAAGTCTGACCGACTGATGAACAACTGTTGAATTCGTCCTAGCTTCGCCCTTTTGGTCCTGCCATCCATGAAATGATGAATTTGGCGTCGCCGTTTTCAGCGCACACGATGGGAGTCCAGTGGGAGTATTTGAGAGGTACCTCTCGATTTGGGTGGCTGGAGCCATCATGGTGGGGCTTGCCCTCGGCTCGATCTCTCCAGCCACTTTTGAGTCAATCGCCGATCTTGAATTTGCCCAGGTCAACCTGGTGATCGCCATTCTCATCTGGCTGATGATCTATCCGATGATGATGAAGATCGAGCCGAATTGCCTCCGTGATGTCGGTCGTCGTCCAAAGGGTTTGGCGCTGACTCTGGTCATTAATTGGTTGATCAAACCCTTCACCATGGCCGGACTGGCTTTTCTCTTTTTTCGAGGCATTTTCTCCGGGCTGGTGAGCCCCGATGACGCCGAGGAATACATCGCCGGCATGATTCTTCTCGGCGTCGCTCCCTGCACCGCCATGGTATTCGTATGGAGCCAACTCACCAATGGCAGTCCGGGATACACCCTGGCCCAGGTATCTATCAACGACATCATCATGGTTTTCGCCTTTGCCCCTTTGGCCGGACTGTTACTTGGCGTCACCGATCTTGTTGTCCCGTGGGACACTCTGTTCTTTTCCGTAGCTGTCTTTGTCGTGATTCCTTTGCTTACCGGCATCTTCACCCGTAACCGGCTCCTACATCGCTCCGGTATCGAAGCCGTCGATCGGTTAGGTCAACGCCTCAAGCCCACATCGATGATCGGCCTACTGCTGACTGTTGTCATTCTCTTCGGGTTGCAGGCCGACACCATTACCGACTCACCAGGTCGAGTGGCCCTGATCGCTGTCCCACTTCTCATTCAGAGCTACGGCATCTTTGCCATCGCCTACGCCGCAGCGCGCGCCCTTCGACTGCCATTCGACATCGCAGCACCGGCTGCAATGATTGGCACATCCAACTTTTTCGAACTAGCCGTAGCGGTAGCGGTGAGTTTGTTTGGGCTGTCATCGGGCGCGGCACTGGCAACGGTGGTGGGCATCCTCATCGAAGTACCCGTCATGCTCTCGCTCGTTGCTCTGGCTAATCG
The DNA here is from genome assembly GCA_040381935.1 of Acidimicrobiaceae bacterium. Classification (GTDB taxonomy): domain Bacteria; phylum Actinomycetota; class Acidimicrobiia; order Acidimicrobiales; family Ilumatobacteraceae; genus Casp-actino8. Next base: position 18,272 of record JBEIGJ010000024.1, on the reverse strand, counting down.
CACTCAACACTGGTTCCCGGCCGCCAGTAATCAAACAACGCTCAGTCAGCTCTGACCTCATCGAGCTTGCCGGTACGCACGTCATAAACGAATCCCCGAACCGACGAACGATGGGGAATGAAGGGGTTCGCTTTAATGCGGCGAATACTCTGACGAACATCTTCGACCTCGTCGGGGAACGCTTCGAGGGCAAAAGTGGGTCGCAGTCCCGTATCGGCGAGGATCTGATTTTTCACCTCATCATCGCTGAATGTCACCATGCCGCAGTCGGTGTGATGAATCAGCACTATGTCCTTGGTACCGAGTAACCGCTGACTGATGACCAGTGAACGAATGGCGTCTTCGCTCGCCACTCCCCCGGCATTGCGGATGACATGTGCATCCCCCTCTTCCAATCCGAGAACCCGAGCCGGATCCAAACGGGCATCCATACAAGCCAAAACCGCCACTTTGCGGGCAGGAGGCAAGGGTAAATCGCCTTTGGTGAACGAACTGGCGTAGACCTGATTGGCCTGCAGGAATTCATCGGTAACCGACATTGGTTTTCTCCTCACATTGCGACTCGAATGGGACAAGTCAACGGACGTTCTTATTCTTGACTAATCCTGTCATATTTGTCAAATTTAAAATTCATCCCCGTTACGAGGCGATACCCTCGGTCAGCGATGAATTCGCCCGCCTCTTTGAGCACTGAGGCGAGCCGCCGTCGGACTTTTGCCATCATCAGTCACCCTGATGCCGGGAAAACCAGCCTGACGGAGAAGTTTCTGCTCTACGCCGGAGCGGTACAAGAGGCTGGTGCTGTCCGCGCCCGCCAGGGTCAGCGTTCAGCGACGTCGGACTGGATGGAGATGGAACGCCAGCGCGGTATTTCCATTTCGTCGACCGTGCTGCAATTTCCTTATCGAGATCACGTCTTCAATTTGCTCGATACGCCCGGTCACCGTGATTTCAGCGAGGACACCTATCGCGTTCTGGCAGCGGTGGATGCCGTCATCATGGTGCTCGATACCGCCAAAGGAATCGAAGCTCAGACCCTCAAATTGTTCCACGTCTGTCGATCGCGCAATCTTCCGGTTCTGACTTTCTTCAACAAGTTCGACCGCCCCGGTCGCGACCCCCTCGAACTACTCGATGAAGTTGAACAACAGATCGGTCTGCGAGCCACGCCCGCTACCTGGCCAGTCGGCATTCCCGGAGATTTTCGTGGCACCATTGATCGACGCACCGGCCTGTTCACCAAATTCACCCGCACGGCACGCGGTGCTGCCGCCGCCCCCGAAGAGGAAATGGATCCCGAACGCGCCGCTATCGAAGAAGGCGATGCTTGGACGACAGCCATGGATTCATGTTCATTGCTCGATGCCATCGGAGCAGATGTGGATCTTCCCAGCTTCCTCGCCGGAAAGAGCACGCCAGTTTTCGTCGGCTCGGCGCTCACCAATTTCGGCGTGCGCTCTCTTCTTGATGCCGTCGCCGACCTGGCGCCACCTCCGGGTCCTCGTGTCGAAATCAACGGTCTCGAGCGACCGCTGGAGAGCGACTTCTCCGGATTCATCTTCAAAATTCAGGCGAATATGGACCCCAACCACCGTGACCGCTTGGCATTTGCTCGTATTTGTTCGGGGCGCTTCGAGCGCGGAATGGACATGACCTGTGCGCGCTCAGGACGCTCGGTGGGAACCAAATACGCAACAACTGCTTTTGGCAGCGAGCGTTCCACGATTGAAGAAGGATTTCCCGGTGACATCATCGGCTTAGTGAATGCTGGGGACCTTCGCATTGGGGATTCCATCTACGACGGCAAGAAAGTCGAATTCCCGGGAGTTCCGAGGTTCAACCCGGAAGTCTTTGCCATGGCTAGACCACTCGACCGCAGCAAAATCAAGCAATTCCGTCGGGGCCTCGAACAATTGGATCAAGAAGGTGTCGTTCAAGTTCTCCGTGATCTCGACTTCGGCGATACTGAACCGGTCTTGGCCGCAGTGGGCGTTCTGCAATTCGAAGTCTTCGCCTATCGACTACAAAGTGAATTCGGCGCTCCGGCCGAAATTGTCTCGGCCCCGTATCAAGCAATGCGAATCACCGACCGCGCCTCTGCCGATCGACTCCGATCCATCGGCGGTATCCGCATCCTGTATCGCGGCGACGATGAAATGGTCGCCCTCTTCGAAAACAAGTATCGGTTGCAGCGGCTCGAACAAGACGAACCTGAACTCACGTTGCAAGAAGTGTTCTCGGGCCAGCCCGACTCATGAGTTCAGATTGACTCGTTCAACGACCCAATCAGTTACCGCGAACGACCAATACTTCGGCTTCTGCATCGATAGCAGATCCATCAAACAAGACACGGCGCCATTCCTTCGCGCTGAAAAGCGACATTTGGCTGTCGAAGAGCGGTGAAGTTCGATCCCCAGTATTGGAGTACGTCAATAATGCCCACGCTTCAGGAGCACCAGTAGTGAAGTCCACCGTCATGATGAAACTGGTCCCGTAGTTGATCGGATAACCGTCTTTGGTCAACGTTGAACCTGGAGCGACTCGATCACCGCGAGTTGGAACGGTCTCAGTAGAGGATCCACCCGACGCCCAACTCACAATATTCGGCACACCATCGGAATTGAGGCCGCCGTGAATCGGAATACGCGTTGACGACCGCGCTGCGAACTGCGTGTCGCGCAAAGTGGCTGCCGCATCGAATCCCGCAGTCTGCAGAATCTGGACAGCGCGAGCCAGATTGACCAAGACGAGATCGGTATCACCACTGGCCAGAGCCAAACCACCCGGCGTTCCCAATGGATCTGCGGAGTCGAAGGGACTCAGGAACAATTCTCCGGCTTGACGTTGTGCAAGGGCCGGAAACTGACCCATCCACTCACGCCACAGTGGTGCACCGGCAGCATCGAGATCGAATGTTCCATCCCACGCCGCCAGAACTCCACAGGCCTCAGCAATGTCGATAGTTGCCGCCGGAAGGACTTCTGTTCCACTCGAATCCGTCAGCGGTGGCACTGCAAGCGTGGTCACATTGGCGCATCGTTGGGCAACTGCAGCGCGCAGCATCCACGCCGGATAACTGGTATTGGCCAATGCCGCGGCGCGCAGTTCCTCGGCGGTAAAGAGACCCTGATCCCCAGAAAACTCCTGCCCTGCAGTGGCATCCAAGAGGCGAAGGTTCTCCCTGGTACGCAAGGATCTCGCCGTCCCTTGCTCGCCATGCATGATCGAGTACGTCCCATCGAGAGTTTCCGAGGTGTTGTTCACCCAGAAGCTGTCATTGGCATTGAAGACCACATCCGTGCGTTCCGTCATGGGAAGTTCTTCCCATGGAACAAGACCCGGATCCCGGCTTCCGAGTTGTTCCTCCCAGCGGTTGATCGACTTCGATCCGTCAAGCAAGACAGCCCCACTTTGACGGGCAATAGCGGCAAGACCACCGGCAGAGAGCTCGTCACGATACGCCGCTTCTGCTTCATCGCTCAGATTTGGAGTAGCCGAAACATCTGCATACCAGACGCGTCCGTCACGGCTGACGGCAACGGTGTTGAACAACGGAACACCTTGAAACTCGCGATGGGAATCGATGAACTCATCGAAGTTCTTCGCTTCCATCATGGCCGCATATTGGAGAATGAATTCGTCGTTGTCGATATTGGCGTCGCGATAGGTCGTCACTAAAGACTCGGACCAACCCACTCCCGGAAAGTTCAGGATCGGTCCATACTCACTGAACCACAGGGTGCGAAATTCTTTTGTCGTCGACCCGTCATCCAAACGGACATCGATAACGAAGTCGCGCGACTCCATTGGGACTGACTCTCCATCGACGAGATACGAAAATGGGTCTTGAGGGGCCAAGGTCAATGTGTAGGCGGTAAAACGACTTCCCGCCGACACCGTATGCGTCCAGGCGAACTCATCGGTGAAACCGATGCCAATGCCGGGAACTCCGAGCAGGTTGGCACCGTATATATCGATCTCACCGGGAACGGTCAGGTGGGTCTCCCAAAAGCGCAATTCCCCTTCCCATGGGAAATGCGGATTCGCTAGCAACATTCCTCCTTGCCCACCTTCGACTCGATCGCGTCCCACTGCCCAGCCATTACTGGCCACTGACGATTCAGTGGTCAAACCGACAGTGGGTACAGCGGGCTTGGGATCTACCGGCGGTATGGCGGTGGCGATGAACGTTGCCAAACGCGCTCCTGAGGCATTCAATGCGATGGACCGGGCATAGGCATACAGATCCTCACCGGTGATTGGTTCGATCCATGTTTCACCTTGGCACCAACCAGTGACACCATTGACTCCCACCGCTGCCAGATGAGCATTCCACCCTGCCGCAAAAGCTTCGAATTGATCAGTGATATGGGCCGGAACATCGTTGTAGTCGGCACGGGCCGCCAAATCGATACCTATTGCCGCCCAGGCAAAGTCACTGGTGACATTGGCATCATCGATCCCGCGACCAAGATTGGCCGCCCGTCGGCTTTGGACTTTCAGCATTTGGTCGGCCAACGAGCAGGCGTGATCTTGTCCGCTGGCATATCCCTGACCGAAGAAAACCCCCGGTAGATCGTCGGCCAAGATATGCGGCACACCATCCAGCGTGCGGCGAATCGTGGCCTCGTAGCGAAAGTCCTCACCGGTAACCACTGTCGACGATGACGGCGTCTCCTTGGTCTCATCATCACCCGCGCACGACACCGCTCCGACTACGAGTACAAGTCCGATAGCGATTCGAGTGGTCGACCTGAAAAATGGGCGCGACGGGGAAAATAGGGAAAGGGCCATATCCGAGTGTGCCACAGGCCAGGCCCGTCGGTGGTCACCTCGACAGTACGAGACCCTCCAACTGATCCTTCGCCCGCCACTGCTCCAAGACATTGATAAATGCCACCGGACCAGCGCCATAACTTCCGCTTTGCACACTTCTGGCTGCCGGTCGACCCTCATTGTTGTAGTAACCGGGCGTGCAGGATTCGAGGAACTTCACATTGTTCTGAGCCAAAGAAATGATGCGCTGAACCCATTGCTCTTCGGCATCGGCAGTGACTTCCATCCTGGTCACTCCATCATCCAAGAGACGGCGCAAAATATATGAGACATGACGGGCTTGTTCTTCCAACATATGCGGGAAATTCACCGTGAACCCCGACTGCACATTGCTGATGATGAAACAATTCGGAAAACCATGACTATGGAAACCATGCAGGGTCCGCGCCCCATCGATCCAATGTTCAGTGAGTGACTTTCCACCCACACCGTAAATTTCATACCCGGCTCGACGCGCGTACTCCGTTCCCACTTCGAAACCAGTGGCATAGATCAAACAGTCGATCTCGAATTCCTGACCATTGGCCACCACGCCGCGTGAAGTGATCCTTTCCACTCCTTTGCCATTGGTATCGACAAGATGCACGTTCGGACGATTGAAAGTTGCCAGATACTCGTCATGAAAACAGGGTCGTTTGCAAAATTGCCGATACCACGGCTTCAAAGCCTCAGCGGTACTGGGATCGGCCACGATGTTTTCAACTCGCGCTCGTATCTGCTCCATCTTTTCGAAGTCAGCCAGCTCCAAGTTGCGTGCCAGACCGTCAGCAGACAGATCAGGGTTGGCCTGTTGACGAAGGCGAATCAGAAGGTTGCCAATGATGTCGGTCCATCCATCATTGACTAAATCCACCTCTGCAAACCCGCCACTGACCAAAGCGTTGAAGTTGTCCATCCGCTCTTTTTGCCAACCGGGCTCCAGCGTGTTGGCCCACTCGGGATCAGTCAATTGGTTATTGCGAACGTCAATCGACGACGGAGTGCGTTGAAAAACATAGAGAGTCTCTGCGCTGGCGCCAAGATGGGGGACGCATTGCACCGCGGTCGCGCCGGTACCGATGATTCCAACTCGCTTATCGTGCAGTTTTTCCAAGCCACCATTGGAGTCACCGCCGGTGTAGTCGTAATCCCAACGGCTGGTATGGAAAGTATGACCTTGAAAGGTCTCGATACCTTCAATACCCGGAAGCTTCGGACGATGGAGCGTGCCATTAGCCATCACCACGTAGCGCGCTCGCATGTGGTCGCCACGATTCGTTGAAATGACCCAACGATTATCGGTGTCATCCCAACGCATTTCGGTGACCTCGGTTTGCAGGCAGGCATTCCGATACAGGTCGAAGTGACGGGCAATGGCTTGGCTATGAGCCAAGATCTCTGGGGCATTCGAATACTTTTGTTTCGGGATGTATCCGATCTCTTCCAATAGCGGCAAGTAGATATACGACTCCACATCACACGCCGCCCCGGGATAGCGGTTCCAATACCACGTACCTCCGAAGTCGCCACCCTTTTCGATCATGCGCAGATCGGTGACACCAGCTTGTCGTAGACGAGCACCCGCCAGAAGGCCGCCGAATCCTCCGCCGATCACCACGACATCGACTGCATCGTGCAAGGGTTCCCGTTCGAACGGAGCCACGTACGGATCTTCCAGATATTCCTCGTACTCACCCGAAATCTCGATGTACTGGGAATTACCTTCGTCCCGCAGACGCTTATCGCGTTCTAGGCGGTACTTCTCACGCAGGGCATCCGGATCAAAATCCAGTCCGTGATCTGCCGACTCGTGATCTGCTTGCTGAGTAGACATGTGTCCCCCTGTTTTCACACAATGAATGAAAGAACTGCAAAGAATTTATGACACCAACGCAAGCGCGCCATGATCAAGCGCCTGATAGCCGTGCTGGGTGGCCATCATCACAAAGAGATCATCACCGCGTTCGGTGCGAGCGGCCATGGATGTGGCCAACACCGTGATGATCAGGCCCCACAAAGAGCTGAATTGATAGTCCCTCCAGGCAATATCGGAGTCATATTCCACTCCGGCGGCGCGCAGTTTGCCAAGGTACGACTCGACCAGTTGCTTTTCCACCTCGAGACGACGCTCTGGTGAAAAGCTCCCAGCGATCATGTAGGCCACGTCCACCATGCCGAGTCCCTCACTGGCCGTCTGCCAGTCCACGATGACCAGTGGTGGGGCGCCGGGCGAACGAGCGAAAAGAAAGTTGTCGGGTCGAAAGTCGTAGTGCACCACTGTTGATGGCGAGCCAGTTCCCATCGCCCACGATCCAACTTTGGTTTCGAAATCCCGAACGATTTGCACTATCGGGGCATCGAGCCGATCACCGAGGCGCTCAAGAAAAGCCGGTAGCAACATCGAGTAAATGAAATGAATCCGCTCGGCACGCTCGGTCTGCGTGGTGCCCTGAGAAGCAATCTCAGCCAAATGTGGGTCACCCCAACGCGGGGCGTGCAACAACACTGCCTGATCGATAGCCAGTTCTGCTTCCTGCATGGTGAGTCCGATGAACTGATCACCTTGTTGAGAACCAATCAGATCTTCCATGATCAAGCAAAACTCTTCGGCTTCCAGATTCAACGCTGCGTGGTAACAGTGCGGGGCCCGAACCTTCACCGTGGAAGCAATACGGTTGTAGAAATTCCACTCGGCCACGTACGCGCCTCCCGCAAACCCGGTGGATCGTGCTGTGGCATCTTGAGAGGGAAACTTTCCCATGACAGTTGCTGGACGACCCGTGGGGTCGTCCCATGTCAAGGAGAATCGCGCGTTACATCCCGTTTGTCCGGTTCCCACAAATCCCTCGAAGGTACAAGACGTCACTGTGGCTCCCGCAGCTACTCCGGCCCGTTGTAAAACGGTGTTCATCCACGCGGTATCGATGGCGCGCGGATCGCTGTGAATAGCAATGTCGTTTCCTTGACTCCCCTGTGTCATACCTCCACCGTAGACGGTAGGGCTTGTCCTACAATCCTCCGGTGCCAACAACCCCGCTCAGCCCGTCGCTTCGTCTCGGCATCCAACTTCCCGAGGTCGAGCGCACTGTGTTGTGGCCCGAATATCGGTACCTGGCCCAACATGCCGAGGAACTGGGTTTCGAATCACTCTGGGTGGGCGATCATTTCCTCTACCGCAATGACGGTCGGCCAGAACGTGGGCCGCAGGAAGCCTGGACTCTGCTGGCAGCGTTGGCCGCTACGACATCACATATTCGCCTTGGTCCTTTGGTGGCTTGTACGGCATTTCACGCGCCCGCTGTTCTAGCCAAGATGGCAGCCACCATCGACGCCATCAGCGGTGGGCGTCTGATCCTCGGTCTTGGTGCTGGATGGAATGAACCCGACTTCACCGCATTTGGTTTGCCCTTCGACCACCGTGCATCGCGATTCGAAGAAGCCCTGTCGATCATTACTTCGCTCAGTCGTGGACAAAGATGCACATTCAGCGGTCGGTTCTACGACGTGGACGACGCCGTACTTTTGCCACCTCCCCAAAGGCCCATCACTCTCATGGTTGGATCCATTGGCGATCGAGTCCTCAAGAGTTCATTGCCACAGGTCGATTGGTGGAATACGTGGTACGACTGGTACGGAAACACCATCGATGGTTTTGCTGAACTCAACGAGCGGGTATCGAAGATGGTCGAAAGTGTCGGCCGTAAACCCGACGCAGTGCTGCGAAGTGCCTGCGTTCTCGTTGAGGTTGACCCGACCGCCACTGAGCGAGTCACTGATGGTGACCTGCAACCCGTTTCACTCGCCGACTTGCCTGAGCACTTATCTGGGTTGGCCGAGGCGGGCGCCGATGAGGCCATCCTCGTGGCTAATCCGATCAATGCCAACGCAATGACACAGATCGCCAACACTCTGCGCGGGATACCGGCGTAACACCCGCAATCCGCAAATCTGCCTAGTCGGTTGCCGGCCGGTGCAAAATCGCAGCTTCGATGACGACGATGACGAGGTCATCTTCGATGTGGGCCTGTCCATCAGCAATCAAGGTGTAGTCGTCGTATTTTTCCGGACCCGAGATCGGAGGCCAGACGACTGTGACGTTTCGATTCGTCGCAATATTGCGACGGGTTGTTCCACCAACTCGACTGCAATCGAGCCGCTCACCGTTGATGGTGACAACGACTGCAATCACATGAGCCCGGATTCCACCGTTATCGCTGGCCGTGGAAACGACATAGGCAAAAGGTCGACGGTTGGCGTAGTCGGCAACTCGGTCTGACTCCAGACGAACGCTCAACGGCTATTGCCCCACGAATCCCAATGGGTCATCGTTTTGGCCGGTAAGCGATGAGCGGGTTTGAAATCATCACCCGTGTAGTAGGCCACCGGGAACAACGCAGTTTGCGTCCAGCCATCAGGAATACCGAGCAAGGCTGCGATTTCTGGTTCATGAAAAAGATGGATGGTGGTCCACGCTGTGCCAAGGCCCCGAGAACGTAAGGCCAACATGAAACTCCATGCCGCTGGCAAAATCGATCCATACGTGCTGGCTTGAGCAACCACCATCGGTACTGATTCCACCCGACCTTGTACACAAGGAATGACATGGACCGGAACACGATCCAAGATCTCACTCAAATATGAAGCCGAGTCCATGACCTTGGGCATCACGTGTTCGCGAGGGTCGCCAGGGGGTAACGGCGGCGGATAACCAGACCCAGTCATGGTTTCCATTCCACGACGATAGGCATCGGCAATCGCCCGACGCTTTTCGGCATCAGTAACCACCACGAAGGCCCAGTTCTGAGCGTTGGTACCAGTGGGCGCCTGCAAGGCAATCTCTATGCAGTCCTCGATCACAGTCATTTCGACCGGACGGTTCAAATCCAATCGCTTACGAACCGAACGGGTCGTAGTCAATAATTTGTCAGTGGCGGCGCGATCAATGCTCATGGTTGAAGGCTAGTTCCCATCGTCGTCATCAGAGTCGTAGCGATCACCGCTATCGCCGTCCTTGATTTGGTCGCTATTGGTGACCACCTCGGACCACACGCTGTCGGCCCCGCTGTGACCGGCTGCGGCAATTGTTCCCACGGCTCCGGCGGCCGCAGCAATAACCACTGCCGAGGCCGCAATTGTCCGCAGACGACTTCCATTGAGGAAGCGTTGCGCCAAGACAAGGCTGATCAACACAATGAACAGGACAATCGACACCGAACGGGCGACTTCGCCGAGCTCTGTATGACGCTCGAGCGCTGAGGTCTCCTCCACTCGCTCTTCGAAGGCTTCCCCACTGCTGGCCGCAAAGATGGCCCCCAGTGCACCGACACCCGCCAGTGCCACCACCCACCAACCCCACCGCCGAATAAAACGCGGGAAAATCGCCAAGGCGATCGCCCCAAGGGCCGCCATGGGCACCAGGACGACGGGAATGTGGACAAAGAGCGGATGGGCTGGCAGACCAGACAAGGTGTCGATTTCCATTTCCTATCCTTAGCAGGCTTCATCCGCAGAAATAACCACGGCCTGATGAACGTCCCGGAATTTCCCCAATTCCCGATAGGAAAAGTCGGGAATCAGCTCTAGGCTCACTTCTCATTAGAAAACTTGCCGAAAAACTCGTCGATTACATCATCGTCGAGCTTGATCCAGGAGGAAATTGCCATGACCGTTCGCCTCGGAGACATCGCCCCCGACTTCACCGCCGAAACCACCCAGGGCACTATTTCATTTCACCAGTGGCTCGGTGATTCATGGGGTGTTTTGTTCAGCCACCCCAAGGACTTCACGCCGGTCTGCACCACTGAGTTGGGATACGTGGCCAAAATCAAGCCGGAATTCGATAAGCGCAACGTCAAGGTCATCGGACTCTCCGTCGACCCCGTCGATAGCCATGTGAAATGGGAGGGCGATATCGCCGAAACCCAGGGCACTGCGGTGAACTTCCCGATGATTGGTGATGCCGATCGCAAAGTCAGCGATCTCTACGACATGATTCATCCAAATGCAAATGACACCCTGACCGTCCGCAGTGTGTTCGTTGTCGGTCCCGACAAGAAGGTCAAACTTTCCATCACTTATCCCGCTTCGACCGGACGTAACTTTGACGAAATCTTGCGCGTCATCGATTCACTCCAACTCACTGCCAAGCACAAGGTGGCGACTCCAGCCAATTGGAAAGATGGAGATGACGTCATCATCGGCGCAGCAGTCAGCGATGAGGAAGCAAAAACGCTCTTCCCCCAGGGCTGGAAAACAGTCAAGCCCTACCTGCGTGTTCTCCCTCAGCCAAAGGGCTGACCAACAGATCTCCCGATATCGCACTTTGCGTCAGCACGAACCCGTTTGAGCTCAAAGGTCGCCCAACCCGTGTCTCAACACGGCAGAATGTTCCAATGACTCACCCAGTAAAAACTCTCACTGCGAGTATCCGATGAGCGTGGCCGCCCAAGCAGTCGATGCTTTCAAAATCTATGGCTCCGATGACAGCGAGGTTCGCGCCCTTGATGGCGTCACAGTGTCATTCGACCTGGGCAAGTTCACCGCCATCATGGGTCCTTCGGGAAGTGGCAAGAGCACCCTCATGCATTGTCTCGCTGGACTCGATTCGCTGACTGCGGGCGCCGTCACCATCGGTGATGTCGACTTGGCCAAACTCGACGACAAAACCTTGACCAAACTTCGTCGGGAAAAAGTCGGGTTTATCTTCCAGGCCTACAACCTGATTCCCACTCTGACCGCTCTCGAAAACATCACCCTGCCTATGGACCTCGGCGGACAAGAAGTGGACAAGGTGTGGTTGGACACCGTCATTGACGCCATGGGCTTGCGCAATCGATTGCACCACCGACCGAGTGAACTTTCGGGCGGACAACAACAGCGTGTTGCCGTAGCTCGCGCCCTTGCCAGCAAGCCCCAGATCATTTTTGCCGACGAACCAACCGGCAACCTCGACAGCCGGACCGGAGCGGAAATCTTGGCCTTCATGAAACACGCGGTCTCGGATTTGGGACAGACCATTGTCATGGTGACTCATGACCCTGTGGCAGCTTCCTATGCCGATCGAGTGGTCTTCCTCGGTGACGGCAAAGTGGTTGACGAGTTAGCCAACCCGACAGCTGCTGAGGTTTTGGATCGTATGAAGCGCCTCGGCAGCTGACCGCCCCTGATTATGTCCACTCCCCTACCTCGTCTCACCATTCGCGGCGTTCTGGCACGAAAGTTCCGCATTCTGCTCACCATCTTGGCTGTCGTCAGTGGTGTGGCATTTGTGTCGGGAGCCTTCATCCTCACCGACAGCGTCAAATCCGCTATCAATCAAATATTCGAGGAATTACGCGGCGATATCGATCTCGAGATCCGCAGCACGATCGCCTTTGGCGATGCTGCCCAAGCCGACCGCGACCCTGTTCCTGCATCGCTCGTCGATGAAATTGGCGATATTCCTGGAGTGGCCAAAGTAGAAGCCAACTTCTTCGCTGCGGCCACAATCATCGATGCCGACGGTGAACCATTGCGCACTACCGGTCCAGCGTTTGGAATCTCTTGGACCGGACCCGATGGACTTGATGGCCGCATCTTGTTAGAAGGTCGCCCCCCCTCCGGTCCCGGCGAAGTCGCTATCGACAAGAGATCCGTAGACCGAGCCAAGTACGCGCTCGGTGATGAGGTCACCATTGTCGGGCCCGTTGGCAAATCGACTTTCACACTCGTTGGTTTGACAGGGACCTCGAATAGTTCAGGTAGTGGTGGCGCCAGTATCAGTGCCTTCGATCCACGGACTGCCGACGAATTCCTGGGCGCTAACGGTCTCGCCGAGTCCATATATGTGGGAGTGGAAGAAGGAGTTTCGCGGACCAGCGTTCAGTCCGACATCGCCAAAATCCTGCCTGCGACCATTGAAGTCATTTCGGGTGAACAGTCCGCAGAGGAAACAGCTGGTGCCATCAACGAGATCATTGACATCTTCGGCAATGTCCTCTTGGGATTCGCTGCGGTATCACTTTTCGTCAGCGCTTTCTTGATCTTCAATACCTTTGCCATCATCATCAGCCAGCGCATGCGCGAATTGGCACTTTTGCGGGCTGTCGGAGCCAGCACACGTCAGATTCGTTCAATGATCATTGGCGAGGCTCTCATCATTGCAATCATCGCCACGGTCCTCGGACTTTTCGCCGGACTCGGTGTGGCTTCGGGCATTACTGCCCTTTTCAACGCCGCTGGTGCTGCATTCCCCGCAGCAAATCTCACGGTGTCGCTGCGAACTATCGCCGTTTCGGTGTTGGTTGGTGTTGTGGTGACCGTGGCGGCAGCTGTGGTGCCGGCGCTGCGGGCCGGCCGTATTCCCCCGGTAGCCGCCATGCGACCAGAGCTCGGTTTCTCCGCTTTACAGCGCACCACACGACTCGCTGTCGGCACCACCACCTTCATCCTCGGCATCGTCTTGTTCAGCCTGGGACTCTTCGTGCGACCGGGAGGGACGGCTGGCACTCTCGGTCTCGCCGGTCTCGGTGCCGTGATGCTCTTTCTCGGCGTCGCCAGTCTTTCCACCACAGTGGCTGCCCCGGTCAGCAATGCGATCAGCCACATCTTGCCGCTGCCGTTTTTGCCCATGGTGCGATCGGTCCCTGGACGACTTGCTAGTCGTAACGCGCAGCGAACCCCGCGTCGCACTGCATCGACTGCTTCGGCTCTGATGGTGGGTCTGGCACTTGTCAGCATGGTGTCGGTCGTTGCTGAATCGGTGAAGGCCAGTTTCACCGAGCAACTCAGTCGTTCAGTCACTGCTGACTTCTTCATCACCAACTCTGGCTTTCAAGGTCTCCCCGTCACCTTTGCCGAGAGAATGTCTGGACTTCCTGAGCTTTCAGCAGTCAGTCCGTTCCGAGCAACCGTGGCACAGATCAACGGTGAAACCAAGCAGATTGGCGCAGTCAATGGCCAGGCCTTTGCCGAGCTGGTAGATATCGATCTGCAATCAGGCGAGGTGGCAAGTATCGATAATGGCGCCATCTTGTTACACGAAGATCCGGCTACCGACCTCGGCGTGCAGATTGGTGATGTCATCACCATCACGTGGCAAAATGGCAATGTCAGTGAACTTCCCGTCGGCGGAATCTTTGCTGATTCATCGATTGCCGGTAATTGGTTGATCAGCCTTGGAACTCTCAAGGGGGTCACTACTGCAGCACCCGTCGACTTCTTCATCGGAGCGAAAATTTCCCCTGGAGTCGACATCGATGTGGCGCGTAGTGCCGTCGAAGCAATTGCTGAGGATTTCCCAAGCGCTGAAGTACAGGACCAGGCAGAGTTCCAAAGATCCCAAGAGGATCAACTGAATCAACTACTGACCATCGTCTACGGACTTCTCATCTTTGCCATCTTCATCGCCGTGTTGGGTATCGCCAACACCATGGCTTTGTCGGTCTTTGAGCGAACCCGCGAATTCGGACTTCTGCGAGCCGTGGGAATGAGCCGTCGTTCTCTCAAGAGAACGGTTCGCTGGGAGGCGATCATCGTCTCCGTCTTTGGTGCAACATTGGGAATCGTGGTGGGGGTCCCACTCGGACTGGGCGTCGCCAATGCCTTACCCGACACCTTCATCACGCGCACGATCATCCCCACCGGGACCATCATCACCATTCTTGTGGCTTCCATTTTGGTGGGAATGTTTGCCGCGATCTTCCCGGCCCGCCGAGCCGCCAAGCTCGATGTACTCCAAGCCATCGCCTCGCAATAGGTACTACTCACATGGCTATCGACCCTAATAATCTCACCGATGAAGTGCGATCCTTTTTACGTGAACGTCACCTGGCGACCCTCACCACATTGCGTCGGGATGGTTCACCTCATGTCGTCCCGGTTGGTTTTTCCTACGACGAAGAGCATCATCTGGTTCGTATCATCACGTTCGCTGGCTCACAGAAGGTGATTAACGCCTCTCATGGCGGCCGGGCAGCAGTCAGCCAGGTTGACGGCGGCCGCTGGCTGACTCTTGAAGGCGAAGTCAGAATGACCAGTGAGCCACATGAAGTTCGGCAAGCAGTAGCTGGTTACGCAGCGCGATATCAGGACCCTAAAGAGCGCTCTGATCGAGTAGCGATCGAAATTCGCGTTGATCGGATACTTGGTCGTGCTTGACGACGAGCTATCCCTCAGCCCAATTCGCTGAGATCGTCAAAAATCTGCAATCGCTTACGCGCCTCGCGGACCTCCGACATGTACAGCACCTCGGCTGGATGACTAGGAGTCGAGTCCGAATCGATCAAGGCTCCCGGAATCAAACGACGATCAAGGCGTTCTTGGCAATCAGCACACCAAAACAATCCGCGTCGGTGTTCGCCAACAACCTTGAATTGGACAGTTCCCCGACAACGATGACATTGCTGTCCGTGGCGGCCATAGACCGCAGGAGCCGTGGGCGTCCGGGCGTGAATGAGACGGGATGCAGTTTCCATCAGGATCTGGCAGTCCTCATACGACAAGTCGCCGACGCGGGCGAAGGGGCTCAAACCCACAGCCCAGAGAACCTCTGACCGAATGACATTGCCCAAGCCAACAACGACTGAATTCTCCGTCAGAACTTCAGCGATCGCTACATCGGGTTGAGGAAAAGAGAGAAGGCGTTGTGTGCAGGTCACCAGATCGGCTCCAGCAACTGAAATATCAGGTCCTGCTCCACCACTTTGTGGATGGCGGCCGCGATCCAGAACTCGATATGTCTCTACCTGAGCGGCACTGAAACAGACTGCCACCCATTCATCGACTTCGATGACCACGCGCGCCTCATATGAAGCTTTACGCCAACGTTCATTTTGGCGATAGAGATGCCATTCACCAGTGAGACGCAAATGAGTGGCTAGGACGACACCATCATCCCATTCCAATTCGACGACTCGACCGTTGCAGCGCACCTCTTCAATGACGCTTCCCTCTCGCGGCGCTGGTCCGATGGCCGA
The DNA here is from genome assembly GCA_040381935.1 of Acidimicrobiaceae bacterium. Classification (GTDB taxonomy): domain Bacteria; phylum Actinomycetota; class Acidimicrobiia; order Acidimicrobiales; family Ilumatobacteraceae; genus Casp-actino8. Next base: position 2,502 of record JBEIGJ010000024.1, on the reverse strand, counting down.
CAGCGCATCGAACCGACGGGTGGTGTGGCCCACGAGAGCGGTACGCATAGCGGCACTCGTTCGCGCTGTTCGACCCCACCCTGCCACACCTCAAGAATAGTCAGCCTGGATAGAGCATTCGTGACATAGGCGCTGGCACGCCGAACCGGTACGGTTGTCACAGATATGACCTCCCCTCCTGTACCGGATCCGAATGAATCCGAAGTTGCCCTGCCGCCCACACCAGTGTCGGACCATGATCTGGTCAAGCGAGCACATTCCAAGTATGGGGCCATCGGGGCCATCGTGGCCGGTGGCATGTTGGGACTGGATCGGGTCCTAGGACGCAAACCCAAAGACGAGGGTGCGGTGATCTGGGAGGCTTCCGGAGAACCGGGTGACATTGATCGCGATGGCATCACTGTCGACATCGATGAAACCACATCGGTAGTCGCCCATGTCCCACATGGCCGAGTGGGACGTCATGTGCGCAAAAGGCGCAATTCAGCCGAATAAAGCCGTGGTAACCACCCGTTGGCGGTCTGCTCAGGGCAATTCGCCAACGTGGGCGAGAGCCAGGCGCAGCAGTCGGTCCTGGCCACCGGTCATATCAGCGGTAATGCGCGAACTGGATGCTTCTTGCGGGGAGAACCAGGCTAAGTCGAGGGCCTGTTGGGTGGGCGTGCACTCGCCGTCCACGGGGACCACGTAGGCCAAACTCACGGCATGATGGCGGGGATCAACGAATCCGCTGACGTCGGGATCGGGAAAGTACTCAGCAATCGTGAACGGCGCCGGATTTGGGGGAACCCTCGGCAAGGCCAACGGCCCGAGGTCTTTTTCGAGATGCCGAATCAGAGCATCTCGAACCCGCTCACCATAAAGCACCCGACCTGACACCAACATCCGACTCAAAGAGCCATCGGCAGCGACCCGCAAAAGAAGCCCGACCTGGGTGACCCGACCAACTTCATCCACTCGCACCGGCACCGCATCTACGTACACGAGCGGCACATTCGACCGTACTGCAGCCAACATCTCTGGGCTGAGCCATGATGTTCGCGTATCCGTCAAATCACTCACGCCTTCATTCTCCCAGAAAATCCCGACAAGCGGTGGAATTCACCCAAGTCATGGCGAACTAAACCTACGTGGGCCGAGCAAATGCTCGGCGCGCCTTGTCGACAACAGAATTGATCGGACAGTCCGAATCGTGATCATTCACCATTCCCAGTGACTGCATGAAGGCGTACATCGTTGTTGGACCGACGAATGTCCAACCTCGCGATTTCAAATCCTTGGCCAGTTCGACCGATTCGGCGCATTGGGTGGATCCGACCGCTGGTGAGTGGATCGGCTCGAACTTCCACAGATAAGCAGCCAATGATCCCTCGGACTGAATGAGATCGAGGCAACGACGGGCATTATTCACGACTGATCGTATTTTCCCCTCGTGTCGAACGATGGTGGGGTCCAAGCGAAGCCGGAGCACATCAGTGTCATCGAATTGAGCAACGCTCTCGATGTCAAAATTGTCAAAGACCCGACGGAAGTCCTGTCGCTTGTTCAAGATTGTGGACCACGACAGCCCACTTTGAAATCCTTCGAGACAGATTTTTTCGAATAGTCGACGATCATCCGCGGTCGGAAAACCCCATTCTTGATCGTGATAGGCCATCATCGATGGTGAGGAAATCGCCCACGCGCAATGAGTCATCTAATCGAGGAGATTTCCGAGCCACCGACCAACGAGTCAAATGCCGGTTGCGGCGTCGCCCCAGCGACAGTGGTGCGATTCAATTCACGACGAAAGCCGGCATAGTCATTGAGGGCTAGATGCTGGGTGGACCGATTATCCCAGATCACTACGTCGCCAGTCTGCCAACGATGGCGGTAGCAGAATCGCACATCAGTGGTGTGCAAGTGAAGAAAAGCCATCAATGAATGGGCCTCATCTTTCTCCAGGTCATCGATATCGCGCACATAAGCACGGTTGTAGAAAAGAACAGGCCGACCAGTTTCCGGATGACGACAAACCAAAGGATGGCGGCGCTCTTCATTGGCCGAGTCATCACAGATGATTTCCATTCCGCGCATCCCGGAATGAATCGGCTGCATCCGCCGCGAATATGCATCACGAGCAGTGTGTACGGCCCGTAATGATTGCAATTGTGCTTTCGTGCCAGCGGGCAATTCCTCCCAAGCCGCCGTCATTGAAGCGAAGACTGTGTCTCCTCCCCATGGTGGAATATCGACTGCCGCAAGGATCGTGAACGACGGTGGCTCACTTTGGAATGAGAAATCCGAGTGCCAAGCTCCTCCGAAATTGAAGGACTCACCCTCATCGGCTTCTTTCACCACTCTGATGAGATCGGGGGCATCGGCTCGAGTGGCTACGAAGGGAACCTCTCCGACAGGTCCTAGTCGCCGTGAGAAATTTGACTGCTGAACCGGGCCAAAGATCTGATTACGAATAACCACGACTTCGTGTCGGCATATTGCCATCCGAAGATCACGCAGCTG
>JBEIGJ010000023.1:0-21137 GCA_040381935.1 Acidimicrobiaceae bacterium | reverse complement strand
TCTCTGATGCACGGCATCATCGCGGTCGTTATTTTGTTGTTCGTCTACACCGTCGGGGGTCGTCTGCAAGAAACGGGTCGAACCGAGATCTTCACCCTCACCGAAAATTCTGCTGCTGCGGTCGCCGGTTTACAGACTGGTGACATCATCCGCTCGGTAAACGGCGATGAGATCACATCGTCGACCGAGTTGCGAACAATCATCGGTTCGTATGTCGCCGGAGATCGAGTATCGATTGAATTCGAAAGAGATGGACGTCTGGCGACTACGGAAGCCGAATTGCTTTCCCATCCCGTTGACACCGCATCAAAGCGTGGCTTTCTCGGTGTTGGAACCGATAGCTACGGGCGCGTACAAATCGGCATTGGCGATGCTGTCACCCACGTTGCTGGGGATTTGTGGCGAGGTATGGGAGCCACGATCGAGGGTATTGCTTCCGTCGTCAACCCGGTCAATCAATGGGAACAAGTCACCGATAGTGAAGCTGATCCGACCAAACGTCCCACCACCGTTGTAGGCATCACGAAAGTCGCTGGGGACATCGGCGACCGCAATGGCATCTACGCCGTCTTGGAGGTTTTGGCAAGCATCAATATCTTCGTCGGGATCTTCAACCTGCTTCCGCTGCTGCCTTTTGACGGCGGACACGCGGCCATTGCCACGTACGAGCGGGTGCGCAGTCGCCGTGGCCGCCGCTATTACGCCGATGTGGAGAAAATGTGGCCCGTGACTGTTGCGGTGGTGACCATGCTGATGTTGCTGACAATGACTGGCTTGTACCTCGACATCACGCGGCCGTTTTGAGTAGTACGCAATGATCACGACTTCCCTTGACAATCGGAGATCGACACGGCAGATAGCAGTCGGCAAAGTTCTCGTTGGTGGTGGAGCGCCAGTGAGCGTGCAGTCGATGACGATCACCAAGACCGCCGATGTCGAAGGAACTCTGCAACAGATCTATGCCCTGGCCGCCGCTGGTTGCGACATCGTTCGTTGTACCTGCAATGAGATCGAAGCGGCCGAAGGGTTGGCCCAAATTGTCCCCCGATCCCCGATTCCCATCGTCGCTGATATCCATCATCAATACAAGATGGCGCTCGCCGCTATGGAAGCCGGTGTTCATGGGTTGCGTCTGAACCCGGGCAATATTCGGCGTCCAGAGCACATCAAAGCCGTGGCTTCCGAGGCGCGGGATCGAAAGATTCCAATTCGCATTGGTGTCAATGGTGGTTCGTTGGATCCCGAGCTCTACGAGAAGTATGGCGGCAAGGTCACTCCTGAAGCCATGGTGGAATCGGCCATGCGGGAGATGGCGTACTTCGATGAAGTGGGATTCGACTTGATCAAGATCAGTGTCAAGGCGTCGAGTGTGCCGCTCATGGTTGAGGCCTATCGGCAATTGAGTGAAGTTACCGACCATCCGCTGCATCTCGGAGTCACAGAAGCCGGACCTTTGCCGGCCGGACTACTTAAGGCCACAGCCGGCATTGCAACGTTGCTGTTGGAAGGGATCGGCGACACGATCCGATACAGCCTGACTGCTGATCCGGTGGAAGAGGCTCGCGCCGGCCGGATGCTCCTTGAATCTCTCGGCTTGCGAGAACGCAAGAATGTCGATCTCATTGCCTGTCCTAGTTGTGGCCGTGCCGAAATTGATGTCATCGATGTGGCCCAGCGCGCCATGGTCGCATTTGGAGAGCGCAAGATTCCCTTGCAGGTTGCGATCATGGGTTGTGTCGTGAATGGGCCAGGCGAGGCTCGGGAAGCAGATTTGGGTATCGCCGCAGGAAACAAGCGCGGTCATCTCTTCGTCAAGGGGCGCAATGTGGCGGTAGTTCCTGAAAGTGAAATGGTTGAAGCTCTTGTGGAATGGGCGGAGTTCATCCATGAGCACGGCACTGAAGCCGCCATCGCCCGAGTCGATACGGCCAAGGCCGAACGTGAGGCGGCTAAAGATCGTTCCCTGCTGTTGGAGACGCAGGGTGAAGATGCCAATCGGTCTCAAGAGCGCATTGTCGAGATCCGCAAAAAGAACTGAGCGAGAACGGTTCTTTCAGAGCATTGGTTCGGTGATGCGGAAAAGAGTTGCCGCACCCTTCAAGGTGAGATCTTCTCCCGGAGCCAGGTAGCACACTTCGCCTCGACTGAGACGGTCAGTGTTTCCAACACCGCATAGCACCAACTCTCGGGTTTGGGCCCGCAGAGTTTCCGCCCCATTGATTTGATGGAGCCACAACGTGAAAGGCGCCCCGGGGGTTTCGTATTTCCATAGGCGACCAACGGAAGTCTGTCCTTCGCTGGTGGGCTTCAATACCGGTTGGTCGAGAGGCTGGACAATGACGGTATTTAGAAGCTCTTTGACATCGACATGTTTATTGGTCAGACCGCAGCGCACCACATTGTCACTCGAGCCCATCACTTCCACTCCAGTACCGCGTAAGTAGGCATGCATGTTGCCGGGATCGAGATAAATGGCTTCGCCTGGTTGGAGCACGACGTAATTGAGAAGCAAGGTGACAACTACTGCTGGGTCGGAGGGGTATGAATGGGCTAAGTGAGTGACCCAGCGGGCATTGGGCGACTGGTGGCGGGAGCACGCCTCGATTGTTTCGGCGATAGTGATCAGTGCATCCTGATGTCCGCTGAAGAGAAAACGGATCGTGTAATCCAAATCCTGATCGGCCAGGATGCGCGCCAACGTCGACGCTCCACCACCAATGTCATTGAGAAGTTCGACCGTTGCTGTTTCGTGGGCGAAGCCGCAGAGAGCCTCGAATGGTTCCAAGGCGCAGAGCAATTCGGGTTTGGCAAATGGGTCTCGGTAGATACGCCGAGAGTTGCTGACAGGAATACCGAGTTGATTTTCGCGGGCGAAACCGATGCGGGCTTGAAGGCCAGAGGGATGTGTCTGCAGAGAAAGTGGTTCTGCCGCGGCAAGTATTTTGAGGAGGAAGGGCAGTTCGCCGGACACTGTCACCAACGGTTTGGACAGTCCTGCAGTGTCATCGTTGGCGGAACGGTTGTTGACATCGACTGAGTCATCGATATCGAGTAGTCGCGATGCTCCTCCGAGATGGGTTCCGAACCACAACTCGGCCCATGGTCGACCGTCGGGTTCAATTTCCAAGAAGTTGGGGATGGCGGTGGGGTGGCCCCAGGCATAGTGCTGGACTACCCCTCGAACCAGGCGCATATCAGGCTCCGGGCCAACCGGAAGTGCAGATGGCGTGAATTGCCGTCACTGCATTTTCGGTTGGAATCAGACGAGTTTGACCTGACCGACGGTCGCGCACTTCGACAACGCCTTCGGTGAGTCCTTTACCAATGATCACAATTGTTGGTATGCCCAGCAATTCGGCATCTTTGAATTTCACTCCCGGTGAAGCCGATGTGCGGTCATCGAGTAACACTCGAAGGCCGCGTGCTTCCAGTTCCGCGGCCGCGGTTTCACCAAATGCGGTGATCTCGTCACCGCCCTTACTGGCAAGCACAATGTGCACATCGGCAGGAGCAACTTCGCGCGGCCAGCACAGACCAATGTCATCGAGGGTTGCCTCGGCAATGGCGGCAACTGCCCGGGAAACTCCGATTCCGTAACTGCCCATGGTGACCACGACACTGCGGCCGTTCTGGTCGAGAACTGTCAGGCCCAAAGCTTCGGCGTATTTACGTCCAAGTTGGAAAATGTGACCGATCTCGATGCCTCGTTCCATTTCCAGCGTGCCAGTTGATGACGAACACTCGGGGCACATATCTCCGGCGCGGACATCGGCGGCCTCGATGGTGCCATCGGAGCTGAAATCACGGCCGTACGTGAGATGGGCCACGTGATGCCCTGATGTATTTGCTCCGGTCACCCACGATGAGCCGGGGACAACGCGCGGGTCGACGAGATAGCGAATACCGGTGGCTGATGCGCTGCCCAGGACTTGGGGTCCGATGTAACCCTTGACCAAGAACGAGTGGGCAGCGAAATCCTCTTCGGTGAATGGCTCTGGTTCGGCTGGTGCCACTTGAGATTCGAGTCGTTTCATATCGACATCGCGATCGCCAGGAATGCCGAGAGCCAAAGGTTCGCGCCGACCATCAGGATGACGGAGCATGACGATCACGTTTTTCAATGTGTCACCAGCGGTCCATGGGGCACCATCGGTTCGACCCAAGTCGGGTCGGGAATTCAACAGGTCGACCAAAGTCGCAATCGTCGGTGTGGCCGGCGTATCGAGTTCGACCGCGTCGAGTGCCGACGCGATATCCATGGATGGCGGGGAAGGGACCCGCACAGCCTCGGTATTGGCGGCGTACCCGCAGGCCGTGCACCGAACAAAAGTGTCCTCACCGACTGCCAGGGGGGCGAGGAACTCCTCGCTTTTTGATCCGCCCATGGCTCCGGACATGGCTGAAACGATGACAAAGGGCAGGTTGAGACGTTCGAAGGTCCGGATATAGGCCTCTCGGTGGGCCTCGTAACTTGCTGCGAGGCCCTCATCATCCACGTCGAAGCTGTAGGAATCCTTCATTGTGAACTCGCGACCGCGCAATAGGCCGGCTCGCGGTCGGGCTTCATCACGAAACTTGGTTTGAATCTGGTAAATCCGCAGTGGAAGATCCTTGTAACTGCTGTAGAGGTCCTTGACCAACAAGGTGAACATCTCTTCGTGGGTGGGTCCGAGCAGATAGTCCACACCGCGACGATCCTGGAGACGGAAAAGATTGGGTCCGTATTCCGTCCAGCGGTTGGTGGCCTCATAGGGTTCGCGCGGGAGCAAGGACGGGAAATGGACCTCTTGGAAGCCAGCGGCGTCCATTTCCTCGCGCACGATCCGCTCGACATTGCGGTAGACCTGCCACCCCAGCGGTAGCCAGGTGAACCCTCCCGGAGCCGCCTTGCGGATATAGCCCGCTCGCAGCAAGAGCTGATGGCTGGGCACTTCGGCATCCGCGGGGTTATCCCGCAGAGTCCTCACGAAAAGGCTGGACAAACGCAACATCGTGGCCAGGTTACTTGCCACGACCAGCGTTCTCGGGGTGGGCTGGGACGTGATTGGCGCTGGTGAGGAGATGGTCCAGGCCCGTGGGTTCGGGTGGATGTTCCGCTGTACTTCGAGACGCTGATCGTCGGGCCTGAAGGCCCTTCAAGAGCAGATCTCGGCAAAGACTTCGGCCTATTGCCGGTATGCTTTCGGGGTCCTGAACAAGTGTTCACCGCGGTGAAGCTGAGAGGCGTGGGTTTATCCCACGCCTTTTTCCTTCGTTAGCGGGTGCCCAGACGCAGTGACGCCAGTCATGTATGAGAAAAGGATGAGTAATCAAAAATGGCCCGAGGAGGTGAAGCGCCAATGTTGACTGATGAACCGGATTCTGGCTCTTCCTCCCAGCGGGGTGACCACCCGGTGGTGAACCGCGTGGTGACGTTGATTCAGCCCATCGTTGACGATCTCGGTCTTGAACTCTATGACTTGGAATTCGGCGGTGGCTTTTTGAAAATCACCGTTGATACGCCTCCCGGATCTCCTGGCGGGATCGACGTGGATCAACTCTCGCGGGTGACGCGACTGGTCTCGCGGGAATTGGATCATTCCGATCCCATTCCCGGCCACTACACCTTGGAAGTTTCCAGTCCAGGCTTGGAACGTAACTTGCGCACACCGCGTCATTTCGAGCGCGAGATGGGCAAAGAGGTGGCGATTCGGCTTCGCCATGTCGTCCAGGGAGAGCGTCGCATCTCTGGTGAGCTCATTGCGGCTGGACCGAACACCTTCACTGTGCGTCGGGAGTCGGGCGAAGAAGTGGATATTTCCTATGACGACGTCGATCGGGCCCGCACGGTCTTCGTTTGGCAAGCCCAGCCCAAACCGGGCAAAAAGTCGGGCCCAAAAGGGTTGAAACAGAAGTCCTCATCTTCCCAAGGTCTTGTGTCGGCCGGTGCCACGAGTGGTTCGACGGCATCGCCGGCAGACTTTCAGGATCGAAGCGACGACAACGACATGAACGAGATAGCGAACCGGGAACTTGACGATCAGGAGAGCGCTGAGTCATGAGCAATATCGATATGAAAGAAGCAATTCGCCTGTTGGCAGGCGAGAAGAACATCTCAGAGGAGACTTTGCTGCAGGTGTTGGTGGACGCCTTGGCGACCGCCTACAAGCGGAGACCGGGATCTGCTGAAGAAGTAGAGGTCGGGCTTAACCCTGACACTCTGGAGATTTCATTCACGGCCTACGACATCGATGAAGATGGCAATTGGGTCAATCCCCGCGATGACACACCCGAGAAGAACGAACTGGGACGTATTGCGGCTCAGACCTTCCGCCAGGTCATGGGGCAACGCATTCGCGAAGCCGAGCGGGATCGTAAGTTCGAGGAGTACGCCAACCGCGAAGGGGACATCGTCACCGGGATCGTGCAGCAAAACGACAATCGCTATGCCCTCTTGGATTTGGGCAAAGTCGAAGCCCTCATGCCCCAAAGTGAGCAAGTTCCGTTCGAGCGCGCAACGCCTGGAACCCGTCTCAAGGCCTACATCGTCGAGGTGCGCCGGAGCGATAAGGGTCCTCAGATCGTGGTGAGTCGCACCCATCCTGGTTTGGTGAAGCGCTTGTTCGAATTGGAAGTTCCCGAAATTGCTGATGGTGTCGTCGAGATCAAGGCGTGTGCTCGCGAACCGGGCCATCGCACCAAGATCGCGGTGTTCTCCAACGACAACAATGTCGATCCGGTGGGAGCCTGTGTCGGTGCCCGCGGTGGTCGGGTCCGCATGGTGGTGAACGAACTCAATCAGGAAAAAATCGACATCATTCCCTTCAGCGACGATCTTGCTGACTTCATTGCCAAGGCACTATCTCCGGCCAAGGTGACTGAAGTTCGGCTCAGTGAAGACCAAACACAAGCCGATGTCATCGTTCCCGATTTCCAGCTGAGTCTGGCGATCGGCAAAGAAGGCCAGAATGCGCGTTTGGCAGCTCGTTTGGCTGGTGTACGAATCGATATCAAGAGCGAGACTCAGCATCACAATGAGTTGAACGGTATTTTCCCCGAAGACACCGAGTACGCCGATGGTGAATGGGTTCTCAATGCCGAGACTGGCGCGCAGGAATTCCACGCCGCCGATGGATCGATCATGAGTGTTGAGGAGTGGGAGCGGGCCACAGGTATTTCAACCAACGCCGCTCCCGAAGAGGCATGACCGCAAGCACGCCAATCCGCACTTGTGTCGGCTGTCGCCGTCGCCGTGATCAGCGGGATTTGACGCGCTATGTAGCCGACCAGTTGGGTCGACCGATGGCGGCGCGTACTGCTGCCGGTCGGGGAGCCTGGGTCTGTACCCAGTCGGAAGATTGTCTCAGCCATGCACAAAAGAATCGGGCTTTCGAGCGGGCTTGGAAAGTCCGTCTCACGAGGCAGAGTCGTACAACCATGGCAAACTAAAGGGTCGCCGGATCTTCCGGCGTAAATGAATCGAAGGAATAGCGCCGCGTGGCAACAGCAAAGATCAAAGTCAGTGAATTAGCGAAGAAACTCGGTATGACCAATGCCGAGATGCTGGATCTATGCCGGGCCAATAACGTGGCGGCCAAGACTCCCCAGTCCACCTTGGTCGAAGCGTTCATCCCCATGTTGGAGCGCAAGGCTCGGGCCCAAGGCCTGGTACGCGAAGTGCAACCCGAAGAGGAAAAGCCGGCCAAAAAGGAAGCGGCTCCTAAGAAAGCAGTAGCCAAGAAAGCAGCTGAGGCCCAAGACGCTTCGGCTGATTCGGACGCCGAAGCGAAGACGGCAACCAAAAAGCCGGCGCTGAAAAAAGCGGTTGCCCCCAAGACGGTCGAACAGGACATCACACCTGAGGTATCGGCGCCGAGTTCCGACACCGCACCGGTCGAGTCCGTTGCAGCTAGCAGTCAGATCGCGGTTGAACCAGTGCCGACTCCAGTGGCCGAGCCTGCTCCGGTCAGCCCAGTAGTCGAAAGCGCTCCTGAAGTTGCCCCTCGAGCCGCGGCACCAGCGGTGGTTTCGAGTCGAACGTCTCCGACCCGCGATGAACCGCGACCTGAGCCACGACCGGATTCGGGACGTGACGAAGCGGCTCGGCCGGCGGCACGAAACGATGCACCCCCACGCCCACCAGCGAGTCGTCCGGCTCCTCCTCCTGGACGCCCAATGAGTGCGTCGGGTCGACCGGTGCCACCTCCTCCTGGTCGCCCGATGAGTGCGTCGGGTCGACCGGTGCCCCCACCACCTGGGGGACCGCGTCCCCCAGCAGCGCGCCCGAGTGGTGCTGGTTATGGCGGACCGCGCACTGGTGCGCCGCGACCCGCCGGCGCTTTTGGTGGTCCTCGTCCCGGCGGTCCTCGTCCGGGTGGCTTTGGTGGACCGCGACCGGGTGCCGCTCCCGGTGGCCCCGGTGGTGCTCCCGGCGGAGGTCCTGGTCGTCCCGGTGGCGGTCCTGGTCGTCCCGGTGGTGGTCCTCGTCCCAGCGGGGGACGCCGCGCCCCGCGCGGTGGCGGACGTCGTCGTCGCCGTGGTGAGGATGATTTCCAGCCGTCGCTGATCAGTTATAGCGAGAGCGATGCTCCAGTTCCCGAGGGCATCGTGGTCGTCGAACGCGGTGTTTCATCACAGGAGTTCGCCCCTCGTTTGAACCGCACTGCGGCTGACGTGGTGCGCTTTTTGATGAAGAACGGCGAAATGGTGACCGCCACGATGACGCTCAGCGATGAGCAGATGGAGCTCTTTGCTCTGGAAATCGGCGCCGAGATTCTGCTCGTTGAACCTGGTCAGCAAGAAGAGATGGAATTGCAGGCGCTCTTCGATGACAGCGATGACGACGATGAGTCCGCTCAGCAGCCACGTCCTCCAGTGATTACGGTGATGGGTCACGTCGACCACGGTAAGACCACACTTTTGGATCGCATTCGCAATGCCAATGTGGTTGCTGGAGAAGCTGGCGGTATAACCCAGCACATTGGTGCCTATCAAGTCGAACAAAATGGCCGGCGAGTCACCTTCGTGGATACGCCGGGTCACGCGGCTTTCACCCAGATGCGGGCCCGCGGAGCTCAAATCACCGACATTGTCGTTTTGATGGTGGCTGCTGATGACGGTGTCATGCCTCAGACGATCGAAGCAATCAGTCATGCCCGTTCAGCGGATGTGCCGATTGTGGTGGCCATCAACAAGATCGACAAAGAGAACGCCGATGTCCAGAGAGTTCTTTCGCAGCTGTCAGAGCAAGGTCTGGTTGCTGAGAGTTGGGGTGGCGACACCATCTGTGTGGAAATGGCTGCCCAACAAGGACTAGGTGTCGATGATCTCATCGAGCAACTCACGGTGGTTGCTGAAATCGAAGAACTGACTGCCAATCCAACTGGTCGCGCCAAGGGAGTGGTTCTCGAAGCGAACCTCGATACCGGGCGCGGTCCGGTGGCGACGGTTCTGGTCGATAAGGGAACGCTGAAAGTTGGTGACCCGATCGTGGCTGGTGGGTCATGGGGACGAGTCCGGGCCATGATCAATGACAAGGGTCAGCAAATCAAAGAAGCAGGTCCGTCGACTCCGGTGCAGGTCCTTGGACTTTCATCAGTTCCGCACGCTGGAGACGAATTCCGTGTTGCGCCGAATGAAAAAACGGCACGCACCGTGGGTGAAGCCCGGGAACAGCGACTGCGGGCCAAGGCTCAACGGGGTGACGCGCGAGTAGCACGCGGCGTGAAACTCGAAGATGTCTTCACGCAGATTCAGGCCGGCGAAGTGGCGACCCTCAATTTGGTCTTGAAGGCCGATGTGCAGGGTTCACTCGAAGCCGTCACCGAGAGTTTGCGTCGCTTGGAGCGAGATGAAGTCAAGTTGGCTTTCGTGCACCGAGCAGTTGGTGGTGTGACTGAAAACGACATCACCTTGGCTGCCGCAACGAATGCCACCATCATTGGTTTCAATGTTCGCCCGGACCGTAAGGCCCGGGAACTTGCTGAGGCTGAGCATGTCGAGATCCGTACTTACGAGATCATCTACAAGTTGCTCGAAGACATGGAAAGCGCCATGGTCGGCATGTTGGCGCCGGAATACGAAGAGGTCGTCACCGGCGAAGCCGAGGTACGTGAAGTCTTCCGAGTACCGCGTCAGGGCGCTATCGCTGGCTGTTACGTCCGCAGTGGTCAAATCACTCGTGGCAGCAAGGTTCGTTTCTTGCGAGACGGCGTCATCATTTGGAAGGGCAGCATTCAGTCGCTGCGCCGCTTCAAAGATGATGTCCGAGAGGTTCGCGAAGGTTTCGAATGTGGAATCGGACTCAGCGACTTCCAGGATTTGAAGCAGGGCGATCTCATCGAAACGTTCGAAGACAAACTGATCGTACGGGTGTAGTCAATAGTCATGGCTGATCTGGAGTTCTTCTTCGATCCGGTGTGTCCATGGGCGTGGATCACGTCTCGGTGGGTTTGCGAGGTGCAAGGACTTCGTCCCTATGAGGTTCGTTGGCGTCCCATTTCTCTGAAAGTGCTGAACCGAGATCAGACTGCGGAGTGGTACACACCGGAATACCGGCACATCCATGCCATTGGGCATGCGAGCCTGCGGGTGGCGCTGGCTGTCGATGACGAACTGGGAAATGCTGCCATGGGGGACTTCTACACCGCCCTTGGCACCGAAGGTCACAAAAATCAGCGACGTCAGGATTTTGCCGAACGCAGTCACGCTTTCGTTACCGAATGTTTGACGAAAGCCAAGTTGCCCGCGAGTTTTGCTGATCATCTCGATAACGAGCAACTGGATGATCGCATCGTCGAGAGTACCGAGACTGCCCTTGGCCGGACCGGAAAAGATGTCGGAACCCCGATTCTGACCTTCAAACCAGGACAGCCCGACGAAGGTTCGTTTTTCGGCCCCGTTATCGCCCGTATTCCTCGGGGGGAAGAAGCCTTGCGACTGTGGAACGCTGTAGAGACCGTGGCCACAACTCCAGGAGTCTCCGAACTGAAGCGCTCACTGCGGGGCAGTCCTGTTCTCGACTGAACCGGACGTTCTCACCTCCTGGATCTGCTCAGCGGGCTGAAGTTCGCCGGTATCGTGAAGCGGGTGAATCGTCCCCGTTCCTCGAAATCAGGATCTCGTTCGTCGGGACGTTCATCTAGTCGCTCGGTCGGGAACGCGCCCTCATATCCCCGGGCGGCTCGCTTGGGAGAGACCTTGCGCGAGGTTCTTGCCGATGAACTGGTGCGGATCGATGATGAGCGACTCGCATTTGTCACCATCACTCGGATCGATGTCGATCCAGAAATGAATCGCGCGGTGGTGTTCTATGACTCTTTGGCCGGAGAGGATGGAGACGCCGAAATCTTGGAGGCATTTTCTCGGCACCGCATTCGTCTGCAGAGTTCGATTGCTCGCCAAGTTCGGGCAAAGAAGACTCCTATCCTTTCTTTCCGTCCAGATGAAGTCATCCGCTCGGCGGAGCGGATCGAAAAGATCTTGAAAGACAATCCGAGTCCCATTCGTTCCGATTTCATCAATGAAGAGAACTATGACCCCAGGAAGATTGATGGGGCCATGATGAGAAGCCGAGTGGAATCGGACACCACCCCGCCTTCGTCAGCGGATGATGAATCCGACGATGGCTCGTCGTAAACCAGCGCAAGTCCACGGTCTTGTCGTGGTTGATAAGCCACGCGGTTGCACCAGTCACGATGTTGTGGATCGAGTACGTCGCGCCCTAGGAGAGCGCAAGGTCGGTCATTCGGGAACTCTCGACCCGGATGCCACCGGACTCCTTTTGGTGGGGGTGGGAGATGCCACGCGACTGTTGCGGTTCCTCGACATGGTTCCGCTTGGCGACACGATGACCACCCGCAAGGTGTACTGCGGCTCGGTGGTGCTGGGGTCCGAGACCGACTCCCTCGACTCCACGGGAACAGTGACTGCCACCTTCGACATGGAAGCCGTTATCGCGTCACTGTCGATTGACAAGGTTCAAGATCTCGTGGATCGGCACTTTCGAGGTGAGATCATGCAGATCCCTCCGATGGTTTCTGCGATTCGTATTGAAGGTCGGCGCTTACATGAATTGGCTCGTGAAGGAGTTGAAGTCGAACGGCAGGCTCGTCCGGTCACCATCCATGACATCCGGGTCTTGGCCATTCGCGGACCGGTCATCGACATCGAGGTGTCATGTTCCTCGGGCACATTCATTCGCTCCTTGGCCGCCGACATCGGTCGGTCTCTCGGTGGGGGAGCGCATCTTCGTGATCTGCGCCGTACGGTCATTGGTGGTTTCGGGCTCGACGAGTCGGTTCCCCTCGACCAACTTGAGGCAGTTGGTATCGACGTAGCGCGAACTTTGTTGCTGCCAGTGAGTGCCGCAGTGCGCGGCCTGTCCAGGTTGGTAGTCGATGACGAGCTAGCAGCAGCAGTTGCGGTGGGCAAGGTTTTGCCGGCGTCGCTCTTTTCGGGTCTTGCACCCTGGGCCGTAGTCGCCGATTCGTCGTTCGGTGAGGGAATCTCGGGTGAACGACTACTTGGCGTCTATGAACCCTTTGCCAACGAGCGAGTTGGCGAGGGAATGGCGCGACCAGTAGTGGTTTTGGCCAGCCCGAATCGCTGAGATCGAGTCGGAAATACCGGTCTCTCAACTAGCGTTGACTCCCGTGCTCATCATTGAAGATTTCTCGGTGTGCCCCTGGCCCAATCAGGACAGTGTGGTCACTATCGGCGCCTTTGATGGCCTGCACATCGGGCACCGCGCCATCATTGACCAAGTGTTGAGTCGGGCCCGTAGCGAAAGTGCATCGACAAAGTCGGTACTGATCACTTTCGATCGTCATCCAGCATCGCTCATTCGACCTGATTCGGCCCCCAAACTTCTGACTGAACATCAGCGAAAAGTGGAATTGCTCGCGGACACCGGACTGGACGCCACCGCCATCATTCGATTCGACGAACATCAGGCGGCTGAATCTCCAGAGGATTTCGTCGAGCGAATTCTGGTGTGTTGTCTTCAGGCGCGCGTCGTGGTGATTGGCGAGGACTTCCATTTTGGTCGCCAACGACTCGGCAACGTGGCCCTTTTGCGTCAATTGGGCGAGGTTCATGGGTTCGCCGTTGAGCCGATTTCTTTGATAGCTGGCGGATCAGGCGTCGCCAGTTCGACGGCGATCCGTGCTGCGGTGGCCGCCGGAGACATTGCGGCGGCGAATGACCTCCTGGCCCGGCCATTCGAAGTTGCAGGAATTGTGCGGCGTGGCGATGAACGCGGACGCACGATCGGATTTCCGACTGCCAATGTCGAAGTCTCGACGACGTTCAGTACTCCCGCCGAAGGCGTCTATGCGGCCTGGTACGTACGCGATCTAGGGCAAGGGCGCTCGATCTCCTTGCCAGCGGCTGTGAATATCGGTCGTCGGCCGACGTTTTATGAGGATGCCCCGCATGCACTGATCGAAGCACATGTCATTGACCATGTCGACCTGGATCTTTACGGCGAAACGGCGCGGCTGCAATTTGTCGAGCGGCTGCGTGGGGAACAGAAATTTTCAGGAATTGACGAATTGAGTCGACAACTGAAACATGATGTGGATCACGCTCGCCGCATCTTGCTGGGCTGATCAATCACTGGCCTGCGAGCCCGCAGCAACTCTTCATGCCGAAGCAGTGACCAGCGAATAGCCAGTTGTTCGCTGAACGAGCCGACGGTCCAGCGGAGCAACAATGGCGCTGAAACCGTCTTCGCTCATTTTCTGACCGTGATTGGCGCCAGCTGCTCGACTGATGTTCTCATCCATCAAAGTGCCCCCCAGGTCGTTACATCCCGCACGCAGAAGTTGGCGGGCGCCGTCGACGCCGATTTTGACCCAACTGACCTGAATGTTGTCGATCAGTCCGTGGTAGACGAGGCGCGCAACGGCGTGGACCAGCAAAGTCTCCCGGAAGGTAGGGCCGCGTCGTGCTCGGCGCTGCAAGTAAATCGGCGAGGCCATGTGCACAAAGGGCAAACCGACGAACTCGGTGAACCCTCCGGTTTCTCGCTGGAGTTCGCGAGTACGAAGGAAATGGCGCGCCAGATGCTCGGGCCGTTCGACCGAACCAAACATCATGGTGATATTGGATTTCAATCCCACCGAGTGAGCAATCCGATGACATTCCAACCATTCCTCGGTCGAAACCTTGTCCGGACACAACACGGAGCGCACTTCGTCGTCGAGAATCTCCGCAGCAGTACCTGGGAGTGAGGCGAGGCCGGCGTCGCGCATGCGTGTGAGATAGGTGCGCAGATCTTCATCATTGCGGCGCGCCCCCTCGGTGATTTCCAGGGCAGTGAAACCATGCACGTGCATATCGGGGACGGCGTCTTTCACTGCTTGGGTGACATGCAAGTAATAGTCGCCATCGAAGTCGGGATGAATACCACCTTGAAGGGTGACCTCGGTGGCTCCCATGTTCCAGGCTTCAAGAGCTCGCTGAGCAATGTCATCGAGAGTCAAGAGATAGGGAGTACCGCGTAGGTTCAAAGACAATGGGCCTTTGGAGAAACCACAAAATTTGCATTTGAATGTGCAGACATTCGTGTAGTTGATATTGCGATTATGAACCCAGGTCACAACGTCCCCAACGGTATTGCGTCGCAGTTCATCGGCATATTCAGCAATGAGGCGAACCTGTGCACCGCGGGCGGCCAAGAGGGTGACGATGTCTGCTTCACCGAGTTCGGATCCGCTCCGATGCGCTTCGATGATTGCTTCGATGGGCTGTTCGAAGGATTGGCGCAAGGCTGATTCACTGTTTTGAGCCGATGGAAGTTGAGCCGATGGCGTCGCCGGGATGATGAGTGGTGGAGGATTGTTGGCCCCGCTGTACCACTGAGTACTGCGATGGCCAACAAGAACGACTTCGGCACCGTCGAGCACCACATCGGCCGCGGTGACTTTTTCGGGCCAGACAGCACCCGGATCATCGCGTGCCAAACTTTCGGCATCGCTACGGTCCATGACGCTGAAACGCAACTCCGGATCGATCCAACGATTCCAGTTCGGCTGCATTTTTCGGTTGGGATCCAAGGTGAGGTTGTCGATGAACTCCGGATAGACCGTCAAACGAGGCGCCAGAGCGAAGTGGCGGGATTCGGTGACGGTGCGCAGCAGGTCTAGATCGGGCCACGGCCGTTCGGGATTGACGTGGTCGGCGGTCACTGGTGAGACCCCACCCCAATCATCGATTCCAGCATCGAGGAGTACTCCGAAATCATCACTGAGATTCGGCGGAGCCTGAAGGTGGATCTCTGGGGGCAAGATGATGCGGGCCGCCGCAATTGACCAGAGGAATTCATCGGTTGGACAGGGTGGTTCGTGCTGCATGCCAGTTCGTGGCTTGGGAAGGAAGTTTTGGACGATGACTTCTTGGACGTGGCCGTGACGACGGTGGCTTTCAGCGATGGCTTGAAGGGCGGCAATACGATCGATTCGGGTTTCCCCGATGCCAACCAAAATCCCCGTGGTGAAGGGAATTTTCAATTCACCGGCGTACTCCAATGTCTGGAGACGACGTTGTGGTGTTTTGTCAGGAGCCCCGCGATGGCAGGCCAAATCGTGGCGCAGGGTTTCGACCATCATGCCCTGACTCGGACAATGAGGTTTGAGCAATGCAAGGTCATCGCGACTCAGCGCTCCGGCATTGGCGTGGGGTAACAGGCCCGTCTCAGCCACGACCAATCGAGCCATATCGGCGAGGTATTCAATGGTCGAGGAATAGCCGTTTTCGGCTAACCAATCGGCTGCGACTTGGTAGCGATCTTCAGGGGCTTCTCCCAAAGTGAAAAGGGCTTCATGACAACCCATGGCAGCTCCGCGACGAGCGATTGCCAACACCTCTTCACGACTGAGATACGGCGACTCCAATCGCGCTGGGGGCTGGGCGAAAGTGCAGTAGCCGCACGAATCGCGACAGAGCATGGTCAAGGGGATGAAAACCTTGGGGGAGTACGTGATCCGGGTCCCCGTTTGCCCAGAGCGGATAGTCCGAGCCCGAGCCATAAGTTCGGCCAAGGGTGTATCGACGAGTGTGACCCACGGGTGAGTGAGTGAATGGAGATAAGAAGCAGACACCGGGGAATCAGACACTGGGTCAAGTGAAATGCGCTGGCGAGCCATGGAGGTCTCCTGTTGAACATGAGGAACGACACAAACCAGGGAAATGATGAATCATTTCCTCACGTGTCGTTCAGTTGTTGCCAGCGCACAACGAGAAGACGGCGGATGCGAGAGAGCCACCGACTGCCCCAAATGTCGTGCAGCCACATCATAGGTCGCGATCAGCATCGAGGGGGAGCCGAAGGAGAACAATGTGAAGTGCGGGCTGGCTGATATCACGGGGCAGTCAGGAACGAAAGGCCTCGAGGATATTGCTGGTGGTGACTCCCAGGCGATGGCCGGTGCGGGCAATGAATCCCAACTGAACACCGGAATGGGCATCACGTACGGTGAAAAACTGTTCGTGCCCGTGATCATCGACGATGAGAGCGGTAACGGCGGGCTGAGTCGAGTCAGCGAGCCGATCAGAGCTTTGGTCCTCGGCGTTGGCACCCAGAAGGATCGAGCGGGCATAGTCGGCATTGAGAACTTCGATGGCCACATGGTGGATTCCGCTGCCATGGGCCGCGATATGAGCCGCAACATCGGGTCCGGCTTGCGGACTGACCAGCACCAGGGTGACACCGCCGGCGGCAATGACCGCAATACCTGGTTGTTGATGGTCGCTGGCGATCATGGCCGGGGCCCGATGAAAACCCAATCTCGTGGTGAAGACATCCAGGGCGGCGTCGAGGTCTTCGACAGCCACGACTACATGGTCGATACGGGTCGACACGGTGTCGATCGCGGAGTCGAGAAGATTACGGGCGCCTTGCGGGGTGGCTGATTTGAATGGAGCGGCATCGGGTCGACGTCCGGCTACTTCGATGCGATGAGTCTCGGCCAGCACCACGCGCACGATCTGCTCGGCGAAATCGGGGTCGATGCCGAGGTCGATGGCTTCTTGGCGACGACTAGTCACGACATCTCGAACGCGTTGGGGTTGGATAATGGGAAGGTCGCGAGTCTCTTTGATCCGGGCGACCTCATGGCACACTGCCAAGCGCTGGGCCAGGATGTCCAGTAATTGGTGGTCCAATTCGTCGATCCGCGTGCGAAGAGCAAGGAGCTCATGAGGGGGTTCGGGCGCAGTGAAGTCCGACATCGTTGTCACGGTAGTGGGTTTTGACCTTGGTGGTTCAGGTCTTGAGGTCTTGGCTGTAGGGCAGGACCAGGCGCTCGATGTGTTTGGCGAGAATGTCCATCTCCAAGTTGACTGTGCTACCAGCAGGACGCAAACCCAAGGTGGTGACCTGCGCAGTGTGCGGGATGACGGCGACCCGGAAGGTGTCAGCGGTGATCTCGAAGGCGGTCAAACTGACGCCGTCGACGGTGACCGACCCCTTTTCCACCAGATAGCGCAGGAGATGCCGGGGAACCCGAACAACGAGATCCGGTGCCGGTGAGACAACGGTTCCGACCCCGTCGACGTGACCCAAGACGATATGGCCACCCAGACGGTCGCCAAGAGCCATCGGACGCTCCAAATTGACCCGGTCTCCGGGACGGAGGGTGCCAATGGAGGTGCGGTCCAAAGTCTCTTGGCTGACATCGGTCTCCCACCACGACTGCTGGTCCGCTTCATCCCGGCCCTGGTCCACCAGAGTCAGACAGCAGCCATTGACGGCGATCGAAGCCCCCAAAGTCGAGCCTTCGAGGACCGTCGAGGCCGCAACCCGTAACCTTTGGCCCGGACCCCATTCAGTGGAAACCGGTTCAGAGCGCAAAACCGTGCCCAATTCCTCCACGATTCCCGTAAACATGGAAGCAGGGTACCGGGACCGAGAGAGGGAATGCCCAGCCCGGCCCCTAGGCTATGTGAGTCGGTTCTGGCTCTGGCTGGAATGCGATGCAGGCCGATCATCTGGCGGCTTGCGACCCCGTCGTGATGAACGAGAGGCAGATTGACCATGGCTGGTACGCCAAAAATTGAAACAATTTCCAAACACCGCACCCACGGAACCGATACCGGGTCCCCTGAAGTGCAGATTGCGCTCTTGTCCGAGCGCATCAATCATCTCACCGATCATTTGAAGAGCCATCCTCATGACCATCACAGTCGTCGAGGCCTCTTGATGATGGTTGGCCGTCGTCGTCGTCTTCTCGACTACGTCAAGGGTCGCAACGTCGAGCGGTATCGCGAGATCGTTGCCAATCTGGGTCTGCGCCGCTAGGCGAGTGCGTTGAGCACTCGTTGACGTGGACGGAGTTTCGACCTGTCGGTTGACTCGCAACCACCCAGAACACAGTTAGCACCATAAAAACAGCAGTGAAGGATTGGTTGTCAGTCGCCGAGGCCATGGCCGAGGTCACGACCTTGCCGACTGGGAACCAGCCCGCTGCTCCAAAGGTTCCGTGACCGGAAGTTACGGGACGTGAAAGGAGCTCGTCATGGCTGACGCCATTCGAGTGTCGGGTCCTATTGGGGACACCGACAAAACCCTGACCCTGGAAACCGGCAAATTTGCGCCGCAAAGCCAGGGTGCAGTCGTAGCCAGTATCGGCAACAGCATCGTGTTGGCAACAGCCAACGCCGCCAAGGACACCCGTCCGGGAATCGACTTCTTCCCTTTGACCGTTGACGTCGAAGAACGGGCCTATGCGGCGGGAAAAATTCCTGGTGCCTTTTTCCGTCGCGAGGGGCGCCCGAGCGAAGCAGCAATTCTGACCTGTCGTCTCACTGACCGTCCCTTGCGGCCGGCATTTCCCGACGGATTCCGCAATGAAACTCAGATCGTGCTCACCATCTTGGGTGCGGATCAGGTCAACCCTCATGACGTCTTGAGTATCAACGCCGCATCTGCAGCCTTGATGATCAGTGGCATCCCCTTTGATGGGCCCATCGGCGCCGTTCGCCTGGCGTACGCCCAAGACGGTACGTGGATCCCCCATCCCACGTATGCCGAAGGTGAAAACGGGACCTTCGAACTGGTCGTGGCTGGTCGCGAACTGGACAACGGCGATGTCGCCATCATGATGGTTGAAGCCGGCGGTACCGAAAAGAGCTTCACGTATTACGAAAACGGTGCCTCGAAAGTTGATGAGGCCGTTCTCGCCGGAGGGCTGGAGGCATCGAAGCGCTACATCAAGGAATCCATTTCCTTACAGCGTCAACTCCTGGCCTCGGTGATCGCCACGAAAGGTCCGATCACTCCGCTGCAGTACACCCCAGTGCTCGACTATGGCGACGATGTGTGGGCCGCAGTTGAGGGTATCGCTGCTCCTCTTCTCGCCGATGCGGTGAAGATTGCACTGAAGTCTGAGCGCAACGCGGCCACTGATGCCGCGGCGAATGCCGCCGTCGAGAAGTTGGCCGGCACTGCGGACTCGCCATTTTTCGGACGTGAAAAGGAAATCAAAGAAGCAGTGCGCAGCCTCACCAAAAAGTTGGTGCGTAAGCGGATCGTCGAAGATGGTATTCGTATCGATGGTCGTGGTCCGCGTGATCTACGACCAGTGTCCTCGGAAGTCTCGGTGCTGCGTACCGCCCACGGATCGGGTCTATTCCAACGTGGTGAGACTCAGGTCATGAGCGTGGCCACCTTGGCCATGCCGCGAATGAACCAGATGCTCGACACACTGTCGCCAATTTCTGAGAAGCGCTACATGCATCACTACAACATGGCTCCGTGGGCCAATGGAGAAACCGGGCGCGTCGGTTCACCCAAGCGTCGCGAAATCGGTCACGGTGCTTTGGCTGAGCGGGCACTGCTTCCTGTGGTGCCGAGCCAAGAAGAGTTCGCCTATGCACTGCGTTTGGTGAGCGAGGTCATGAGTTCGAACGGTTCCACGTCAATGGGATCGGTCTGTGCCAGCAGCCTGTCGCTGATGGATGCCGGAGTTCCGATCAAAGCCCATGTTGCTGGACTCGCGATGGGTCTGATTTACGCCGAAGGCAAGTATTTGAGTCTGACCGACATCCTGGGTGCCGAAGACGCCTTTGGCGATATGGACTTCAAAGTGGCTGGCACGTCCGAGGTCGTCACTGCTTTGCAGTTGGACACCAAGATCGACGGAATTCCCGCTGATGTGTTGTCTTCAGCCTTGGCTCAGGCCCGTGAAGCCCGCCTCACCATTCTCGAGGTGATGAACGCAGCGATCTCGAAGCCGCGTGACACGGTTGCCGAGACCGCTCCGAAGATCACCTCGATCACCATTCCACTCGACAAAGTGGGCGAGGTCATCGGACCAAAGGGCAAAGTCATCAACACCATTCAGCAAGAAACCGGTGCCGATATCGGCGTCGACGACGACGGGGTGGTGGGCATTGTCACCATTGGTGCCGTTGAGGCTTGGCGCATGGAAGATGCCAAAGCTCGCATCTTGGCCATCGTGGATCCGCCAAAGGCGGAAATGGGCGCCGTGTACAACGGACGGGTGGTCAGCATCACCAAGTTCGGGGCATTCGTCAACATCCTTCCCGGACGCGACGGATTGGTTCACATCTCCAAGTTGGGTGGCGGTAGACGCATCAACAATGTGGAAGATGTTTTGACCCTGGGTCAGGAAATCGAAGTTCGCGTAGATGACATCGATGACAAGGGCAAGGTCAGTTTGTCTCCGGTTGGAGAACTCGCTGTGGCTGAAGGGGCCGACACTGGCGAACCATCACAAGGACGCTCGGACCGTCGACCATCAGAAGGTCGCGGCCGTCGGGAGAGCGGTAACCGGGATACCAGTAATCGAGATACCAGTAGCCGGGATAGTGGTAGCCGTCGTTCCGGATCGAATGCCGATGGGCCGGTCACGGTGAGTTTCCAAGATGCCGTTGATGATGAAATCAGTTCTGAACTCGGCGATCTCGGTCCCGGAGGGGAGCCGGGTGGTTCTGAGAACGGTGGTCGTGAGCGCGGTCCCCGTCGTCATCGCTGAAGTGCGTTGACATCGGTGGGGTTGTCGCCGAATAACCGTTGATAGTCACGTCTGTTCCGATTGTGGCCCGCAGTGCTGTTAATGAAGGAACAGCACTGCGGGCCCCTCCGGTTAGGATGCCGGTATAAAAATAAAAGAGGCGACTCGCGCGGTCGGGAT
>JBEIGJ010000022.1:0-21216 GCA_040381935.1 Acidimicrobiaceae bacterium | reverse complement strand
GTGGTGCGGTTGTTGACGCGTGAAGACTCTTGTTTGCTTTCACGCCCATCCCGACGATGAGTCGATAGCTACGGGCGGAACAATCGCCCGCGCGTCGAGCGAAGGACACCGCGTCGTGCTGGTGATGGCCACCGATGGGCGTCACGGTGAAACTCCTGGCGATTTGGCGGCGGGGGAAGCATTACAAGACCGCCGACGGTTGGAAACGGAAAAATCGGCTGAAGTTCTCGGCGTACAGCGATTGGTGTGGTTGGGTTATCACGACAGTGGTATGACCGGATGGCCGCAAAATGATCTTCCAGGTGCCTTCATTCGGGCCGATGTCGATGACGCGGCGCGAGCTTTAGCGAGAATCATCGAGGAGGAAAATGCCGATGTTTTGACCTGCTACGACTGGCATGGGGGCTACGGGCACCCGGACCATATACAGGTGCATCGTGTTGGCCATCGGGCCGTTGAGATGGCCCGTGCTACCGGACATGAGGTGCGCGTCTTGGAGTCCACGATGAATCGGACGCGCATCGTGCAAATGATGCGCAACATGATGGAGCAATTCGCCGAGCAGAATTCAGGAGAAGACAGCAATACCGATTTCGATCCCGAAGGTCCAGCTGACGATGGCAATCCCTTTGGTTCCACTGAAGATGAAATCACCATGGCGGTGGATGTGACCGCATTCGTCGATCGGAAGCGGATGTCAATCACCTGTCATGCCAGTCAGGTTTCCGATAGCAGCATGTTCCTGAACATGACTCCGGACATGTTTGCGCAGGCTTTTGGAACCGAGTGGTTCATCGAGCCCGGTCAAGCGGGTGGTGCGAGACCCGGATGGTTCTTGTGAGTCGGGTGTATTTGGTTCGTCACGGACGAGCTGCCGCGGGATGGGATGATGATCACGATCCTGGGCTCGATGAACTTGGACGTCAGCAAGCCGAACAAACCGCTCAGCAACTCGCAGGTCTTGGTCCCCTGACGGTGGTATCGAGTCCACTGCGTCGCTGTCAAGAGACGGCCGGCTTTCTTGCTGCTCTTTGGCAGCCACTCTCGGTCATCGTCGAACCGGCAGTCACCGAAATTCCCTCTCCCGATGGATTTCCACTGGGACAACGGGTGGATTGGCTGCGCCAAGCCATGGCTGGTCGTTGGAGCGATCTCGGAGAGCGGTACACCGCGTTTCGCGATGGCGTGGTGACCTATGTCTCGCAACGTGTGGAATCAACGGTCATCTTCAGTCATTTCATCGCCATCAACGCGGTGATCGGAGCTTGTCTTGCCGATGATCGCCTGGTGATCGACAGTTTGGATAACGCGTCGGTAACCGTGGTGGACGTTGCACCTGATGGTTCACTTCAGCTCATCGAGCGCGGACGGCAAGCCAACACCTTGATTCGTTAATCGGGCAGACTGAGGTCGTGTACAACCTCAGATTCATGTTCCGACGAACCGTGGTAGCGGCCGGCCTAGTCGGGTCGCTTCTCCTGACGGCCTGTGGAACCGGTGGTTCCGATGCCGATGACTTGACTCCACTGCCCACGACGGCAACCACGACAGTGGCGCCAACCATGGCTCCATTGACGACGACCTCTACTCTGGCCACCACCACGACCCTGGCCACGACCACCACGATTGTCGATCCAATCGCTGAACTGGTTCTCCGACGAGATGGTATTGGTGATGTGCGCTTCGGAGTGGATCCCGGGGCAGTGGTGAATTACATGAAGACCCGGCTCGGGGAACCGACGCGAGATACCGGTTACGTCGATTCATTTTCCGAATTCGGGACCTGTCCGGGGGCTCGAGTGCGCGGCGTGTCTTGGGGCGACCTCCTTTTGCTTTTTGGCGATGAGAGCACGGTGGCCGAGGGACGTTTACATTTCTTCGCCTGGAGTTACGGGCCGCCCGCATCGAGTCGGCCTGTTCCGGCCGGATTGAGTGCGGAAGGGGGCATCACCTTGGGGTCCACGGTTTCGGCGATAACCAGTGCCTTCCCTCAGACCGAAGTCTTCACCGACGAAATTTTTGGTGCTGGTTTTGAAATCGTGCGCACTTTGTCGGGCACTCTTACCGATGCCGGACCCAATGGTCGGGTGACGGTTCTCTACGGCGGCATTACATGCGGTGGATGACTTGGGGTCAGGAGTCGGCTGGACACTAGGGTCTAGATGGTCATGAACGCTTTGATGTTGGTCGATCTACACACATCGTGGGCTTGGTTCATGATCATCGCCAATGGATTGGCGGGAATTTGGTCGCTCGGCGCCCATCGAGTGCCCTCATTGCGGACACGAGCCCTGTGGTGGTTCACAGTTGGAGCACAACTGACGATCTTCATTCAGGTGGCTCTCGGAGTGGCGCTGGTAAATCGCTACAAGATCGACTTTCCGCAATTCCACGCCTTCTACGGTTTCGTGGGGATCATTGCGGTCGCCATTATTTACAGCTACCGCAATCAGATGAAACACAAACTGTATTTGTTGTACGGCTTGGGTGGGCTGTTCTTGATGGGACTCGGCATTCGAGCCCTACTCGTTGGCCAGGTTTCCTAGCACTACATAGACGCGGTCGATGTCCTTACAGCGATGCTGACAACGACGACAATTGCTTGGTGAGTACCGGTGGCAATTTGTCCCCGAATTGTGCGAAGTGATCTTCGATCTGGGTGATGGCAGACTTCCAGCCGTCGATATCGACGCTGAGAAGGTCGCTCAGATCCGTGTCGGAAATTTCCAGCCCGGTGGTGTCGAGACCGTGTACCGGGGGGAGCAATCCAATCGGAGTTTCAATGGCCGCACCTTGGCCGTTGACCCGTTCGAAAATCCATTTCAGAACTCGACTGTTCTCACCGAAACCCGGCCACAAGAAACGACCGTCCTCATCACGACGGAACCAATTCACGAAAAAGATCTTGGGCAAGACATCGGGATTGAAACGAGAGCCGATGCGGAGCCAGTGCGCGAAGTAATCCGCCATGTTGTAACCGCAGAACGGGAGCATGGCCATGGGATCGAAGCGCAGTTTGCCAACCGCTCCTTGTTGGGCGGCCGTGGTTTCACTGGCCATGATCGAGCCTAAAAAGACGCCATGTTCCCAGTCGAAAGCCTCGGTGACGAGGGGCACCGTGGTGCGACGACGACCTCCGAAGAGAATCGCTGAGATCGGCACACCGGTCGGATCCTGCCATTCAGGGGCCACCGATGGACATTGAGAGGCCGGAGCAGTGAATCGGGCGTTGGGGTGAGCCGCAGGCGAATCGGTCTCTGGGGTCCACGTATTGCCTTTCCAGTCGGTGGCGCGAGCCGGGGCGTCTTCGGTCATACCCTCCCACCAAACATCGCCGTCGGGTGTCAGCGCAGTGTTGGTGAAGATGCAATTGCCCCAAAGGGTGTGCATGGCATTGGCATTGGTGTCGTACCCGGTACCGGGGGCCACACCGAAGAATCCCGCCTCGGGGTTGATGGCATAGAGACGGCCATCGTCACCGAACTTCATCCAGCAGATGTCGTCGCCGATCGTCTCGGCTTTCCAGCCGGGACTGGTAGGAACCAACATGGCCAAGTTGGTCTTGCCACAGGCTGAGGGAAACGCAGCGGCAACGTACTTGGCCTCACCGGAGGGGTTGGTCAACTTGAGAATCAACATGTGCTCGGCCAACCAGCCGTCATCGCGCGCCATCACCGAGGCAATGCGCAGGGCAAAGCACTTCTTACCCAAAAGAGCGTTGCCGCCATAACCAGATCCATAGGACCAGATCTCGCGGGTTTCAGGGAAATGAACGATGTATTTGTTGTCTGGATTGCAAGGCCACGCCGAGTCAGTTTGACCAGGGGCCAAGGGGGCGCCGACCGAATGAATACAAGGGACCCAGTTGTTGTTGCCGAGGACGTCGAGTGCGCCTTGTCCCATGCGCGTCATGATGCGCATACTCACTGCGACATAGGCCGAGTCGGTCAACTGCACACCAATATGAGCAATGGGGGAGCCGAGTGGACCCATGCTGAAGGGAACGACATACATCGTGCGCCCCTTCATGGCGCCGGCGTACAGAGCGGTCAATTCGGCGCGCATCTCATCGGGAGCGCGCCAGTTGTTATTGGGGCCGGCATCTGCTTGATCGGTCGAACAAATGAACGTTCGATCTTCGACGCGAGCCACATCACCGGGATCGCTATGAGCCCAATAGCTGTTTGGCCGTTTGGCCTCATCGAGTTTGGTGAACGTGCCACCATCAACCAACTGCTGACACAGGTTTTCGTATTCTTCGGCCGAACCGTCGCACCAGTAGATGCTTTCGGGTTGGAGAATGGCAGCCCAATCCTCGACCCAGTTCTTCAAACGTTCGTTGGTGGTAGATCCGCTCATGAGGCCTCCTTTGGCGCCGTTGCCTCGACTGATGACTCTGAATCTAGGGTCCGAGTTCAGAGGGAGTCCACATTCACCCTTGATTCAGCCGGGATTTCCAATGTGAACTGCACTACACCAGTAGGTGAAGCGGTCATGACTCGGCGATGGAGCCGTGGTATCCGGACCGTGGTATTCGGGACGAGCGGAACGCCTTGAGACGATCTCAGATATCGGGGGTTCCCATATCGACTTCCGAGCCGAGACGGAGTCTGGTCGCCAGGCCGTCGTCGGTGAGATCGAACACGATGCGCTGTCCGGGACGCAACATCCGCAGGATGCTCCCTTCCAAGGCGTTGTCGGCCAATTCGTACTCAGCAAAATCGGTGTCACACAACAACAATCCGGTTTTCGTACCAGGATCGAAAGCCTTAACCACTCCCTGCATGGCCCGGAATTACTGAGACGGGGTCGAGGGACGCCCGACCTTGGTCACCTTGCCGGCGCGAATACAACTGGTGCAGACATGAATGCGACGCGTCGTACCATTGACGACGGCCCGTACTCGCTGGATGTTCGGGTTCCACCGACGCTTGGTGCGAACGTGCGAATGGGATACGGACATACCCCAGGAGGGGTGCTTCTTGCACACATCGCATACTGCAGCCATGTTCGGTCTTCCTTCATTATCCTCGGGTCGAAAACCCGACACCGTCGACGTTGGGGCGATTTGCCCGAGGGATCACGTTACCAGGGGTACTCCGTTGCCGGACACGTCAAGGGGGGATTGGCCTGAGAATGCTCATTGGGCGATGGATCGGTCGCATCAGGCCCGCGTATCGGCCTGGTCATGCCGGAATTTCCGGTACCCACTACCATCGGGAAGGTGAAACCTGGTCTGCAGGCTCTCGATGAGACCGCTGAGAAATTTGACGCTGATCGTCTTCGGAGGACGGTGATCACATTCCGGGATGCGGTCAAGGCGCATGCCCCGCGGATCAACCGACTCAACGTCTACCCGGTTCCCGATGGCGATACCGGAACGAATATGGCCCGCACTTTGGACGCCGTGGTAGCCGAGCTCGAACAAGCGCCAGTCGATATCGAGCCCACATGTCAGGCCATTTCGCACGGCTCGTTGATGGGGGCGCGTGGGAACTCGGGAGTCATTCTCTCGCAGATCTTGCGTGGTCTGGCTGGCAAGTTGTCGGTTCGAGCCTCCAATACAGCCAGTGAAGTTGCTGAAGCACTGAGCGCGGCCTCGGCTTCGGCGTATCAAGCGGTGATGAAACCCATCGAGGGCACCATTCTCACCGTCGTTCGCGAGGCCAGTGAGGCAGCCAAGGCCTCAGCCGCCGACGGCGCATCTCTGGGGGCCACGTTGCGCGCGGCGCGCGATGCCGGTCGGGCGGCGTTGGAAAAGACCCCCGATATGTTGCCGGTCCTCAAAGATGCCGGTGTGGTCGACGCGGGTGGCGCAGGTTTTCTGCTGTTATTGGATGCGGCTCTCAACGTTGTGGATGGCGAGCCGATGCCGGCAGCGGAGACTGCCGAAGAGGCAGCAGAACTGGATCGGGTATCAGGTGTGTCCTCAGGTCCATTAGTGGCGGGGTTGCGCGCACCGGACGAACATGATGAAACGAATGTTGCCGACTTGCGTTATGAGGTGATGTATTTCCTTCATCTCGACGATGACCGGATTGGCGAGTTCAAAAAGGATTGGGGAGAGATTGGCGACTCCATCGTGGTTGTCGGCGGAGACGGTTTGTGGAACTGTCACGTCCACACCAATGACATTGGGGCAGCTATCGAAGCCGCAATTGATCTTGGAGGTCGTCCGAAGCAGATTCGTGTGACCGATCTTTTCGAAGAGGTAGCAGAGCGCCATGCAGTTCTCGATAGCCAGCGATCGGCAGCGGGTCTACCGGCTCTGACGACGGCTGTGGTGGCGGTATGCAGTGGGAACGGCCTCGAGGAACTCTTTGGGCAACTGGGTGTGCAGGGCATTGTCACTGGAGGACAGACCTTGAATCCCTCGACTGCGGAGATGCTCGATGCAGTTGAGCACGTGAATGCGCGTCAAGTCATCGTGTTGCCCAACAACAAGAACATCATTCCGGTGGCCGAACAACTCGATGCGTTGTCATCGCGTCATGTGATGGTGGTTCCAACTCGATCCATGCCCGAGGCCCTAGCCGCCTTGGTGGTCTATGACCCCGAGGCCGGTGCCGAGGAAAACTTCGCGGCAATGTCCTTGGCCATCATGCAGATGACAACCGGTGAGATAACTCGTGCGGTGCGCTCCACCAATAGCGAGGCGGGACCGGTCGCTGAAGGGGATTGGATCGGTTTGGTGCGTAGCGAGGGCATTGTTGCGGTGAGTTCAACACTCGAAGGAGCGGCAATATCCTTACTGGGTCACCTTCTTGCGTCCGGTGGAGAAATCCTGACCGTGATTGAGGGTGTTGATGCCCAAGAAGCAACTACCCAAGCCATCCTTTCCTATTTGGATGCAGCACATCCCGATATCCAAGTCGAACGACATCGTGGTGGCCAGCCGTTGTATCCGTACCTTTTCGGTATCGAGTGACCAATGTCGATCTCCGACCCGAACGAGTCGGAACCCACTGGGTCAGTTGACGGTCAGTCTGCTGTCGGCGGATCGGCGCCCAGCGGGCCGATCACCTTCGCTGAATTGGCCTCGATGCCGGTTTCCCGTCTGAAAACGGTTGGTTCGGGAAAACGCGCTGAGAATTTCGCCAAGTTCGGTATCGAAAACCTGGCTGAACTTCTCACCCATTATCCGCGCCGGTGGATCGATCGAACGCGTGAGGCCACGGTGGCCGAAGCGGCCGAGGGCCTCGAGGCCTTGGTCATCGGTGAGATCGTGTCCGTGGATTCTCCTCCGAAAGGACGAAGCCGAGGACCGAGTCGAGTGACGGCAACGTTGGTGGATGACAGCGGCCGCCTGTCCATGGTCTTTTTCAATCAACCGTGGCGTGCCCGTCAGTTGGTCGTGGGTTCCACCGTTGCGGTTTTTGGCCGAGTTGGACGATTCCGCGACCAAAAGCAAATGACCAATCCCACCGTCGACATTCTGGGAGAAAGCGGCCAGCGTCCACGACCAGTGATTCCGGTGTATCCCCAGAGTGAAAAGGTGGATTTGCCCTCGTGGGTCGTGGGTCGCGCCGTCGAAGAGACATTGAAGAGGTGTACGCCCCGAGGAATCGAGGACTGCATTCCTGAAGCGATTCTCCAGGAGCATTCGTTCATTTCGCGCCTCGACGCCTTACAGGGAATTCACCTGCCGGAATCTTTCGCCCATAAAGAAAAAGCTCGCCAACGACTGGCATTCGATGAACTGTTGCGCGTTCAGGTGGTCTTGATCGCCCGCAAGAAAGCGATGGAATTGGAGGCCGTGGGAATCCGACATCGACGCGAAGGGGGACTGGTAGAGGCGTTCCATGCTCTACTCCCGTACGCCTTGACCGGGGCCCAAAGACGGGTCATTGCTGAAATCGAACAGGACTTGGTCGGCCCGCACCCCATGCACCGACTCCTCCAAGGTGATGTCGGGTCAGGGAAAACGGTGGTCGCGGTTTCGGCTTTGCTGGTAGCGGTGCAGGGTGGCCATCAAGGGGCCTTGATGGCCCCGACGGAAGTTCTAGCCGAACAACATTGGAACGGTATTCGTCAACTCTTGGATGGTTTGACGGTGGTTGATGAACGCACGCTGTTGGGAGAAAGGCCCCTGCGCGTGGAACTGCTGACCGGAAGTGTGACCGGTGAGCGCCGACGAGAGGTGTTGGCCGCCATCGCCGATGGTCACGTGGATGTGGTGATCGGAACTCATGCGCTGATTCAAGAGTCTGTGGACTTCCACAGTCTCGGAGTTGTCGTCGTGGACGAACAGCATCGATTTGGCGTGGAGCAACGGGCTGCCCTTCGAGCAAAAGGTGGTGACGGCGATGTGGTCCCCGATGTCCTGGTGATGACGGCGACACCGATTCCCCGTACCGCGGCCATGACGGTCTATGGCGATCTGGATGTCAGTGTTCTCGATGAGAAGCCCGCCGGTCGCACTCCCATCGTGACCCGCCATGCCGAGGGTCCGAATGACGAGGAAGTCGTTTGGGCACAGGTTCGAGCCGAAGTGGAAGCTGCACGGCAGGCCTATGTGGTCTGTCCGCTCATCGAGGAAAGTGAAAACTTGGATGTGGCTTCGGCGGAAGAGACCGCTGAACGTCTGGCCAATCATGAGTTGCGGGGTTTGCGGGTGGGCATCTTGCACGGGCGGATGTCGCCCGTGGATAAAGAAGACATCATGGATCGTTTTCGTCGTCGCGAGATCGATGTCTTGGTGGCCACAACTGTCATCGAAGTAGGTGTGGATGTGCCAAATGCAACCGTCATGGTCATTCTCGATGCCGACCGATTTGGAATTGCGCAGTTGCACCAGCCGCGCGGTCGCGTGGGGCGCGGCAAGCACGAATCATATTGTTGGTTGGTGACGACACCGAAAGAGAACCACGAAGGTTTGGTCCCGGAATCGAATCCGCGACTTGACGCCTTGGTGCAATCAGACGATGGCTTTTACTTGGCTGAGGTGGATTTGGATCTACGTGGTGAGGGCACGTTGATGAACAGAGAGCAAAAGGGTCGAAGCGATTTGAAGTTGGCGTCCCTACGTCGGGATCGCGAACTCGTAGCGCTAGCTCGTCAGGTTGCCTATCAGCTGGTGGATGACGATCCGACTCTGAGTGCGTTCCCTACGCTTCGCGATGAGCTGGTGATTTTTCTCCGGCCAGAAGACGAAGAGTTTCTTCACAAGAGTTGAAAGGCAGTCCGGTCAGCCGCGTTCGGTGTTGGATGCGCAGCCATGGAGGGCAGAGGCAGAGCTGATGGTGACGTCACGTAACACCACATCGGCTGTTTGGCTTTCTAGAGCCACGGTGACTGCGCTTTGGAGGCGCACGGCGGCAACGATCTCATCGTTCACTATCAGAGCGGCTGATTGGGGGCCGACGAGGAGAGTAAACGACACATCGGAGCCTGGTTGGGAGCCGAAAGGATGCTCGAGGTAACGAACAGTCGAACTCTCGGACCAGGCCCGTTCACTGTCCAACCCGAGATGAACTGTCTCTGAACGCCCCGAGGGATCAATGAGAGACAGGCGCGCCACAAAGTCGCGGCCAATGATGGTTCCGTCGAAGCGACGGCAGGTTCCAGCAGCAAGGATCAAGGGTTGATCGGCCTGGTCGGCGATGATATCCATGGAGGTTTGGCGGGAGAGGTCGATCGACCAGCCAATTTCTTCTGGCTCCACTGCGGTCTCGGCCAGAGGCGAGTCGGCGCCGACAAGATTCAGTGGTTGGGGAGTGGCTTGTACTGCGTCCCACTCACGACGCGCTACGCCGATTTCGAGGTCGGGTCCGGTGTAGACGGTCGTGAAGGACTGATCGAGCACCTCATTGAAGACAATGCCCTCAACCAAACTGGTTTCAATGGGGCGGGCAAATACGACTGGTTGTGATTCGGCTAGATCCTCGTTGAACCACTTCCAGGTGTCTTTGAGAACGTAATCACTGGAGGTTCGACCGAGGTAGATCTCGCCGATCATGAATGATTTCCAGATCAACCGTGTCGCTGGGACCCTTTGATGTTCCAAGTAGGTCCAGGGGTACATGGTCCACGCCAAAAGAGGGTCACCTTGCGTCGAAAACAAGTCCATGATGGCCCGAGAGGTTCGATCGGGGCCGCTCTGGTAGTCCGTGCGAGCCTCGACATAGGTCTGCGTGTTTCGAAAGGTGGATGCTCCCTCCACTCCCACCCAGAAAAGATCGGTCCCTTGTACCGCGAGCAGAGTGCACGAGGCCACGAGCGCAGTTTTGTAAGACGTGTGCCGCGGGGGTGGGGGCGATACCTGGCCGTCGTTGGCCATCGGTGGCGACCGGTGCTGTCGTCTGGTCCCATGCTGGCTCTGCAGTGCTTGGATGACGATCACGGCAGCACTTGCCGCCATGAATGCCGTTGGAACGGCAATGACGGAAAAGTAATGGCTGGAATAACGCTGAGCGAGAACAAGCTCGATCCAGGCGGCCACGAACCACATACCCAGCGTGAGGTGCAGGCGTCGGCGGGTCAGAGACAGTCCAGACCATTCATTCCAGGTGATGAAGACGAAGGCGGCGATCCCGAGCAGCGCTTCGGGTCGGTCTTGGTAATAGCCGACGAATTTGAGGAAGCCTTGTCCGAATTGATCGGGCAGGCTGCGTTCCGTTCCTGAACTCATGAAGCGGGCATAGGTCCACCATCCGGACCAAAATTCGGAAAATGATCCGCGCCCGGCGTACCACAGAGGGGCTGATAGAAGCGCCGCGGTGATACACGAGGCAAGAGTGATCATCGGTCGTCGCAAAGTGGTGGCACGTGCCCGCTGAGCGATGAGGAAGGCCGCAATGACAACTGCGGCAAAGGCGGTGGTCAAAAGAGTCTGCATGGCCATACCGAGGGCCAACCCGCCCATGACAAAAGAGATATTTGCTCGGCGCGGTGTCAGCCACGCTTTGTTCCAAAGAGCAGCAGCGAGTACTGCTGACAAAAGAGCCGTGGTGATGTTGCGGCTGTAGAGCACTCCGGCGTAATCGCTCGATGACAAGGAGAAGTGAATGGCGATCAGACTCGCAGCAGCCGCGGCCAGAGCGCGCGAAGCGCCGGCGACCCGAGCGACCAACCAGCCGGTCGAGCCGAGAAGGCAGGCGATGGCAATCACGTAGGCCGAGATGCCGAACCAAAACGAATCAGACGTTGTGAACCAGCGCGCCGAGTCGTATACCGCGGTCTCCAAGGGCCCCTTGTTGTGAATGCCATTTTGGTAATAAGTGCCGCCGAACGTAGCGGCCCGCTCCACGATGGTGCGCGTGTATTGAGGGTCGAAGTCCTGGGAGCGATTCTCCAAGCCCACCCACGTCGCAAAAATGCCGATGGTTGCCACGCTGAAGGCGAGAGCGGTGGAGAATCGGACGACTGGACGGTCGACTTTGGCCGGCGACGCAGTTCTTTTGCGGGCGAGCCAGCGTGAGACCAACCAGTCGGCACCGAGGCCGAGAGACACAAGGCCCAGAATGCTGAGTCGCAATATCGGTCCGATGAGATGGCGAAGAACTTCCACTGCATCTCCCGCAATCGAGAAATACAGATCGAGTCCACAAGCCAGTAATCCAGCAGCAACGGTGATGCCCACGGCACGACGACGCGCCGAAGCGAGAAGGGCAACGGCGACTCCGGCCGCAAGTGCGGTGACTGCTCCAAAAGTGAACGGAGAGCGCAGTCCGGCGAACCAGAACAGTTGCTGGGGGAGACGGTCCAATACAGCGAAGCGGTCGTAATCCTCGAAGTCGTACTTCAAGGCCAAGGGTAGGACATCGACTGCCTGGTCGATCCAAAAATCGGCATCGATGAGAAGTGAACTCACCTGCACCAATTGGCCCCGCCCATTCACCCAGGAGCGGAACTCAGCGAGGTCGGTGGAGCGCAGAAAAGTTTCCCCATCGTCCCAGGTATCGCTTCCTACTCGTCCTGCGAGTGCTTCGTTGTAGGGCATGCCGCGTTCGATGAAGGCATCAGTCATGTTTTCATCGGGCAAAATGCGAAGTCCGATGTTGTTGATCAGCGGATATTGATTGCGGTCACTGGTCGACTGGGCGCTGACGACGTAGACCACGGTGAGGGCAAGTGCAACGATGCAGCGGATAGGAGTGCGGGATCGAAGGTGTGGCTCGAGGCGAGCGTGGCGGTACGCAGTCACGGCCAGAACCGCGATGATGACTAGAACCGGGACAATATGAGCATCGCGGATGAGGAGCCACAAGATTGTGGCCGCAGTGGCCCAACGCAGACGTGAGGGTGTGAACTGCGTCGTTGTTCGTAGCCAGAGGGCGATGACGAAGAGGCCGAGACTCATGCTCAGTGATTCGCTCAAAAGCTCCAGATGCCACAGTCCAAAGCGCGGATGAAAACTCAATGCCACGATTGTTCCGGTGGTGACCCAAGCCACGACACGGTTGGTCATGAGGTCGAAAAGGGTGCGACAAAGGAGAACCACGCTGAGTGCGAAGAGCAAAGTCTGCGCGAGAAAAAAGACTCGAGTATTCAGCCCGCAGAGCCACAGCAACAGCGGCACCCCGACGGGCCGCTCGGTGAACCAAAACTCCGCATTGAAGGGACCCAACTGGGCCACCGTGAAATAGGAAAAGGAATCGGGAAACGCCGATGCAATGTCGGAACGCCACACCGCTCCGATGACACGAAGGATGTACAAGAGCACACCGAAGATGGCGATGACGGGTGCGATATTTTGGCGCCGGGTGACGCGGGATCTCAGAGCTTCACGTGTTGTCATCGGCATCATCAGGAAGAACGAGGTCCCAGCGGTCGCGACAGTCTTGACATCGATATGCGACGATGTCGCCCGGAAACCACTGGCCATCCTCGCGCGGTTGTGTGATGAGGAAGCATCGTCCACCGCAGTCGATACAGACAATCTCCTCTTCGGGAATCACCTGGGCAGTCTGCCGGTTGCCAAGCCCATTCACGGCGCGTGGGCATCGCCCTCTACGCTGAGAGCGTGCGCGTTGTTGCGGGTTCTCTTCGAGGTCGACCTCTTCTGGCTCCCGAGGGCCACACCACTCGGCCGACGACCGACCGGACGCGCGAGGCGATCTTCAACGCGTTGACCAGCCTCGGAGTGCTGGAAGGGGCTCACGTGGCGGATCTTTTCGCTGGTAGCGGGGCTCTTGGTATCGAGGCTTTGTCTCGGGGAGCGGAGCATTGCATTTTCGTGGAACGCGATCGAGCGGCATTGGCCGTCATTCGTCGCAACCTTTCGGCGTTGGGTCTCGAGGATCGAGCCACGGTGGTGGGTGGCGATGTGGTGGCCCGAGTTGCTCATCTGGGAGCGGTGGATGTGGCCTTAGTCGATCCCCCGTATGAATTCGCTCAATGGGGCGAACTGATGGATGTCTTGGCCACGGTGATGGATGAAACCGGTCTGGTGGTGGCTGAGAGCGGGGAGGCTCTGGAGGCCTATCCCGGGTGGGAAGTCTGGCGTGAGAAGCGTTATGGACGAACCTGGGTGACGTTCTTTGGCCAGGTGGTCCAAAGGTTGGCTACCTGAAACCGGTACGGTTATGCCGAATATGAACGCCAATCGCTCCCTGACCGCCCTCTATCCGGGCAGTTTCGATCCCTTTCACTTGGGGCACTTGGACATTGTCCAACAAGCGGTGGAGTTATTCGGTTCAGTGATTTTGGCGGTGATGCACAATCCGGGAAAGCCCAGCGGTCTCATCGACCTGGGACATCGGGTGACATTGGCTCGAGAGTGTGTCGCGCATTTACCTACCGTGCGGGTGGAAGCACACCCCGGTCTTGCCATCGATGCGGCTCGAGCGGAAAAGGCGGATTTCATGGTGAAAGGTCTGCGTAATGCCGCTGATTTCGATGTGGAGCAGCAAATGGCTCATACCAACTTCGCCGTGTCCGGAGTTCGGAGCGTGTACTTACCGTGTCGATCGGATCATGCTTTCATCAGCAGCCGGTTCATTCGTGAAATAGCCCAATACGGTGGGGATGTGTCCACCATGGTTCCTGAACCTGTCAGCGCGGCCCTGGCGGGTATCTTTGGGAAGCCCCATTCCTATGGTTCGGCGAAAAACTCATGACCAATCAATACGACGATTACGACGACGACACCGGTTCTTATGACCGGCGTACCGATGATCAAATTGGTGACTCTGGTGTTCTTCTTCGGCGAGCCATCGACATCATCGCCACGGCACCGAATATGCCGCTGTCGTCGACGCCGCGCATTGACCGCGATGAGATCATCGAGCTTTTGGAGGAGGCTCTGCATCGTTTACCCGATGAACTTCGTCAAGCCCGGTGGATGCTGAAGGAAAGAGAAGAATTCATCCATCGCACGCGTCGCGAAGCTGATGAAGTCATCGAAGCCGCCAAGGTGCAGGCCGAAAGATTTGTGCAACGGTCCGAGGTGGTACGCGCCGCTGAAGCCCGCGCCCGTCAGATCGTTGAAGCAGCCGAGGACGAATCCCGTCGTCTCAAGCACGAGACCGAGGATTTCCTCGATCAACGGCTAGCGAGTTTTGAAATCCTTCTCGACAAGTTGGCCAAGACTGTGGCGACCGGCCGCCGTCGTTTGTCGATCGGTGAGCGAGCCAACGAAATTGAGGGGCCGGGGGGCGACCGACGGGGAACTGTCGATGGCGATCTCCGTTCTTATGAGTTGGGACATGGTTACGAAGAGGCTGCCGACGATTCCGAAGCCATCTTCTTCGACCAGGACAACACCTCTTCGCGCTGATCCGCCACCCCAGCTCCGCCGGACCAGGGGAGTTCCATCGGCTCGGTGATCCGCTAGAAATACGTCTGTGAAAAACCCCCTGTTGATCAACGCGCTCGAGTTGCTGCGCCGTCCTGGATCGGTCAAACACCTGTCCCTGGAGGCGGATTCAGCCATGATCGTTCACGGTCGGGACGACCCGGCCTCGAGCGATCAAAGAACTGCTGGGCTGGTCGGGGGCGCCAACTCGACGATCGTGCCGGGATCAACAATTGTCGTCGACCTGGTTGCTGAGAGTTTGTCGGACGGGATCGTGGTTAATGGCTCAATTCGCGCCCCTTTTCAGGGCGAGTGTCGGCGATGTCTGAGCCCTCTGGCAGGGTTCATCGACGTGGATGTTCATGAGCTGTATCAGGTACACGTCACTGACCCCGAAGCGTTTCCCATCGTCGGGGATCAAATCGATCTGGTGCCCATGGTGCGCGAAACCGTGCTTTTGGAGATTCCCGATGCCCCGGTGTGTCGGCCGGATTGCGCTGGACTTTGTCCCCACTGCGGTGTTGATCTGAATGTGACCACCTGTGACTGTGTGGCTGAGGCCATAGATCCCCGGTGGGCGGCTTTGGAGGGTCTGCGCAACGACTTGCCAGAGTGAGCACAGCGTGGTGGGAGAGAGCGGACGGGCTTTCATAGCGCCAGGCGGTCGCGAACGGAATGAGAACTCCGGTGTGGAGCCTGGTCCGACTACCGCTATCCTCCAATGGCTGTTACGAGGAGAAGGTCGCCGTGGCTGTACCCAAGAAAAAGAAATCCAAAATGAAGGGCCGCAGCCACATGGCTGGAGCGTGGAAGTTGGCCGCACCGTCGCGCAGCCTTTGTCCTCGCTGTGGCTCGGCGAAACTTCCGCACACGGTGTGCAAGGCATGTGGTTGGTACAAGAACCGCGTTGCAATCGAAGTCGAATAATCGCTCGGCGTCTCGACTTGC
This sequence comes from Acidimicrobiaceae bacterium, assembly GCA_040381935.1. Classification (GTDB taxonomy): domain Bacteria; phylum Actinomycetota; class Acidimicrobiia; order Acidimicrobiales; family Ilumatobacteraceae; genus Casp-actino8. The sequence continues at coordinate 5,531 of JBEIGJ010000022.1, read as the reverse complement.
CCGTATCGACCCGTCATGGTGCAGACGCTGGCTCTCTGTCGCACCATTGTCATGCGCTAAACACTGCTCATGCTTCCCATCGCTGTTGATGCCATGGGGGGAGATCATTCCCCCGACCAAATAGTCCAAGGTGCCCTTGAGGCCTCGCGTCTGGGTATTCCCGTGATTCTGGTGGGTCCGGCAGATTTACCGGGTCGGGACGGCTTGCCCCTGATCGAGGCCAGCGAAGTCATCGGGATGGATGAAGATCCGGCTTACGGAGTGCGGCGCAAAAAGGACTCGACTTTGGTGCGGGCGGCAGAAGCGGTGCGTGACGGCCGGGCCTCGGCCATGATTTCGGCGGGAAACACCGGGGCCACTATGGCCTCGGCGTTATTGCGGATGGGGCGGATCAAAGGGGTCAATCGTCCGGCAATTGCCACGCCGATTCCCGTTCCCGGAGGTCAGCCGACAGTTCTTCTCGATGCTGGTGCCAATACCGATGTGCAGGCCGATTGGTTGGTGCAATTTGCTCAGATGGGATCGGTCTATGCCCGCCATCGGTACAGCATCGAGCAGCCGCGCGTGGGTTTGTTGTCGATTGGCGAAGAGCCTGGCAAAGGTGATGCCCTGCGAAAAGAGGCCTTTGAGCTGCTCTCGGCTGCGACTGGCTTGAATTTCATCGGCAACGTCGAAGGCCGCGATGTCATGTCGGAAGATGTCGATGTCGTAGTCACCGATGGCTTTACGGGCAATGTGGTCCTGAAGACTTTGGAGGGCGGCATGAAAACTCTGATCCGTGCCTTGATGGCCGCTTTTGCGTCCAAGGATGAGTACAAAGTGCATGCTGATGCCTTGTTGCCCTCCCTTTTGCCGCTCTACGACTCGGTCGATCCTGAAAGTACTGGCGGAGCGATCCTTCTTGGCGTCGAGGGAGTTTGCATCATCTCCCACGGCTCGTCCTCGGCGCGGGCCATGGTCAATGGCATCAAAGTGGCCGCTGACATGGCCGAGAGCAAGATCATCGAGGAAATTCGTCTGGCCGTCAACACTCAGTAAGGGCCAAAGAGCACCAGCAACGAGCGACGAAATCTGCGGGCTCGGAGCAGTTATCATCGGCGAAGTCAGTGAAAGAGGAGGGCACCTTGCCTGCTGAGACTCATGTTGTAGATGGACCCTTGGATCGGCCGGCGATCTTTGCGATTGTGCGCGATCAATTGGTCGACATCTTGGAGATCGATCCCGAGAACATCTCGGAGGGACAGTCGTTCAAGGATGACCTGAACGCCGACTCCTTGGCCTTGGTCGAACTCGTTGATGCACTCGAAGAGGAATTAAGCGAGCGGACTGTGGGTTTCCGGATCGAGGACGAAGACTTGGCCGATCTCAAGACAGTTCGGGACGCGGTGGACTTCGTCTACGCCCACGTCACATCCCAGGGTTCGAAAGAGTAGGACGGTGGCGGTGAACGCCACTCGCGAACGATGGCGCTCCCGTTTGCGGCGCGGCAAAAGGGCAGTTGCGGGGACGGGACGATCGGTCGCACTCGACACCTGGACGTCTCAGGCAGCTGGCCATGTCTTTGTCGACCGCGAAATCTTGGATCGATCGATGGCGCACCGATCATGGTGCGCAGAGCATGGGGCGGTCCCCAGTAACGAACGCCTCGAGTTCCTGGGTGATGCCATATTGCAATGGGTGATCACCGATTTGATCTATCGGTCGCATCCGGATCTGAGTGAGGGGGACCTCACGGACCTGCGAAAATCGTTGGTCAACACCGAGACCTTGGCCCAGACGGCTCGAGATATAGAACTCGGCCAATGGATCCTGCTGGGTCTAGGGGAGGATTCTGCTGGGGGTCGAGAGAAGGACTCCATTCTCGCTGACGCTTTCGAAGCGTTTATTGGAGCTTTGTATCTGGACGGTGGAGCCAATGTGGCCCGTGCTTTCGTGACCCATGTGATGCAACAGCGGATGATGAGCCAAGTCGATCATCTCGATGATTTCGACGCTCGTAGTCACTTGATTCGCATTTGCGTGCGCGAATTCGCGCGACCTCCACTCGTCGAGATCACCGCTGCGGGAGCGGCCCACGAACCGGTTTTCACTGCTCACGTGGTGGTCAATGGTGAGTCGATCGGTACCGCCGCCGGTCGTACGAAAAAAGGGGCCGCCCAGGCTGCCTCCACCGCCGCTCTTACGGTCTTGGCCAGCCGAGGTATCGAAATCGGCCGTGCCTGAACTACCAGAAGTTGAAACCGTCCGTCGCGGTTTGATGGGAGTAGTTATCGATCGCAGTATCGAGCGGGTCGAAGTGAACCATGACCGAGTCGTACGCCGCACATCGCGTGGCGATCTCATCGATGCCTTGCAGGGATCGATGATCACCGATGTCGGTCGTCGCGGAAAATATCTGATCTTTTCCTTGGACTCTGGGGGGCTGTTCATGGTGCATCTGCGGATGAGTGGTCAGGTGTTGATCCATCCGGTCGAACGCTCCCGTCCTCGGCATTCCCATGTGGTTCTGACCTTGGCTGCCCGCGAGGACCGTCCAGTCGAGGAGTTTCGTTTCGTGGATCCCCGAACTTTCGGTGAGGTGGTGGCCTGCGCGGCTGAAGACCTGGTTGAACGTCTGCCGGAATTGGACCGGCTGGGGCCGGATCCGGTGGTGGATGGACTGAGTCGTGTCGATCTCGGGCGGGCCTTGGCTCGAACGCAGCGTCCGTTGAAGACGGTTCTGCTCGACCAGGGAGTCATTGCAGGAATCGGCAATATCTACGGCGATGAGATCCTGCATCGAGCGGGGATCAGTCCGTGGCGTCCCGCTTCTCGGGTCCAACGCGGGCAGTTGGCCCGCCTCCATCGGGCGCTACACGACGTTTTGGCCGAGGCCATCGATTCAGGGGGATCGACCCTTGGCGACGCTCAATACGTGGGGGTGGATGGCCGCCCGGGAGAGTTTCAGAGCCGCCATCGCGTCTATGGGCGGGCCGGAAAGCGGTGCTTGACGTGTGGTCGGGCCCAGGTGGTCAGCGCCCGTTTGGCTGGTCGGACCACCAGTTGGTGTCGGGTCTGCCAGCGATAAGCGGGCAGCCAGGCTCCGAGCCGCTTCGATGAACTAGGGTCGGTGGCTGCCGTGTTCCTGAAATCGCTCACTCTCAAAGGATTCAAGTCCTTCGCTGACACCACTGTCATGGACCTCGAACCTGGGGTCACCGTCGTGGTTGGTCCTAATGGTTCAGGTAAGTCCAATGTGGTCGATGCCATCGCCTGGGTTCTTGGCGCGCAGGCTCCCAGTGCAGTGCGTTCCCAAAAGATGGACGATGTCATTTTCGCTGGTACCGCCAAGCGGCCAGCCTTGGGTCGAGCCGAGGTCACCCTCACCTTGGACAATTCGGCAAAGCTTCTGCCCCTTGATGTTTCCGAAGTGAGTGTGAGCCGCACGTTGTTCCGCACCGGTGAAAGTGAGTACGCCATCAACGGCGTGGCCTGTCGTTTATTGGATGTTCAAGAACTGCTCTCCGACGCCGGCGTTGGTCGACAGCAGCACGTCATCGTCAGTCAGGGACAGATCGATGCGGTCTTGAATGCGCGTCCTGAAGATCGTCGATCCATCATCGAAGAAGCGGCGGGTGTTCTCAAGTTCCGCAAGCGGAAGGAAAAGTCGGAGCGCCGACTCGAGGCCACGGAAGGTTCGCTTTTGCGGGTCCAAGATCTGTTGCGCGAGGTGCGTCGCCAATTGCGGCCTCTCGAGCGACAAGCAGATGCCGCTCGTCGTCATGGGGACTTGGTGGCCGAGCTGAATGCTTTGCGTTTGTTCTTGGCTGGCCGAGAGATTTCTTCATTTCGGAGTCGACTTGGAGCCTTAGCTGACACACGTGCCGATGGATCTCGTCGTGAAGACGAGGTACGCCGAACACTAAGTGAACTCGACACTGCGATCATGGCCACCGAAGCCGAGCTTTCAGCGCGTGGTGATAGCGGACTCAGCGATGAACTGATGCGCGTCGAGCAATTACGCGAGCGTGCTCGTGGTATCTCGATGCTTTTGGTGGAGCGACGCCGTTCCTATGAGCGCGACCGGGGCTATTTGATGGATGCGGGAGTCGTGGCCAGTCTGGAAGCGGACGCCGCTCAACTGCGCAACGAATTGGAAGATGTCGAGGAAAAGGGCAAACGACTCGAGCCCGAGCTGGTTGAACTTGCCCACGACGAAGCAGTGTTCGAAGGCGAACGAAGTAAAGCGGTCACACTCTTTGATCAGATTTCTCCTTCCACGTCTGCCGCCAGCGCGGCAGCAGAAGTACGCGGCGAATTGCGATCGTTGCGGGCCTCGGTCGAAGGAGCCGAATCCGAGTTGCGTCGCCATCAGTCCCGGTCAAGTTCCTTACAGGACCGACTGGAGCGTCTCGGACAGGATGCCGATCGCTGGCGCGAGGAATGCGAAGGCGCCCAGAAGATAGAACTACCGCTGGTCACCGAGGTGACCGACGCCGAAGCCAAGCGGATGGAAGCCGAAGCGAGTTACGACCAAGCCGTCACCATGCAGGCAGCGGCCAATGCCGATTTGGCTCGTTGGCAGGCCCGGGCCGAAGCCCTGCAGTTGGCCCTCGATAGCGCCCGCTCGCGCGCCGGTGCTGAACATTTGCGTGATGTGAACGGAGTCATTGGAACCCTGCTCGATTTGATCGTCATCGACGAAGGGTGGGAGGCAGCTGTTGAGGCTGCACTTGGTGAGGCGCTGGTGGCAGTCATCGTCGAAGATGCACAGATTGCCCGCACGGCTTTGCGGCGTCTGCGGGAATCGGCATCATCGGGCGCGGTTATTGCGCTGGGCGCCCGGGTCGATGTGGTCGTAGCCAGTTTGATTCCATCTGGAAGTCAGCGCATCCGCGATCATGTGCGCTCTGATCGGTCCGATGTTTCGAATTTGTTGGATCTGCTGTTGACCAATGCCGTACGCGTACTCGATTGGACTACCGCAGTCGATTCGGTCTTGGCCGATCCCCGTTTGGTGGCGGTAACCGCTGACGGCGATCGGTTCTCCACTACTGGCTGGCGAATTGGTGTTGCTGGTGGCGGTGCTACGGCGGCAGCACTCGAAGATGCCCTGCGTGGTGTTGAAACTGCGTTATCCGATGTTGAACGCAGTACGGAAACCGTCAATCAGGCTGGATCGATCCGCGAAGCAGCACGAACCCGTGAGGCCGAAGTTCAGCGCAAGTTGGATGCCAATGACGCTGCTTTCACTGCTGCTTCAGAGGCGCTCGCTCGTGTTCAGGGTGAGCGTCGTGAGACAGCCAATGAGATCGAAAGTCTCGCGCCCACTCTTGAAGAGCTCAACGAGCGTTTGGATCGTTTGCATGCTCGAGTTGCCGAACTTGAGCACCTCATGCCGGCGCTGGAAAGCGAAGAAGAAGCCGAAGCTGAGGCGGCGCGAGCCCGCGGCGAGGCTCGGGCCACTTCTTAGTGCGCAGGCCGACACGAAGTATACTCCGTTGCATATCACTTGCCAGAATGGTCACGTGGCCGTGGGAGAGGCGCTGTTG
>JBEIGJ010000021.1:0-21254 GCA_040381935.1 Acidimicrobiaceae bacterium | reverse complement strand
GCCGTTCGACTCCATGATCAGCTGCTGCAGATACGCCGGAAAACTTCTGAGGTCAAAGGAATAGGGCAAAACAGCGCGCGTCGAATATCCAAGAACGCAACGATTCCACACTCCTATCAGTGCCATCACCAAGGGAATGTTGGATGAATCGAACGATTCGCCAGCATGCAGATCCATCTCGCGCTGTCCAGCCAAAAAGAGACGGAAATTCTCCGAACCGAGAGCGATCATGGCCGATAACCCGACAGCCGAACCGACGGAAAACCGCCCACCCACCCAGTCCCACATGGGGAACATCCGATCCTCAGCGATCCCAAACGACGTGACCGCCTCAACACTGGCGCTCACGGCAACCAGATGATCTCGAACACCCTCATCGCCTACAGAGGCTCGTAGCCAATCACGCGCCACACGAGCATTGGACAAGGTTTCAGCCGTCGTGAAAGTTTTCGAAACGACGATCACCAATGTTTCTTCTGGGTCCAGTCCTTCGAGCTGACAAGCGAGATCTGCGGGATCGACATTGGAAACAAACCGACAGTTGATCTGTGGAGCCAGAAATGGCCGCAAAGCTTCGTGCAGCAGGGTCGGCCCCAAATTGCTGCCACCAATGCCGATATTGACAACGGAACGTATGTGGCGCCCAGTCGCTCCGGTCACTGATCCCTTCCGTATCCCTTGTGCCAAGGCCTCCATCCGCTTCAAGGTGGAGTGGACTTCAGGGACAACATTGGATCCATCGATGATGAACTGCTCGTCGGCATTGCAACGGAGAGCGATATGTCCAACAGCTCGACCTTCGGTGATGTTGATCGGCGCTCCATCGCGAAGGCGTTTCCAGGCCGCGGCAACCCCTTGCACCCTGGCCAGGTCCACCAGCGCCTGAAGTATCTCGCTGTTGATCAGTTGGCGAGAGAAATCCACCAGGAGATCTCCTCGCGTCAATGACATCACTTGAGACCGGTCGGTCTGAGACTGAAAAAGCGCCGCCAGCGATTGCGGGCGTTCCAAGGCAGTCAGAAGTTGCCATTGCGCCGTTGACTCCAATGCACTCACACGTTGAACGCTAGTTGGCTGGGCTCGAAATGAAGCCAGACGGAACCGATCTAGACCGGGCCATGCAAGAATTGGTCACTAGAGGAAGCGGTCTTTGGGGGCAATCCACAATCGACCTTTGGTCACCCATAACCAACCACCGGTATTATGACTCCGCTATGACGTCTCAGGTTCTCCCACGGTCGACCGTGGAAGCCGGGACTTCCGATCGCAACGGGGCAATTGCAGGTATGTCGGCCTACATCCTCTGGGGCTTCATCACCGTCTACTGGAAAGCACTCACGGATTTCGCTCCACTTGAACTGATCGGATATCGCATCGTCATGTCGCTGGTGTTCTTGGCGGTCATCCTCGCTCTCCGAGGACGTCTCATAGAACTCTTCCGACGACTATCTCGGGACCGTCTCTTGAAAACGGTCACCGTAGCTTCGTTACTTCTTGCCGTGAATTGGACCACGTACGTCGTCGTCGTCAGCGAGGGCAAAGTTATCGAAGCCGCTCTCGGGTATTTCATTGCACCGCTGGGCACGATGCTGCTTGGCGTCAAAGTGCTGCATGAAAAACTGCGGCCCGTACAACTTGCCAGTGCGTTGCTCGCAGTTGTTGCAGTACTCGTTTTGACATTCGGCTACGGCCGAATTCCTGTCTACGCCCTGGCCATGGCCACAACCTGGGCTTTCTACGGAATGATGAAAAGACGGGTGACCCTCCAGCCGCTTGAAAGTCTCATGTCAGAGACCTTGATTCTTATCGTCCCGGCTATCGGATTGATCCTCTGGTTCTCTCGATACGACGACTCCGTCGTTGCGTCGGCGTCGCTCACTGACTGGACACTTATTGCTCTCAGCGGGCTGGTGACAGCTGTCCCGCTGCTTCTTTTTGCTTATGCGGCTTTGAGACTTCGCTTGACTGTTCTTGGCCCTATGCAATACTCGGTTCCCGTTATCAACTTCCTTTTGGGGTGGCTGGTGTACCACGAGGATCTCTCGGTCTCGAAAGTGATCGGATTCAGTTTGATTTGGTTCGCGCTGGTTATTGCCACTATCGATTCCCTTCGACAGAACTATTCCGCACCACGCCTCGATACTGTCGGTGCTGGCAAAGGTCCGCGATGAACTCTCCATATCGTTCCCCGAAGGCATGGTCCCTGATCGTCTCGGGAATCATTGGCTCGACACTCCTGATGGCCTGCTCGACGACGTCCAATAATTTCAAGTCTGAAGGTGAGAAATTTCTTGAAAGTCCTGATCTCGCCAAAGAGGCGGGTTATACGTTCTCCGATGCCGTGTGCCAAGAACCGGTTTCCGTTGCTCCCGGAACCCAGTACTCCTGTACAGCAACGGACAATGACGGTGACAAATGGGAATTCGTGGTGGAAATCACCGGGGAGCGCTCGTTGACGTTCATCTCCGGAGCGGTGATCGGCTGATTCCGACCAGTCAAAGTTGTCGAACTGTGGCACGCTTGGAAGATGACGAATGCATCGGACCAAAGCACATCCGCCGACTCAAGCAGTTCGATTCTCTCGGATACCGAGTCAGTAGAGGCCAGCGACACCACCATCGTCCTCCCTTGGTGGCAGAACCCTCTCAATTTCATAGCGCTGGGTCTTGCAATGCTGATCCTTGGTGGTGGTATTGGTTTCTGGGTTGGTGACTCGACGGCTCGACCCTCGCGTAACACCGTCGATGAAGGATTTCTCCAGGACATGCGTTACCACCACGACCAAGCAGTTGACATGGCCTTTTACTACCTGACCGAAACCCAAGACCCCCATCCGCGCCTGCTTTTGATTGCCCAAGAAATTCTCCTGGCACAACAACTGGAGACAGGTCGCATGATCCAAATGTTGCGGTCCTTCAAAGCCAGCGAAGTCAACGACACCGGCATCGCCATGACCTGGATGGGACACAGCACACCCATCGACGAAATGGACGGACTAGCAACTCAAGATGAGCTGAACGAATTCGCCCGGGCCAGTGGAGATGAGGCGGCTCGTCTCTTTGCCACCTTGATGATCACGCATCATGTTGCCGGCGTCGAAATGGCAGAATTCGCCATCGAAAATGGAAAAAACACCGACGTCAAGAACATGGCGATCTCCATGGTGAAAGGTCAAGAAGCGGAAATCGCTGAACTCAATGCCGTCCTGGCCAGTATCGAGTAATCCCGGCCCCGAGGAATCATCACCAACTGAGACTGATCGCAGCGTGATACCGATCCCGGATCGGCGAGCGACCCCAGTATCGGCTCCTAGTCGAGAGCAGGTACTGCCGCGTTCAGAATGGGAGCGGTGGTCACTGGATTCTCCGGCAAGGGAGGTGGCAACGTGGTGACTGCCGGTTTGGTGGTCGTGGTTTTGGGCACTGTGGTGGATGTCGTCGAAGTCGACGTGGTCGTGTAATTCGGATCCACTCGGTTCCAGATCGGCTGTTGATCGCCGTAGGCCTCGGGTTCTTTCACTCCATCAAAAACGAAAACCAGCTCACCCTTCGTGACCAGGGTCTGGTAATAGTCCGAGATATGCATCGGAATACGAATGCAACCGTGCGAATCCGGAAACTTCGGAACGTCCTTAGAACCGTGAACGGCAATTCCCTTGTTGAAATACACCGGGTTGTACATGCCGCCAAGTTGACTTTCACGGCGACCGAGGTACAAGCGGTAGTACTTGTATACCCCGCCCGGAGTCCACGAAACCCCACACACACCACGTTTGATGGCTTGGGCTCCGCCTTCGTTGCCCAACTCACCCGGTGAGATGGTGACTTCCTCGCACCACTCTTCCCCATCACCCGATGAGATATGCGAGATCAGAACGGGGACATCACTGTGAAAGACGATCAAAACCTGCTGAGGGAGATAGATCTCGGTGTGGTTGGGTGTGGCATTGGGCCGGCGAGGCAAAATGAGAAGCGGGTCCTGCATCCGGCTCCACATGTCCTTGGTGACCTTGCCAGTCACCTGATCGTAGGTGACCCCCATAACGAGTTTTTCGAAAGCCCAGACAGCCTGTTGAGTCCGCGCTCCAAAGGCACCGTCGGCCACACCAGGATCGAAGGCCAATTCGATGAGACGTTCTTGAATCATCTGCACTTCCGGTCCGACCGCACCGCGCCCCAGAGTCTGAGAGAGGGGGACTTTGGGCACTGGCCGATAAGTCACACCGGTGGAAATCTGAGCTACCGAGGTAGTGGTGACCTCAGAGGCCCCGTCACCAGCTGGTGAGTTGTTGCCCGAGGCTCCGACACCGACCAGAACCACAACGAGAAGCACCGAAGCGGCACCAATGGCCGGCAACCACTGGCGCATCGGGCGCGACTGAGTCCCTCGACGGATCGGCTCTCGTTGCCGTGGACCGTAATTTGGCTGGGGCACCCCCGAAGTTTACCGGCACCCTCAAAATCGGACCCGTCAGGTCGGCGTTATCCTCGCCACGCTCAGGTGTCTCTCACCGGCCGAATGGCTCGCAGGGACCGCCGCAATTGGAACATTTCCCGCAGGATCTTCATGATCACTGCCGGAGAGGACAGCGTCGAAACCCCCCGGGTCCGCGGGAAATAGTCAACACCGAACTGCACGATGCTGTAGCCAAGTTTGTTGGCCCGAATCACCAGTTCGGCATCGATGAAAGAACCCTCGCTGACCAGTTCGATGCGCTCGAAAATGCGGCCCCGGCAAAGCTTGAACGCAAAGTTGACATCCCGCATCCGCACCCCGAAAAAGATGCGAACCAGGGCGTTGTAGAAAAACGAATAGACGGTGCGAATGTACCCTTCACCGGTGCGATCGAATCGATAGGCACTGATGATGTCGGCTTCGTACTGGCGCATGATCCGACAGGCTTTTTCCAGTTCGTTCATATCGAACGGCAGATCGGCATCGGTATAGAGAATGAGATCGCCGGAGGCGGCCGAAAAACCGGTCTTGATCGAACCGCCCAACTTGCGATTCACCGGATGGTGGACCACGCGGACCCGGGCATCGGCAGCTGCAGCCTCATCGGCCAAACGGCCAGTGGAATCAGTGGATGCATCATCGATGACAATGATCTCGTAGTCAGCAATCTCCCCTGCTTCGATCAGCGACCGACCAGCCTCATGGGCCGCTCCCAAAGTACGCGCGATGTACTCCTCTTCATTCCACATGGGGAAAAAGAAAGAGAGTTTGTGGAAATGAGCGGATCTGGACACCACAGCGGCAAGTTATCGGTCACTGATGCCGAAGTTCGGGCACGGTACATTGATGAGACGATGAATGATCCGATCGACCGGACCCTTGGCCTGACTCCATTGTGGTCGAGAGTGGTTCTCGCCGGCTGGCTGTCTTTGGCGCTCGCTCTGATCGCGGTCGGGTCCTCATCGCATGTCATTGGCCGACCGGTGTTCTGGCTCGATGATCAGCGTTGGAGCATCGCCGGGGCCACCCTGATCACCATCGGACTGGCGGTCCCGATAGCCGCCACCATCTACGTCAGTTCAGTGAACGGGCCCCATATTCCTTACTTATCGTTATTCGCCTCCGCAGAAATAGCGCTGTTGGCCCTCCTCGACCGTCACCGATCACCGGGCGCAGCGGTCGTTCTCGCGGCCCTTGCGGGCGCCGCACTGCTCTTCTCCGTGGCCTCTTTTAGCGGAAGGTATCGACGGCTCGATCGATCATCGCCCTAGCCGACACCCTGTTGATTACGATCCCGCCAGATTGGCCTCGAGATAGCGAACCGCTTCCATTTGCGGGCCAGCCTCTGGTCCGGCGCTAGGACGATGGCCACGCACATGCACGAGTGCATCGTCGAGGGACATTCCCAAGATCTGGCACACTCCAACCGCCAGGGTCCCAGCCCGACCGCGCCCGGCCGCGCAATGAGCGATGACATTGCTTCCCGATCGAATCTCATCAGCCACTGATCTATAGAGGTCAACGACCGCATCGAACTCCGGCGATGACAGATCATGAATCGGAAACCATCGAGCGCGACTGGACTCACGTAACCACTGAACATACTCGGCATAATGACCGCTGATCTCGTGCTCGTGTACCAGACAGACCACGCGATCAATCGCCAAGGCTGCGACTACCTCATCGGGGCGAGGCGCAATGTAGTGCTTACCGCAGAGCCAGAGTCGACCGGCCACTGCCGGTAGCGGGATCTCGTGGATTCCTCCGTCCAGGTTCATAACTCCCGTACCGTACCGCTCGCCCTTCGTGATTCACTGCCTGATCAACCGATAGCGTCATTCCTCATGTCGGCCAAGGTTCTCACGTCACTACCCGTTGGCGAACGAGTCGGTATCGCCTTTTCTGGTGGCTTGGATACGTCGGCGGCAGTGGCTTGGATGCGTTCCAAAGGGGCCGTCCCCTACTGCTACACGGCTGATCTTGGTCAACCCGATGAACCCGATCTCGCCGGTATTCCTGATCGTGCCAAGCAATACGGAGCGGAACAAGCGCGAGTGATCGACTGCCGCGCCGAACTCGTCCGCGAAGGTCTGATGGCCTTGCAGTGCGGTGCCTTCCACATCACCACTGCCGGAAAGACGTACTTCAATACCACTCCACTAGGTCGGGCCGTCACTGGCACCTTGTTGGTGCGCGCTATGCACGATGACGGAGTGGACATTTGGGGCGACGGATCGACTTACAAGGGCAATGACATCGAGCGTTTCTACCGTTACGGGCTGATGGTCAATCCGAAGTTGCGAATATACAAGCCATGGTTGGACGAAGACTTTGTTGCTGAACTCGGTGGCCGCACCGAGATGAGCCAGTTCCTTGAAGCCCATCAACTTCCCTATCGAGCCAGTGTCGAAAAGGCTTACAGCACTGAAGCCAATATATGGGGAGCAACCCACGAGGCGAAACTGCTCGAAGAACTCTCGACGTCCATGGACATCGTGGAGCCCATCATGGGCGCAGCCCACTATCGCGAGGACGTTGTGATCATCCCCGAGACGGTGTCGGTCACCTTCCACGAGGGCTGGCCAATATCGATCAACGGCCACGAGTTCACCGATCAGGTCGAGTTGGTCCACGAGGCAAATCGCATCGGTGGTCGACATGGTCTAGGGATGAGTGACCAGATTGAAAACCGCATCATCGAGGCCAAGAGTCGCGGTATCTATGAGTCTCCTGGATTGGCTCTATTGCACATCGCCTATGAGCGTTTGGTGACCGCCACCCACAATGAAGACACTCTCGACAACTATCGGAATATGGGCCGCCGGCTGGGTCGCCTGCTCTATGAAGGACGCTGGTTCGATCCCCAAAGCCTGATGTTACGAGAGCCCATCATGCGTTGGGTGGGATCAGCAATAACTGGCACTGTGGTACTGCGTCTGCGTCGCGGCGACGACTACACGATCGTCGATACCAGTGGACCGCATCTCACCTATGCCCCCGATCGCCTCAGCATGGAACGGGTTGAGGACCAAGCCTTTGGTCCGCTGGATCGCATCGGCCAATTGACGATGCGCAATTTAGATATCGAAGACAGCCGTTCGAAACTCGAGGTATACCGTTCAGCGGGAACCTTGCCCCCAGGCGACAGTCTTTTGGCCTTACCTGATAACTCCTGAACAGGCCGCAATCGAATATCGGGCGCGCCATGGCTGACTGCGTGGCAGTTGGTCAGCGAGATTGAAGTCGAGCGATCAACCCTGCCAGAAGGAGAGCCCGAGTCGGCATTTGGGATACATCCACCCATTCATGATTGGCATGTGCCCCACCGCCGACCGCTCCAAGTCCGTCCAGAGTTGCTACGCCGATAGCCGCAGTGAAATTCCCATCAGATCCGCCGCCCACTGCTACTCCACGGGGCTCTTCGAGACCAGACGACCTCGCAACATCACACGCCATGGGAAACAACCATTCCGATGATGATGGTGGCATGGGCGGCCGGTTGAAACCACCCTGCACGTCGATGACTACCTCGGGGTGTATCGCCGTCAACGAACGAAGTGCTGTATCGACGCGAACCCGTTCATCGTCTTCGACCACCCGAACATCGACCACGATCCGAGCCAAAGCCGGCACCACATTGTCAGCGGTACCGACCTGAGCCAACGTCGGCGTGACCGTCGTTCCTCGTTCCGCGGCCCCGAGACGATTTATCTGGAGAATATGCTCAGCCGCTTCCACCAGAGCATTCACACCTTTTTCGGGTTCGAGCCCCGCATGAGCCGCTCGACCATGGATCAAGATCTCAAAAGTTCCGGTGCCCTTGCGCGCGGTCTTCAAGGCTCCACCGTCAGCGCTCGGTTCCAAAACCAGAACCGCGCCACACGCCACTGCCCGCTCCTCTATGAACTGCCGGGAGGAACCCGAACCCACCTCTTCATCGGCAGTAATGAGAATCTCCACGCCCGAACGATCTTCCAAAGCGGCGACTGCGTGGACAGCTTGGATAATTCCCGCTTTCATATCGAAAACACCAGGACCAGTAGCCCTGGATCCCTCTACGCGAAACGGACGTTCGGCCAAGGCCCCGCGCGGGAATACCGTATCGTGGTGGCCAATCACCAGGACTTTTGGCTCACCACCACCTTGCCACCACAAATGCGGGCCAGCAGGGCCAAGAACCACGTTGGCCCGACGGCCGAGACGACGTTCCAGTATCTGATTGAGAACTGCAGCGCTGTTTTCTAGGGACTCGAGATCCTGCGAAGGAGATTCGGTCGTCACCAATGCCTCGAGATCCTCCAACATGCCCGGGGAGTCGAAAGCAACCGCCAATGGCAACGAGGACGAATTCATCTTGACATTGTGCCCGATACAGCCCTCATCCTGCCTGATTCAAGGACTTCCGGTCCGACCTTCTCCGAATCCTGCTCTCTCCCCTACCATCTATGAATTCCTCAAAGGAGTTCGAATGAAACTTTTTCCTGGGCGCCGTCCTCTACCTCCCTTCTTCTTGGCCTCGGTCTTACTCGTCGCTGCTTGCTCCGGTGGCGGGGACTCGACTCCAACCACGGTCTACGAATCCACGACCACCACCCTGGCCGAGGCCACATATCTGGTCCGGCCGGGCGCCTATCAAATCGCCATATTGGATGCACCAGCGCAGTCGGTTCTCCAAGTCGTCAATCAAGATGGACTCGTTATCGCCGAGGGGACAGTGGATGACCAAGGGAGTCTGCTCTTTCGCGATCTGAATGTTGGGGCTTATCGCGTTCTCTCTCCTGACTCTGCGATGATCAGTGCACCGGTCGAGGTCTACGACGAAACAAATATTCCTGCTCCGGACTTCTACACCACACAGCAATTACCGGCTGGCGGATTTGGATACATCAAGACCCGGGACGGTACGACTCTGTCAGTCAATATCTCCCTTCCGGGACCGGCTGATGGTGGCCCTTACCCCACGGTCGTCGAATACTCCGGTTACACCCCGAGCAACCCCGACGATTTGACGTCAGCCCAGATCTACAACGCACTCGGCTTCGCCTACGCCGGTGTGAACATGCGTGGCACTGGATGCTCTGGGGGGTCATTTGAATACTTCGAGATTTCCCAACTACTCGACGGCTACGACGCAATTGAAGCCGTCGCCGCTCAACCATGGGTTCTCAACAACAAAGTCGGCATGATTGGCATCAGTTATCCGGGTATTAGCCAACTCTTCGTTGCCTCGACGCAACCGCCGAGCTTGTCGGCTATTGCACCGCTGTCAGTTCTTGACGATAGTTATCGGGCCACTCTTTATCCCGGTGGCATCTTGAACACCGGTTTCGCTGTGCCTTGGACCCAAGAGCGCATGAATTCCAGTGCCCCATTCGGCCAAGCCTGGACCAAAGATCGCGCCGATTCCGGTGATACGGAGTGCGCCGAGAATCAGAAGTTGCGTCTGCAAAATCCGAATCTGGTCGAACTCATTGATGCCAACCCGTTCTATTCGCCCGAAGTAGCCGATGAGATCAATCCAACCTTGCTCGTGAACAAGATCAACGTTCCCGTCTTCATCGCTGGTGCGTGGCAAGATGAGCAAACAGGCGGTCATTTCCCGGCTTTTCTGGACAATTTCATCAACGCTCCAAAATTGTTCATCACATTGACCAATGGTCTGCACACCGATGCTTTGGGCCCGTCCATTCTTCCGCGCTACGTGGAGTTCTTGAATCTGTATATGGCCGACCGAATCCCCGATCTCGCCAGTGCTGCGGCTCCAGCATCAATTCTTTACAACGCTATCTATGGACTCGAAGTTGGAATCGAAGCCGACAACCGATTCGCCGACATGTCACTCGAGGAAGCGCGATCCGCTTTTGAACGCGATGGTCAGGTGCGGGTTCTCTTCGAAAGCGGCGGAGCCGACGGTCAGCCACCTGCTTCACCACTAGCCCGCTGGACGGCAGATTTCCCCAGTTGGCCAATCCCGTCGGTCGAACCCGTGCGTTTCAACCTTGGACCTGAAGGACTCATGGCACCGGCGCTCGTAGCAACCGGTTCCACCGCTTATCGTGCCGATCCCGCAGCAGTGCCACCGACGTTTTACGAGGGAGATAGTTCGGCAATCTGGCGTTCTGACGTGACCTACAACTGGGTGCGCAATCCCGAGGGAACTGCTGCCGTCTTCACGACAGAGCCCCTGACGGAGAATTTGGTCCTCGTCGGTCCAAGTTCAGCCGACCTCTGGATTTCCAGTGATGCGGTTGACACTGATCTTGAAGTGACCATCAGCGAAATTCGTGCCGATGGATCAGAGGTCTACGTTCAAAGTGGGTGGCTGCGAGCCAGTCATCGAGCCCTCGGCGATTCGGAAAGCCCAGAACTGCGGCCCGTCCACACTCATCTTGAAGCGACGACGACCCCGTTGGTTCCGGGTGAAGTGACGCCGGTGCGAGTTGAGATCTTCCCTGTCGCCCATCCGTTTCGAACGGGCTCACGTATTCGCATCACCATCGATGCGCCCGGCGGCAACCGTCCCGTGTGGCAATTTCGAACCATCAGCGCCGGAGAAAATGTGACCATCGTTCATGATGTCACTTACCCGTCGTCGATTGTTCTCTCCATCATTCGGGGTCTCGAGGTACCAACCGGCGATGCCGCCTGCGGTTCCTTGCGCGGGCAACCCTGCCGAGCGAGCTGATCAGTCTTCGAGGACCGCCAAAAGTAACACCAGTTGACCCGAGTCATGGTTCTCCAGTTCGAACTCGCCCAATCTGTCGGCCACAAAATTGAACGTGACATCGGTGCCAGTCAATTCAAGGTCGTATCCGTGAAGATGAAACTCATCGCTTTGTGTGGAGCGAATACGAATCGTCATTGGAGTGCCAAGGGCGACTGAGACCTCCTGGACCCCAGCGGCATCGGCATCAACGAGAATGCTTATCGCTTCCGACGGCGGTTCGCCCTCTTCAAGAGTGTCTTTTGCCGCCGTACTAGTCGGAGGAGTGGTTGCGGCCGGGTCAGTGGGCGAGGCACTCATCGACACTGTGGTTGAGGAGATATCTCCGTTGGTTGATGAGGAGTTGCTTGAGCAGGCACTGAGGACCAACAGGGTGGAAGCCATCATTGCAGCCGAAGATCTGAAGGAAATTGAGTTGCGCACCCCTTTATCGTGGCACAGATGAAGCAGTACTCGCCGTCGCTATGTGGCCGAATGCAGTTGCGCATTGTTGACCTTCCCCGTTGACTGACGTGATGAAAATTGGTTTTTGGGGTGCCGCAGGAACAGTCACCGGCTCGCGCTTCATTGTCGAGACCCCCCACAGCCAGGTACTCGTTGACTGCGGACAATTCCAAGGCGGAAAGGCCTTGCGCCGACGCAACTGGGAGCCCTTCCCTATCGATCCGGCAACAATTGATGCCGTTGTTCTCACCCACGCCCATATCGATCACAGCGGATTCCTACCCGCACTGGTTCGAGACGGATTTTCGGGGCCAATTTGGTGCACTCGCGCCACGTCAGATCTCTGCGAATTACTCCTCCGAGACTCGGCAATGTTGCAAGAGGAAGAGGCTTACTACGCCAATAAGCACAAGAGCAGTCGACATGACCCCGCTCTTCCACTTTTCACTGCAGAGGATGCTGAGAGGGCTTTAGAGCTTTTCCAAAGTCGTATGTTCGACCACGAATTTCCAGTCACCGATGACGTTTCGGCAATATTTGGCCGGGTCGGCCACATTCTTGGTGCGGCGTCGCTGCGCCTTTCAGACCGACAGTATTCGGTTCTTTTCTCAGGAGACGTCGGACGGGCGAATGATCCGATCATGCGTCCACCCGATCCACCGCGAGCCGCCGATTTGATCGTCACGGAGTCCACCTATGGCGATCGCCTCCACAGCCGGATCGACCCGTTCGAAGAAATAGCCGAGATAGCTCGTACGACTCTTGGACGTCGGGGCATATTACTCATCCCCACTTTTGCGGTGGGCCGGAGCCAGATGATCTTGCACATTTTGGCCGAACTCCGGCGTCAGGCACGCATTCCGAATGTGCCCATTTACTTGAACAGCCCCATGGCCATTGATGCCACTGATCTCATGCTCCGCTACCACAGTGAGCACACTCTCTCCGAGGAAGAATGCGAACGCATCTCGCACGGCGTGTACTTCACACACTCAGTCGAAGAGTCCATCGAGTTGTCATCAGCGTCCGGACCAATGATCATCTTGTCCGCCAGTGGAATGGCCACCGGCGGACGAGTTCTGCATCATCTCCGCCAGGTCCTTCCTCAGGCAGAGAACACGGTTCTCTTCGTTGGCCATCAGGCCGATGGAACCCGCGGCCAAGCTCTCATCAACGCCGCTCCATCGATCCGCATTTATGGTCAAGAGGTGTCAGTCGTAGCCGAAATCCGTCATGTTGATTCGCTATCGGCCCACGCTGATGCTGATGAACTGATCAGTTGGCTATCCGGAGTATCTCAACCACCGAAACAGGTGGCCATCGTTCACGGCGAACCTGTCGCCGCCGAGGCAATGCAAAAGAGGATTACAACCGAGTTGCAGTGGCCAAGCTTCGTTGCCGAACACGGACAGGTCATCGATCTCTCATCCATTGCCTGAAATTTTCTGGCCACCGATCCGGGCCTCGGGTTACGAGACGTCGAATCGGTGGCCAGATTGGAGAGGGCGAATGAAGAGCGGCGGATCTCATCACCTCAAGCCCTCACCAGAACTATCACCACGTGTGTGTTCAAATCTTGACAGGCAATCAACTCTGGGAACGACACCAAATGGACTTTAGGGATACCTGTACACCTGCATAGAAATGGATTGCCCGATCAGGCAATTTTCAGAACTCCCAGCGACTATCGCACTTGGCCGGCTAGATCTTGCTCGAAAAGACACTCCGGCAATCGACGCTCTACCATGACCTATGTGAAGGCGGCGGATGACCACATGTTCACCAGCGAAACGGAATGGCACACGCTGATTGCCACCGGCCTGGTTGCCGGTGAGGTTTCTCCCTCGGCAATTGCTCGCTACGCAGGGATACACCCCGCCCGAGCAGAAGCAGCCATCGATCTCGCTCGTCAGTCAGGACTCATCAATCACGACGGCTCAGTTGATGAGATCATCAAATTACAGCTCATCGCTGATTTGCCCAAAGAGTCGGTGGCACGTATCAACGCATCGGTGGCCCGCCACTTGTTCACTGGTGGACCCGAGACACTTCTTGATGCCATTGGTCATGCTCGGGCCGCTGGATCCTTGGTCGAGCCCGATGAGATGGTGGCCATGGCTGACCACGGTGGCAAAATGAGCCTTCTCCTTGGCGATTACCGATCGGCCTTCGAGTTATTGCAACTGGCTGCCGACCTCGACACATCAAAGGACCTCTCGGGTCAAGGACATCGTCTTTGCGATCTGGCCCTGGCTGTCGACGGGCTCGGGGATGTGAGTCTGGGACGTCAACATCTCGCTCGTGCCGTTTCACTGGGAGAGCTAGCAGGCGATTCCGGCCTCATGGCGCGCGCTGCAGTGCAATATGCCTTACCTACCGATTGGTATGCCGGAGACCCGCGAGCGGCTCGATTACTGCAACGAGCCACCGAGATGGACCAAGACCCGGACAATCGCGTTTCACTTCAGGCCGCCCGAGCCCTGATTGAAATGCGTATTCCTCTGACAATGGACGATGGTCATCAGTTGGCATGGATAACAAGACCAGCGGTGGCCCAAGGTTTGGCTGACGAAGCACTCGATGCCTCGCAAACCTGTTCCACTGAAGTGCGAACCTTGGCACTGCTGGCCTGGCGCGCCACGCACCGCTCACCGGCACATCTAGCAAAACGGCGCAGTGTGTCCATTGAAGCATTAGATCTTTCCCAAAGACTTCGGCATGCATCTCATCAGGTGGAAGCCGCAGTTCAACTCAATGTCGATGCCATCGAGTCTGGAGATCGGCCCCTGGCAGATCAAGCTATGGCAGTGGCCCGGTGGGTTGCTGAGCGCGACGGAAACCCGCGCCTGAAGTGGCGGGCATATTGCCTAGCTGCTGGCGCCGCCTATCTTGACGGCGACCTTGCCACCGCCCACAGTTTTCGCCAAATGGCGGGTTCAGTAGGACGGGATGCCAAACTCCCCGGTTGGTTCGGGGCCGACATGCTCTTTATCGCACAAGAAGTCATCGCCGCCGACAAATTGGACGAGATCCAGAACTACCTTTTCGACGACTCGTTCCCTGGTATGGCCAACCCGATCGGACGAAGTTGTGTGGCTTATATGTTTGCTCGCACCGGGGATACTCAGACCGCAGAGCGCCATATCCGGCGTGCTATGCGTCAACTTGATGAGGAATCGAGCTATTTACTTCTAGCGACGCGTATCACCTCCGTAGCGCTGCTGACAAAAACTTCCGACATTTTGGAGGAACTCGTCCCCGTACTCACTCCGTGGACTGATCACATCGCAGTGGACTCGAACTCATGGTGGTGTGATGGCCCGGTCAATATCTGGCTGGCAGACATTCATCATGCCCTTGGTCGTGACGAAATCGCCGGGGCATTACTGGATCAAGCCGAAGACGTTGCTCGGTCAATGAACGACCAGCGGACGATTCGACGAATCGAAGATCTGCAGAGTCAACTGCGATTGACCGTAGATCCTCTTTCAAATGGAGTTCTCAACGAGCGCGAAACACATGTACTCCGGCTGCTGGCATCGGGAGCAACGAATGCTGAAATCGCGCGCGAGTTGTCGTACAGCGTTTCGACGATTCGAGATGACACAACTGCGATTTACCGCAAACTCCAGGTCAAAGGCCGGGCCGAGGCAGTAGGCCGCGCAATCCATCTGAATCTCATCAACCGGCCTTCTTGAGTCGCCGGTCAAACCTCGACCAGCGATCACTGACCAGCGATGGATGCCACCAATCGTCGCCTGGTGCGAACGCTGGGACTGCCCGATGCCACTCTGATCGGAGTCGGCTCGATGATTGGAGCGGGCGTCTATGTCGTCTGGTCCCAGGCCGCGGCTGCTGCTGGTGCACAGTTATTGCTAGGTCTCGTCATTGCTGGCATCATCGCCCTCTGTAATGCACTGGCTTCTGGCCGCTTGGCGGCGCTGTATCCGGAATCCGGAGGTACCTACGTATACGCCCTCGAACGATTGGGGCCAATCCGGGGATTCATCGCCGGCTGGGGATTCACCATCGGCAAAACGGCTTCATGCGCGGCAATGGCTCTCACTGCTGGAGCATATCTCTGGCCTGACAACGACCGAGTACTAGCAGCGATCGCGCTCGTCCTCGTCACAGCGGTGAACATCGGCGGAATAGAACGAACTGTCCACGTCACCAAGATTCTCATGACGATCACCGTCACAATTTTGGCTGTCGTCATCATCTCGGGATGGACCGGAGACAATATTGATATCGGGCGCTTGGCCTTTTCTGGTGGTTCAACTGCTGACAATTCATGGGTCGAATTGGCCTACGGAGTTTTCCAATCGGCCGGATTACTCTTTTTTGCCTTCGCCGGATACGCGAGGATCGCCACACTTGGCGAGGAGGTCACCAATCCCGAGCGGACCATCCCCCGGGCTATTTTGCTGGCCTTGACGATGGTTATTGCCCTCTACTCAATAGTGGCGGTAACTGTCCTGTCGACGGTCGATCCGGATGATCTAGCCGCATCGAGCGATCCACTACGCCTGGTGGTGCAGTCCAGTTCCTGGAACTCACTCGGAGCCATAGTGCAGATCGGTGCTGGCATCGCTGCATTCGGCGGACTCTTGAATCTCCTCCCCGGAGTGTCCCGCACGATCTTGGCCATGGCCAGACGGAGGGACCTCCCCTCTGCACTCGCTCACCTTTCTGCGGAGAAACCAAAGCCAGTGCGCGCCGAACTCACCGTGGCAGTGGGTGCGATGGTGCTTGTCCTCACCTTCGATATTCGTCATGCGATCGGTGTCTCTGGTGTGGGAGTACTGGTCTATTACGGCATCACCAATTGGGCGGCTTTGACTCTTCCCTTGTCCAGGTTTCAACGTGTCCAGAGCATCATTGGGCTTGTCGGCTGTGTGGGATTGGTGCTCTGCCTCCCCGGTTGGGCGGTTCTCACCGGGTCAACAGTTTTGATCACCGGGCTCGCTTTGCGGGTGGCCAAATTCTCTCGCCTCGCGCAACTGCAATAGTGGTGCAGAGGATCTCGTCGGTCCACGACTTAGATTTAATGGTGATTCCAGTCGATAACGAATACCTCTGAACCACTTTCACATGACTCGCAACCTCCCTGCAGATACGTCGGTCCGAGCCTCAGGCTTGGTGAAGAGCTTCGGTGAGGTCATTGCTCTTGATGGCCTGGATCTTTTCGTTGAAGGTGGATCGGTCCTTGGTCTGCTCGGCCCGAACGGAGCCGGCAAGACCACTGCAGTATCGATACTCACAACCCTCTTGACTCCCACATCGGGGACCGCCACAGTTGCCGGACTCGATGTTGTACGGCAAGCTCGAGAGGTTCGCCGACTCATTGGTTTGTCGGGTCAGTACGCCGCAGTTGATGAGCATCTCACAGCGCGCGAAAACCTGGACATGATCGGCCATCTTTACGGACTGCGACGAGCAGAAGTGCGACGGCGTACCGGTGACTTACTTGAACAGTTCAGACTCGAAGATGCCGCCGATCGTCCACTCAAGACCTATTCGGGAGGTATGCGACGACGCCTCGACTTGGCTGGAGCTCTCATCGGCGAACCGTTGGTGCTCTTTCTCGATGAACCGACGACCGGATTGGATCCCCGCAGCCGTACTGAACTGTGGGACACCATTCGCCAACGTGTAGCTCGTGGAACTACCGTTCTCCTGACCACGCAATACCTTGAAGAGGCTGATCAACTGGCTGACAACATCGTGGTCATCGATCATGGTCGAGCTATCGCCCGCGGTACCGCCGAGGAACTCAAACGCCAAGTCGGGGGCGAGCATCTCGACGTCCATGTTCGCCATAACCGAGATATCGATTCGGCCCGAGGTGTTCTCGCAGTTGCCGGTACCGGCACCGTGCGGGTGCACGATGACACTGGTGAGTTATCGGTTCCTGTAGACCAAGGGGTAGAGGCTCTGCGCCAAGTGCTCCGTGATCTCGAGGCCCGAGGAATTGAAATCATCGATATCGCTCTTCGACGACCAACTCTGGACGATGTCTTCATGAAACTGACAGAGCACGACATTTCCGAGAGCATTGTCCCAGCAGAATCATCGAAATGAGAATGTTCAAGTCATGAGTCTCTTTTCAACTGCAGTGCAAAGCGGACGCGATACCGCGGTGATTGCTCGAAGAAATGTCATCCGAATTCGCCGGGTCCCTGATGTCATGGCCTTCGTTCTGGTGCAACCACTGATGTTCGTCTTGCTCTTTGCTTATGTCTTTGGTGGTTCAATCAATATCGAAGGTGGCAACTATCGCGAATTTCTGATTGCCGGCATCTTTGCTCAAACGGTGGTCTTTGGTGCGACTTTCACTGGTGCAGGTCTTGCCGAGGACCTGCAAAAAGGTCTCATCTCCCGCTTTCGTTCCTTGCCAATGTCTCGTTCAGCGGTGGTGGCCGGTCGCACAGTTTCCGATGTCATCTATAACGCATTATCTCTGATGGTCATGTCGGTGGCCGGGCTGGTTGTGGGATGGCGCATCCGAGGCTCGATTGCTCAAACCGTACTGGCTTTTGCCCTACTGCTCTTTTTTGCTTATGCCTTTTCTTGGGTGATGGCCTGTATCGGGCTATTGGTTCCTACTCCAGAAGTCGTGAACAATGCTTCATTCGTAGTGCTCTTTCCCTTGACATTCATCGCCAATACCTTCGTACCCTCAGAGTCCTTACCGGGCCCGCTTGCAACCTTCGCTGAGTGGAACCCGATCTCGGCAATCACTCAGGCGACGCGCGAACTCTTTGGCAATATTCCCGCGGGAACACCAGAGCCAACTGCCTGGCCCATGCAAAACAGCGTTCTCTACACATTGCTTTGGACCATCGGCCTGATCGCCGTCTTTGCTCCCCTGGCAACGCGCCTCTACCAGCGCACCGGCGGCCGCTGAGTAGGTGACCAATGGGGTCTCAATGACGACGGGATCATGGACGACAGTTCGCGAAGCTATCGATTTTGCCTGGAACCATATTCAGAGCGATGAAGATCCGCTCAACGAGCGCGAACAAGCCGATGGAGATCGGTATCTACAGTTCATTGTGGCCACCGCTTCTCAGTATTCTTTGTTTTCTTTTTCTCCAGAACAACCAGAATTCTTACCACCAATTGAAACATCGCGTTGGCTCGGCGCCAGCGGTCCCGACATCGACTATGACGTCGCGGCCGTACAACCAGGAGTCCGTCACCGTATTTCGGGCAACCGCGGTGGTTCGAGCTACGTCGGCATTTGCATCTATGCCAACGACGCCTCTGGAGATGCCAAGGCAATAGTGATGAACGTTGACGTTGACCATCTCGTCAATGAACACGGTGACTTCACCTACGAATTCGAACATCCCGAGGCCACGCGAGTCATCATTCGACAGTATTTTCACAACCGTCACACCCAGCAGCGTGGACATTGGTTGATCGAAAGGGCGATACCGAAATCACATTTGCCATCGAGATTGCCCAGCACCGCAGAGGTTTCTGGACGTCTGGCGATGATGGCCAACTCCATTCTCTGGAATGCCAGACTTAATCAACTCTGGGGTGCAGATTTGCGTCACTCGCCAAATCAGGTGGTCCTTCAATCGGCTGAAGAAATAGTGGCTGCAGTGCCGAATCCCGACGTCACTTACGCCTTTGGCTGGTGGAAGTTGCGGGCAGATCAGAGGCTGCACATTCACGTGAACCCGCCAACACCAGCCGATGGATGTCACTATTGGGGATTACAAGTCTGCGACCGCTGGTTTCAGTCACACCCTGATCGTGCCATGAATATCAACGACCAAAATATGACCCGAAATGCCGATGGTTCGGTCACCTTGGTGCTAGCGGATACTGACCCCAGCCATCCCAATTGGATACGAACCTATGGCCATACTGTCGGCACAATGTTTTTTCGCTGGTTGCATCACACGCCGTCGGCACCGCCAACCTGTCAACTTGTGGAGATCGGCCTACGATGAACATCATTCAGCAGAGCACAACACTTGCACCCTCGAGAAAGACAAGGCTGATTTTCCTATGAGCGACATCCGCCGCGTGGCTACGGAACATACCGCAACGATCAACCGTGATTTCCATGGCAAGCTGCCCTGGGACGACAACGGTGATAGAGAACGTGCTTCGAAAGGCCTCATCGCCCAGCACCATGGTCCCATTGCCAACGAAAAACCTGGGGCGCTGAACCCCACGAGTTGGGACACCGCCAAATGGGATTTCATTCATGGTGAAGCCCCCACCACGGTGAATCCTTCTCTTTGGCGCCAAGCGCAATTGAACGCGATTCACGGTCTTTTCGAAGTGACACCTGGTTTGTATCAGGTACGCGGCTACGACACCGCAGTTGTTTCTTTTGTCGCCACTGCATCCGGTTGGCTGGTGATCGATCCGTTGACTACTCAGGAAACTGCCGCTGCTGCGAAACGCCTGGTCGATGAGCATCTGGGAAGGCGCGATGTAGTGGCAGTGGCCTACACCCATTCCCATATCGATCACTACGGGGGCATTTTGGGCGTCGTAGATCGCAGTCTCATCGAGTCGGGCGCATGCCAGGTGATCGCACCCGATGGTTTTCTTCACGCTGCAGTTGAAGAAAACGTTGTTGCTCAAGCAGCGATGGGACGACGAGCTACATGGCAGTACGGCATGATGCTCCCCGCAGATCCTCTCGGGCATGTTGATCAAGGCCTCTCCAAAGCTGTCCCCTTCGGAACATCTACTTTGATTGCACCGACACGCGTCATTGGCGCCACCGGTGAAACCCTGATCATTGACGGGCTCGAGGTGGAATTCCAATTGGCCCCCGACACTGAAGCCCCCGCAGAAATGCATCTGTGGTTTCCGCCGTTACGCGCCCTTTGTATTGCTGAAAACTGCACTGGAACCATGCATAACGTGCTCACCCTGCGAGGAGCACTGGTGCGCGATTCGTTGCGATGGACTCGATCGCTCGACGAGGCCATAGCGCTTTACGGCAACGACCTTGAATTTCTCTTCGCCTCCCACGGATGGCCCTATTGGGGCAAGAACGATGCTCTCATGCACCTGAGAAATCATCGCGACCTCTACCGCTGGATTCATGACGAGGGAATGCGCCTCGCAAATTTGGGATACACCCCCGATGAAATCGCTGCTGAGGTTGATTTGCCACCGGGGCTGTGGGCTGACTGGACCTGCCATGGCTACTACGGCACTCTCAGCCATAACGTTCGAGCCGTTTATCAGCGGCACTTTGGTTTCTATGACGGCCACCCATCATCGCTACATCCCTATCCTCCAGTGGAGTCGGCGCAGCGGTATGTCGAATACATGGGCGGTATCGACAACCTGATCACTATGGCTCAGCGGTCATTCGAGGCTGGCGACTATCGCTGGGTGGCGCAAGTTTTGCGTCACGCAGTTTTTGCCGATCCAACGAATATCCAGGCGCGTGGGCTACAGGCTGATGCCTTTGAACAATTGGCGTATCAAGCTGAGTCCGGACCGTGGCGTGACATCTATCTGACGGGCGCTAAGGAATTGCGAGAAGGTACACCGACAATACAGTTCCCATCACGACCAAGTTCCGATGCCATCGGTGGTATGACACTGATACAAATCTTCGACTATCTCGCAGTCCGCTTGG
>JBEIGJ010000020.1:0-21604 GCA_040381935.1 Acidimicrobiaceae bacterium | reverse complement strand
CGTGCGCGATATCTTGCTCGAGCTTCCGTTGCGCGAACAAGAGGTGATGCGGATGCGATTTGGGTTGAACGGCCAGGAGGGAGCCACCTTGGAAGAGGTAGGACAGGCCTTCAACATCACGCGGGAGAGAGTTCGCCAGATCGAAGTCCGCACGTTGTTCAGATTGCGGCAGGTGGCGACCAGCCGAGCACTACGCCAGTACGTGGACGACTGAACGCCACGCGAACCCGCCAGGTGGTTGACCATGAGCACGGAATCGGGTGCTCCGGCGCGAAAAGAGCGAGGGCGATGAACGGTATCCTGAGATCCTGATGTCCCTTCACGATTCCCTGCCGTCCGACCCGATTCGTCAGTTCGCGGTTCGCACGTACGGATGCCAAATGAATGAACACGACTCCGAGCGGATCTCGGGTCTTCTCGAGTCCGATGGACTTGCAGCTGCGCAGAGCGAAGCCGACGCCGATGTCTTGGTCTTGAATACCTGTTGCATTCGAGAAAATGCCGACAACAAGTTCTATGGCCATCTCGGATACCTGAAGCAATGGAAAGAAGCCCGGTCTGGCCGACAGATCGTGGTCTCGGGTTGCTTGGCGCAAAAAGATCGTGATTTAGTGCGTCGGAGGGCACCCTGGGTGGACGTGGTCCTCGGCACCCACAATGTGCATCGCGCCGCGGAATTGGTCAAGGAGTCGCAACAGAACGGTCCGATCACCGAGATTCTCGAACAAGCAGTTCTCGATGACCACGCGATGTTTCCCTCAGCACTTCCCGCTCGACGCGAAACGGGTTATGACGCCTGGGTCACAGTGCAAATCGGTTGTGACAACTCGTGCGCGTTTTGCATCGTTCCGGCAGTGCGAGGTGCGGAAATCAGTCGTCCCTATGACGACATCGTCGATGAGGTGCGATCCTTGGCTGCCGCTGGGGTATCCGAAGTGACCTTGCTCGGCCAAAACGTGAACAGTTACGGACGCGATATCCAGGTGGACCGTCGTCGGGCCGGCGAATCGGTGTCTTTGCGGCCCATGTTCAGTGAATTGCTTCGCGATGTTGGAGCAGTCCCCGGAATTCGACGGGTTCGTTTTACCAGTCCGCATCCCAAGGACATGCGAAGTGAGACCTTTGCTGCCATGGCTGAGACTCCTTCGGTCTGCGAGCATCTGCATTATCCCCTGCAGTCCGGAAGTGATCGTCTTCTTGCGGTCATGCATCGGGGTTATACGGCCGAGCGTTACCTGGACAAGTTGATCGAAGTTCGTTCGATGATTCCGGACTTGGCGGTGAGTACCGACATCATCGTTGGATTCCCCGGTGAAACTGAAGACGATTTTGCTCACACTTTGGAAGTAGCTTCGGCCGCCGAGTACGACTACGCCTATACGTTCATTTTCTCCCCGCGTGAAGGAACAGAAGCAGCCACGATGGTGGATCAGTTCGTCGATGCCGAGGTGGTTGCTGATCGATTCGAGCGGTTGCGGATTGTGGTTGAACGTTCGGCGCTCTTGAAACACGAGGCCCGTGTTGGTCGTGTCGAAGAAGTACTGGTTGAAGGTCCCTCGAGACGTAATCCTGAGGTGACAACTGGACGCACTCGTCAAAACAAGGTCGTTCATTTCACTACGGAACGGCCATTACGAGCCGGCAGTTATGGCCTGGTCGAAATCGTGAGCGCCGCTCCCCATTTTCTTCGCGGTATCTTCCGTGAACAAACCGCTGATCCGGCTCATCGCATTCGTATTCCGGTCGGCGCGCTGTAGACGATTCGTGGTGGCATTTCCGTTTCTCGCCCTTCTCGGTCCGACTGCGAGTGGCAAGTCTTCAGTGGCCTTAGCTTTGGCCGAATCCGAGATTGGACGTGCGCGCCGTACGGAGCTCATCTCCGTGGATGCCATGCAGGTCTATCGGGGTATGGACATTGGGACGGCAAAGCCCTCTGCTGCCGAGCAATCTTCGGTACGCCACCATTTGATCGATGTGGTCGAGGCCAACGAATCCTTCACCGTGGCTCAGTTCCAAGATCTTTATCGATATGCGATGTCGGACATCGAGAGCCGGAACGGTCTGGCTGTGGTGGTTGGCGGAACCGGTCTGTATGTCCGGGCCATAGTCGATGAGTTGTCTTTCCCGGGTCAGTGGCCGTCTCTGCGCGAGTCGCTGCACCAAGAGGCCTTGGATCAAGGGTCCGAAGTACTGCATCAGCGTCTGTTGGCCCTCGATCCGGTGGCGGCTGGGCGGATGGAGCCCTCCAATATCCGACGGATAGTGCGGGCCTTGGAGGTCACGGTGGGTAGTGGCCGTCCCTTTTCATCTTTCGGCCCGGGAGTCGATACCTATCCACCCTCGCCTGTGCGGCAATTCGCGTTGCAGTGGACTCGACCGGTGTTGGCCCTGCGTATCGAACAACGAGTAGAGATGATGATCGAACAAGGATTGGTGGAAGAGGTTCGACGTCTCCTCGAGAGTGGTCTTTCACCGACTGCTGGCCAAGCACTTGGCTATAAAGAGGTGACGCAACACCTCGGGGGGAACCTTTCGCTCGATGAGGCCACAGCACTGATCATTCGTCGGACTCGTCAATTTGCGGTCCGTCAAGAACGGTGGTTCCGTCGAGATCCTCGCATCACCTGGATTCCGGTCGAAGCAGATCCCATCCAGGAGGCTTTGCCCAAACTTCTCGCAGAATTCGCAGCCGGGTGACGTAACCTGAGCCCGTCGATGAACTCTGAGCGATTCTTTACCTGCACCCTGACCAAGCACCACGCTTTGGGAAACGACTTCTTAGTGCTGGATCAGGGTCAGTTCACCTCGAGGATCAATACCGATATGTCCCTCAAGCGTCTTTCAGATTGGGATTGGCCGACCCTGACCCGGAACTGGTGTGATCGTCGGACCGGAATTGGCGCAGATGGGCTCTTGCTCTTGGAAATCGTTGATTCCGGACACCTGCGGATGGTTCTGTACAACGCCGATGGTGGTCCGGCCGAAATGAGTGGCAACGGCATCCGCTGTTTGGCTCAAGCGGCCCACCGAAGACTGTCAAGGGAGTTGCCAGTTGATGAGATGCCTCCACGTTTCATCGTGGACACTGCGGCCGGCCGACGAATCGTCGAAGTGATTCGATCCTCAGGCGCCGGTCTGAGCGAGGACCGTCTGACGGAAAATGAGCGGGTGATGTTTTTCAGCGTTGATATGGGTTTGGTCGAAGATGTTGCTCCTCCTGAAAACTGGGAGGATCTGGGCTGTCATGAGGATCGCCCTGTCCGCCACGTTTCACTTGGAAACCCTCACTCGGTCGTCGGGGTGGATGATGTCAACGCTGTTGATCTCGAAGCACTGGGGGCCAAAGTGCCTTCGGTGAATTTAGAAATAGTTGAGCCCGGTCCCGAGGTCAATGCCGTGACAATGCGAGTTCATGAACGCGGTGCCGGGTTGACCATGGCTTGTGGCACCGGAGCATGTGCCGTAGCCGAGGCTGCAATGACTTGGGGATTGGTCCCAGCCTCGGCGCCAGAGATCATCGTGCATATGCCCGGTGGTGACGCCACGGTGAAAGTTGACCGTGTGAGCCGTCAAGCAACATTGATCGGACCGACGACGTTCGTTGCCGAAATTTCGATCGATCTCCGAGCACCTTGGTGAACCCGTTGATATGAGCAATCCGAATTCTCCGTACAACCAGGCCCTAGGCCAAACGCTGATCGAGCGCAGTATTCGAGAGCGAATCGTCATTGTGGGAGTCACTCTTGGGGGTCACACTGAAGACGAGACCGAGGCCAGCTTGGATGAATTGACCTTGCTCATCGATACCGCAGGTGCCGATGTCGTCGGTCGAATCATGCAGCGTCGCGATACTCCCGATCACACTTGGTTCGTCGGCAAGGGTAAGGCCGAAGAGTTGAAGGAGCTATGTCTTGCGGTGGATGCCGACACGGTGGTCTTCGACAATGAACTCAGCCCTGGCCAGCAGTACAACCTCGAGCGGCTACTCGGTCGCACCGCCATCGACCGCACCGCCGTGATCTTGGACATTTTTGCTCAGAATGCCCACACTTTGGAAGGTAAAGCCCAGGTGGAACTGGCGCTATTGCGTTACCGTTTGCCGCGCCTTCGTCGTGGCGCAACGGCGAAGTTATCCCAGCAGCGCGGTGGTGTGGGTTCGCGATTCGGTAGCGGTGAAACCAAACTCGAAGTTGACCGTCGTCGGATTCAGCAGCGCATCAGTCGGCTCGAGCACGAATTGATCGACTTGGGACGAACCCGTGATTTGCAGCGCAAAGGTCGGCAGCGCAGCGGGCTGGCCAATGTGGTGATCGTGGGTTATACCAACGCCGGGAAGTCCACATTGCTGAATCAGCTCACCCAGGCTGGAGTACTGGTCGAGGACCGTCTCTTTGCCACCCTGGATCCAACCACTCGACGCTTATCGCTACCTGGAGGTGAGCCGGTTCTGGTGACCGACACAGTTGG
This sequence comes from Acidimicrobiaceae bacterium, assembly GCA_040381935.1. Taxonomy (GTDB): domain Bacteria; phylum Actinomycetota; class Acidimicrobiia; order Acidimicrobiales; family Ilumatobacteraceae; genus Casp-actino8. The sequence continues at coordinate 17,137 of JBEIGJ010000020.1, read as the reverse complement.
CTTCGTTCGCCGACTTCCTCATGGTCTCGTGGAATCTTTCAAGAGCACACTCGAAGTGGCATCGCGGGCCGATTATCTGGTGCACGTTGTCGATGGGACCGCAAGTGACCCCGATGGACAGATCGAAGCGGTTCATACGGTATTGCGGGAGATCGAAGCCGACCACGTTCCAGAACTACTGGTGTTCAACAAACGAGATCTCGATCCGCACACCGTTGATGATGTGGTTCGTGGCCACCCGGGATCGGTTGGGGTGAGTGCCCAGAGCGGCGATGGCATCAGGGCTTTTTTGGTGACGCTAGCCGACCGTCTGCGATCAATTGCCGAGGTCATCGACCTGGTGATCCCCTATGACCGCGGCGATGTATTGGCTTCGGTGCATCGGGAGGGTGAAGTGGTGTCGACCACCGAAGGCGAAGACGGCTTTCACGTTCGGGCCCGCTTGAGCGAGGCCTCCGCTGGACGTCTGGCGCCATTCATTCCTTCGAGTGGTGGCCGAACACCGAACTCGTCCCGTGTTTCTCCTAGCGTGGGCCCATCATGAGTTCATCTTCGGGTTCGGGTTACGTTCCGCCCCCATATCCCTATGAACGGCTCGATGCTTTCAAACCGCTAGCTGCAGGGCATGAAGGTGGACTAGTTGACCTCTCCATCGGAACACCGTGCGATCCACCTCCGCAAGCGGTCCTCGACGCTCTCGCCACCAGCAAAAGTGAACGCGGGTATCCCGCGTCCATCGGAAGCGCCGAATTGCGCAACGCCTTTTCTCGCTGGATGCAACGCCGTTTCGCGGTCACCGTTGCGCCCCAGAACATTGCGGCGTGTATCGGCACCAAAGAGTTCGTCGGCACTCTGCCACAGTGGTTGAAGTTGCGTTCCCCCGACCGGGATACGGTTCTGTATCCCGCGGTGTCCTATCCCACGTATGAAATGGGCGCCATCTTGGCGGGTTGTCGGCCAGTTCCGGTGCCGGTGAACGAGCGTGGTGGTATTGATCTCTCAGCAATTACTGCCGAGGATGCGGCTCGGGCTTTGGTGCTGTGGGTGAACAGCCCCTCCAATCCCACCGGAGCCCTCGATGATCTGGGTGCTGCGGCTGCCTGGGGTCGACATCATGGTGTCCCGGTTTTCAGCGATGAGTGTTATGCCGAATTCACCTGGCAAGGTGCTCCACAGTCCATCTTGCAATATGGAACCGATGGTGTGGTTGCCGTCCATTCGCTATCGAAGCGTTCGAATCTGGCCGGCCTGCGTGTCGGGGCCTATGCCGGGGACGCTGAACTGGTGTCGTATGTGTCCGAGATTCGCAAACACGTCGGTTTGATGGTGCCCGGACCCGCTCAAGCAGCAGGAGTGGCAGCCCTCGACGACGATCAACACGTTCATGAGCAACGGGCCACGTACCTTCGCCGTTTGACGACCATGGCTTCAACGTTCGAGCGTTGGTCGGGACTGTCTGTCGGCTTACCCGATGGTGGCTTCTACTTGTGGTTTCGGGTGGGTGATGCTTGGGCTTTCGCTGAGCGTGTAGCCCGCGAAGGGGGAGCGCTGGTGAGCCCCGGTGATCTCTACGGAGTTCAAGGACGCGAGTATGTCCGCGTCGCAGTAGTGCAAAATGATGAGGCACTTCACCGAGTGGCTGAGCGCTTGGGTGTGGCTGGATAGGGCGTCAGTCTTTGACCTTCACAGGGGGACGAGCGCCCAAGGGGCTCAGAGACGCCGAAGTACGGTGACCACTTTTCCAAAGACCCGCACCTCGGCCGAAGGAAAGACCATGGGGCTCAGTCGTGGGTTAGCGGGAGTCAATGTCACTTGATCTCCGACTCGCGAGTACGTCTTGACAGTGGCTTCGTCTCCGGGGATTCCCGCCACCACGATTTCGCCATTATTAGCTGAGGGCTGTTGGCGGGCGACGACATAGTCACCATCCAAGATGCCCGCTTCGATCATTGATTCACCGCGTACTCGCAACATGAAAAGGTCGCCATCGCCGGTGAAATCGGCGGGGAGGGGGAGAAGTTCCTCGACATTTTCTTGGGCCAAGACATCGGTGCCGGCAGCGACGTCTCCAACCAAGGGCACGTGATGAACTCGACTACGGGAGATGATCGCTCCACTGTTGCGATCCCAACGGACTTTGATCGCTCGGGGAAGGTTGGGATCTCGCTCGAGGTAGCCCAGGCGCTGCAAGGTATTGAGGTGATTGTGGACAGTGGAGGGGGAGGTCAGACCCACCGTTTCACCGATTTCGCGCACCGAAGGGGGAAAGCCTCGTTCGGCCATGCTGGTTTCGATGCACTCGAGAATGCTCCGTTGACGGGTAGTGAGAGTGGCGTCAGTCATGCCCTGAGCGTACGCATGTTCGTCCCTTGAGTCAAACATTTGTTCGTAGGCTCCAACCCTGGTTTTAAAAGCCCTGGTGAGAAGGTTATTTCCGGCGGTCATCAAAATCCGGCACCGCATCGTTGACAAGGGAACAGGTGTTCTCATACGCTGTCGAACACCTGTTCGTCGAACTATCGAACTCTCGTTCGCTGAACAGGTAACCGTTCTTCATGATCTCTGCCCTACCCATCGGGAACGATCACGACAGTTCGTTACCGCCGACCAGTTCGATCGACTCAATACTTGAAAGGGAACACCGTGGCCATCGTTTTGAATCCCCAGTACACCGTCACCGTCCGCCGGCCGGCGAACGCAACTGGTTTCGCTCGACCTTCGGCTGATATCTACCGTCGACGTCGCTTGATTGCGATTTTGTTGATGGTCACGTTCGCGGTCGCCGCCTGCCTCGGCGTCCGTGCCCTGGCGAGCCGTGGGGATGTGTCTGCCTCCATCCCCACGGTGACGCCCCTAGGTTCAGCGGTGCAATATTCCGAAGTTGGTCACGATGTCTCTGGCGCTTTCATGCAAGGACCGCAGTATTACGTGGTTCAAGAGGGTGACACCATGTGGTCCATTGCCTCCTCCCTTACCGATGGCGATATTCGGTCCCTGGTGAAAAAACTCATCGCCTTGAACGGGCAGGCATCGATTGACGTGGGTCAACGATTGACTCTTCCCGAACTCTGAAGGCCTCTCAGTGGTGAGAAATGAGAGGGCGTTTTCGTGCGTGACTCCCAGGGCAACCGCTACAGTTGGCCTCGTGCGGTGTGTGGTTTGTCGTCATGAAGACACCAAAGTGGTCGATTCTCGTACCGCGGAAGAGGGTATGGCGATTCGTCGTCGTCGAGAATGTCCGGCGTGTTTGCATCGCTTCACCACTTTTGAGCGCATGGATGAAGTCCCGCTCATGGTGTCCAAGACGCATGGCGGGCGAGAGTTATTTGATCGAGCGAAGTTGATCTCGGGTGTGATGGCGGCTGCCAAGGGTCGCCCCGTTGATGATCAAGCGGTGAATGCTTTGGCTGATTCGGTGGAAGAAGAAGTGCGCGCCGCCGGTGGTGCCGATGTGTCGACGACGCGCATCGGTTTTGCAGTACTGGAAAGACTGAGGGCCCTTGATGAAGTGGCTTATATCCGCTTTGCCAGTGTCTACAAGAACTTCGATGCGGCCGAGGACTTCCAGCGCGAAGCGGCTTTGCTCGATAAGTCCCCGGTGAGCTGAGATACCCAAGCACGTCGCACCGGTCATGTGACAGGTCTTGGTGCTCTGGCTCCAGGTGGCCAACCCGGAGTCGCCGTTCGCCGGGGGCGACCACCTAGAGTCGTGCTGTGAGCGATGTGGCGACCGAGTCGACCCAATTGGCCTATCGAACCTGCCCGCTTTGTGAGGCGGGATGCGGACTCGAGATAGCGGTGCGCACCGGTCCCACAGGTGTGTCGATCGGACGCATTCGCGGGGATCAGGATGATGTCTTCTCCCACGGCTATATCTGTCCCAAGGGCTCGACTCTGAAAGATTTGCACGAAGATCCGGATCGCTTACGCAAGCCATTGATCAAACGCGATGGCGTCCACGTAGAAGTGGAATGGGATGAAGCGTGGTCCGAGGTGGCCGGACGTCTGCATGATTTCCTCGAACGTCACCCGCGTCAGGCGCTGGCGGTGTATCTGGGCAATCCGAGTGCGCACAGTTTGTCGGCCATGCTTTTCAACCGTGCACTACTGCAAGGGCTCGGCACCCGGCAACGCTTCAGTGCTTCGACGGTGGATCAAATGCCCAAGCAAGTTGCTGCTGGATACATGTTCGGAACCGGAGTCAGCGTGGCCGTACCGGATTTGGACCGCACCGACTTCTTACTTCTGCTCGGCGCTAACCCGTATGCATCCAACGGGAGTCTGTGCACTGCTCCAGATTTTCCTGGCCGCATCGAAGCAATCCGCGCCCGCGGGGGACGCGTGGTCGTTGTCGATCCGCGACGCAGTCGCACTGCTGAAGAGGCCGATGAATGGTTGCCGATCCAACCGGCTACTGATGCTCTTTTTTTGATGGCCATCGTGGAGGTTCTTTTCGCCGAAAACTTGGTGAATCCGGGAGCCCACATCGACTCACTTCTTGAGGGCGTCGAGCAGGTGCGCGCTGCATGTGCGGACTTCACTCCTGAGGCAGTGGCCGAGATCACGGGTATCGATGCCGACACCATTCGCCGTCTGGCTCGCGAACTCGCAACTGCACCAACCGCTGCGGTCTATGGACGGATTGGCACGACGACTACCCACTTTGGAACAACTGCTTCTTGGTTAATCGACGTCATCAATATTCTGACCGGCAATCTGGATCGCCCTGGTGGGGTGATGTTCACTCGCCCAGTTCTTGGTGGTCCGACAACGCGCGGTCAGTCAGGGCGAGGAAGTGGTTTCAAGATCGGGCGTGGCGGTGGGCGCACTGTCGTGCAGGGTTATCCCGAAGTGATGGGGGAATATCCCGTAGCGGCCTTGGCAGAAGAGATCACCGATGCCGGCGAGAACAGCATCAAAGCCTTGATCACCGTTGCTGGCAATCCCATTTTGTCCACCCCGCATTCGCGACAGTTGGCCACAGCCTTCGATCAGTTGGATTTGATGATCAGCGTTGATCTTTATCTGAATGAGACAACGCGATGCGCCGACATCATCTTGCCGGTGCCTTCGCAATTGCAACGGGATCATTACGATGTGCTGCTTTTGCAGTTCGCCATTCGTAACGTGGCCAACTACAGCCCAGCGGTGTTACCCCTCGACGACGGTCAACCCGATGAATGGCAGATCTTGGCCAAACTCGGACTCATTGCTCAAGGTTTCGGCCCCGATGTCGATCCGGCGATGGCTGATGATCGCATGCTCGAAGGCATGGTGGCACAAGCCGTCGGAGATCCAAAGTCGCCCATTCACGGTCGTGCCGCTGATGAGATTGTGGGACTCCTATCGCAACATGATCGACGTGGCCCAGCTCGACTTTTGGACTTCATGTTGCAGACTGGTCCCTATGGTGCCGCCTTTGGATCGGTACCAGGTGGCGCAAGTCTTGATCTGCTCTTAGAAAACCCGCACGGCGTGGATTACGGAGCTCTGGAGCCGCGACTACCCGATGCTTTGCGCACCACATCGGGCAAAGTGGAGTTAGCGCCGGAACCGATCATGTCGGATCTCACTCGTCTGCGCGATGTCCTGACTGCTGGTCCTCAAGATGGACTGGTGCTGGTTGGTCGTCGCCACGTGAAAACCAATAACTCGTGGATGCACAACATCGCAGTTCTTATGAAGGGTCGAGTGCATTGCACATTGCAGATCAACCCCGATGATGCTGAGCGTTTGGGGCTGAGAGACGGATCACCGGCCCGAGTGATTTCCCGCGTTGGTGAAGTCGTAGCTCCAGTGGAGGTGACTGCCGATATCCGCCCGGGAGTGGTCAGCCTGCCTCACGGTTGGGGGCATGGCGAACCCGGAACCCGGATGCGTGTGGCCGCTGAAAAAGCGGGGGTGAACTCGAATATCTTGGCGGATCATTTGGCGATGGACCCATTGTCGGGCACGTCGGTTCTCAATGGCATTCCGGTCACGGTTCAACCCGCGAACTGACAGGATTTCGCTCTATCTCAGGCCTTTGAGTGGGGATTCTTGGCAAGGAGGGGGTTGTCCCCAGATCGACGGCCCCCAGAGCTCGTAACCCACGGGATATCCCCAGAGACGGGCCAGTAATTCACATCAATTCACACGGTTGTCCCCTTCCTCCCCACAGGGGAGGGCCGCTACGGTACCCCTGCCGGTTCGCTTGTTCGGTGACTCGTGATCGAGGCACCGCAGTGACTTTGGCATCGCTCCTGTTCAGGGGGACATTTATCCGAGGATCGTTGACAAGGATGTAACTACACTGCTGTAATCTAACAACCACTTGTGGTGACACAAGCGGTGGGGGAGCCATACACACCACATGTTGTGTCTCCTGCCTGAGCCTCTCCAGGCCCCAAAAAAGCGTCAAATACAACTACTTCTGCCACCATCGAAAAGGGAATCACCATGTCACTCGCCCCGGACCGCCTCGCCATCGGCATCCGCCGTCACTTCACCTCCAGTGGGGTTCATCCTTACGACCAAGTCGAATGGGACAAGCGTGACGCTCGGATCTCCAACTGGAAAGACGGCACGGTGGCCTTCGAGCAACTCGGTGTTGAATTCCCCACAACTTGGTCGCTGAATGCCACCAACATCGTGGCCCAGAAATACTTCCGTGGCACCCCGGGCACAGAGGAGCGCGAGACCTCGCTCCGTCAGGTCATTGACCGGGTGGTGGACACCATTACGAACTGGGGCGTTGAAGGCGGTTACTTCGTCGATCAGGTCGAAGCAGAGTCGTTCAGCGATGAACTGAAGTTCATCTTGGTGACCCAGCGGGCGGCTTTCAATAGCCCCGTGTGGTTCAACATTGGTGTGAAGGGCGTACCCCAGCAGGCCAGTGCCTGTTTCATCTTGGCGGTGGAAGACAAGATGGACGCCATTTTGAACTGGTACCGCGAAGAGGGCGTGATCTTCAAAGGTGGTTCGGGCTCAGGAATCAACTTGTCCAAAATTCGCTCCAGTGTGGAGTTGCTCCAAGGTGGAGGAACAGCATCGGGTCCAGTCAGCTTTATGCGTGGAGCCGACTCCTCGGCGGGCACGATCAAGTCTGGAGGCAAGACTCGTCGCGCCGCCAAGATGGTGATCTTGAATGTCGATCATCCCGATATCGAAGAGTTCATCTGGTGCAAGGCTCGCGAAGAGCGCAAGGCGCGCGTCCTGCGCGATGCCGGCTTCGATATGGACCTTGATGGGTCCGACGCTTTCAGCGTTCAGTATCAGAATGCCAACAACTCCGTGCGGGTTACCGACGAGTTCATGCAGGCAGTCAAAGATGATCTGGACTGGTCCTTCAAGGCCGTCACCACTGGAGAGCCGGTGCGCACCATTCGTGCTCGGGACTTGTGGCGTCAGATCGCCGAAGCGTCCTGGGATTGCGCCGATCCAGGTCTGCAATTCGACACGACCATCAACAATTGGCACACCGCACACGCCACGGGCCGCATCAATGGTTCGAACCCGTGCAGCGAGTACATGCACATCGATAACTCGGCCTGCAACTTGGCGTCGATCAACTTGTTGAAGTACCTCGATGAATCCGGCTTTTTCGATGTCGAGGCTTACAAGCACACCATCGAAACAGTCTTCACGGCTCAAGAGATCCTTGTTGGTCGCGCCGATTACCCCACGGAAAAGATCGGTGAGAACAGTCGCAAGTTCCGTCAATTGGGTCTGGGTTACGCCAACCTAGGGGCTCTCTTGATGGCCCTCGGTTTGCCCTACGACTCTGATGAGGGTCGCACTTGGGCTGCGGCATTGACCAGTCTCATGACCGGTCACGCCTATGCCACCAGTGCCCGAACCGCAAGTCGGATGGGTCCATTTGCCGGCTTTGCAGAAAATGAGCGCTACATGCTCAATGTTCTACGGATGCATCGCGATGCCAGTTATGTCATCGACAACGAGACCATCGTGCCCGCGGAAATTCTTCGGGCCGGGCAGGAAGCTTGGGAAACCGCTGTACGTGACGGCGAAGAGTACGGCGTGCGAAATAGCCAGGCCACAGTGCTGGCTCCGACGGGAACCATCGGATTGATGATGGATTGCGACACCACCGGTATCGAACCAGATCTCGGTCTGGTCAAGATGAAGAAGTTGGTGGGAGGCGGGAACATGGTGATCGTCAATCAGACGATCCCGATGGCCTTGCGCAAGTTGGGCTATTCGACCGCTCAGATCGATGAGATCATCGCCTACATCGACACCGAAAAGTCGATCCTGGGTGCGCCGCATATCAAACCGCAGCACGTGGCGGTCTTTGCCTGTTCCATGGGCGACAACACCATTCACTACGAAGGTCACGTGCGCATGATGGGAGCGGTGCAGCCTTTCATTTCCGGAGCTATTTCCAAGACAGTGAACATGCCCGAAGAAGCAACGGTGGAAGATATCGAGGCTTTGCACATGTTGTCATGGGAACTCGGTCTCAAGGCTGTTGCCATCTATCGCGATAACTGCAAGGTGGGACAGCCCTTATCGACGGCCAAGAAAGACGCGTCCGCAGACGACACGGCAGCGAGCGCGGCTAGTGCCACAGTCGAAAAAATTGTCGAGCGGGTTATCGTCAAGCCGGTACGTCAGAAGTTGCCCCGCAGTCGTCGAGGTCGCACCTTTGAATTCCGCGTGGCTGACTGCAAGGGATTTGCCACGATCGGCGAATACGAAGACGGTCGTCCCGGTGAAGTGTTCTTGACGGTGTCCAAGCAGGGGTCCACTTTGTCGGGCATCATGGATGCCTTTGCCAAGAGCATCAGTTACGGACTGCAGTACGGCGTACCGATGCGCGCTTTTGTCGAGGCTTTCGTGAACATGCGCTTCGAACCAGCAGGTATGACCGACGATCCGGACATCCGTTTCGCAGCGTCGATCATGGATTACCTCTTCCGTCGCTTGGCTTTGGAGTACATGACCTACGAAGAGCGCGAGGAATTGGGCATCTTCTCCATCGACGAGCGGTTGCAGCCGACCTTACCCGGCGTAGAAGAGTCGGGCATTCAGTCATCAACGGGTATGGATGTTATTGCCGATCCGAAGAGCATCCCCTCAGTCGATGAACTGGTGACACAAATGGAGATGGGTATCGCTCCACCGGCGCCAATCAGCGATATTTCCGCTGAGATGTCCCGTCCAGAAGTGAAGCACTCCGATGCTCCGATGTGCATGCAGTGCGGTGTGCAAATGGTGCGAGCGGGCTCGTGCCACGCCTGCCCGTCGTGTGGCAATACCAGCGGCTGTAGTTGAAATCTGCACCCGACCTTCCCGGACTTAAGCCGGGGAGGTCGAGGTCAGAACAACGAGAGGAATCTCTCGATCGGTCTTGGTCTGGTACGTCCCGTAATGCGGGTAGGTGGCAACGACTGCATCCCACAGTCGAGAGCGCTCTGCGGGACTGGCGATCGCTGCCGTCATCGACTGCAACGCACCACCTTGGAGGCGGACCTGCACGGAGGGGTTCGCTTGGATATTCAGGTACCACGCCGGGTGCCGATCATCGCCGCCACGCGAGGCCACGATGATCCATTTTCCGTCTTCTTGAACTGGAGACGTCAACATCACGGCTCGCGGCTCGCCGCTTTTGCGTCCGGAGGTGATCAATTCCAGAACCGGCATGCCTCCGGCCCGCCAGCCAAGACGGCCACCACTAAGGGTCAGAATCGAGCGGTGGATGGTGTTCATTGCCTTGAGGGCGAAATCAGAGGGCATGATGTGACCTGAGTGCGATGGTGGTGAATGACCAGTTTTGGCCACGACGTCCGGCTTTTTTGCTGCTCACCAATTTTTTGCCCGCCAGTCGACGCTCCACCGAGCCCCGTGTAGGTTTTGATTTCCGACGAGGCGGTGGGGGAGGTTCGGCCGCTCGGTCGATGATTTCTGCCAGTCGAGCACGACATACTTGTCGATTTCGCCATTGGCTGCGACTTTCCTGACTGCTGACGGTGATACTCCCACCGAGTTCGGTCCGAATGCGATCGAGCAGGTGAATAGGGCCGCGAATTTCAGCGGTATCCACCGTCAGCATTGAGCGTGAAGCAGTCTTGTTCACGTGTTGCCCGCCAGCTCCACTGGATCGAGTGAACGACCAGATCAAAGCAACAGCCGGGACCCTGAGACCGTGGGGTGTCTCGAGATCACCATCTACTTCGATCCGTGGAGTCATCGTTGATGTCAGTTCCGCGGAACTTTGCTCCAAGGGAGATCTTTGTCGAGGCGGGGCTCCCCGGGTAGTCCGAGGACTTGTTCGCCAAGAATGTTGCGCATGATTTCACTGGTGCCACCTTCGATGGAGTTGGCCCGGGAGCGGAGAAATGAATGCCGCACACCACCGTCTGATCCGTCTACTGAGAGGTTTTCCGGACGACGGAAGGTGTAGTCATATTCGATCATGCCCTCCGCGCCAAGGAGTTCCACGGCGAAAGCGGTGGTCTCTTTGTTGAATTCAGCCATCATCAACTTGGCGATGGAACCCTCGGGTCCGGGGTTACCCGTCTTTGCCGCCTCTGAGGCCCGCACATTGGTGAGACGCAACGTCTCGCTCCGACACCATAACTGCATGAGTCGATCCCGATGGGCTGGTGATCGGTCGGCTTCAGGACGCGCCTTCCAGATCTTCACTACTTCATCGATCAGCCCGCGACGTCGTGCAGTTCCGCCACCGCCACCGCCAATAGCGGTGCGTTCGTTCATCAGTGTGGTCAACGAGACTCGCCAGCCCTCACCGATATCACCGATGCGATAGGCATCGGGAATACGGGCATCAGTCAGGTACACCTCATTGAATTCGGCTTCACCTGTGATCTGACGCAGGGGACGGACTTCTACTCCGGGGGAGTGCATATCAACAGCGAAATAGGTCATGCCCTTGTGTTTGGGCTGATCGGGATCGGTGCGGGTGACCAACATGCCCCAATCACCAAGATGTGCCAAGGTGTTCCACACCTTTTGTCCGTTGACAATCCATTCGTCTCCATCCCGGACCGCGCGCGTGCCGAGCCCGGCAAAATCACTGCCCGCTCCTGGCTCACTGAACAATTGGCACCAGCGTTCCTCGCCCGTAAACATCGGTCGCAAGAATCGCTTCTTCACTTCATCGGATCCGTGGGTGACGATGGTCGGACCGGCAAGGGCTATGAAAAAGGTCGATGGATCTTGGGCTTGAGCGCCGGCCTGTCGCAGACGCTCCTCAACGACGCGATTCAATTCGGGCCGGACACCAAGTCCGCCAAAGCCATTGGGGAAGTGCACCCAGGCCAGACCGTGGTCATAGCGAGCACCGCGAAAGGCAATATTGTCCATCGACTTGGGGTCATTGGCCGCTAAAAGCTGATCAATGGCGGCCTCGACTCGGGCCCGCTCGGCATCAATGGTGGTGGAAACCTCAGTAGCAGTCATGGTCGATCCTCCTTGATGGCACAACTCGGTTCCGGGTGCCACCGCCCACGCTAGACCAAAGTCGTGAAGGGTCAGCAGGTCACAAGGTCATCAATGGTGGCCATGTTCCTCGGCCATGTTCCTCGGCCATGATCAATGGTGGCCAAGTTCCTCGGCCACTGCTGGGTGGACAATGGTCCCGCCTTCGATGTTCACTGCTCCAGCCAATGCTGGATGCTGCGACAGCGCTGATGTCCAACCTCCGGCTAGCGCTCGAACATAGGGCAAAGTCGCCGCACCCAAGGCCGCAGTCGAAGTACGAGGAACTGCGGCCGGCATATTGGGTGTGGCGGCAACCCGCACGTGGCCTATCGACCGAACGGGATCAGCGTGGGTCGTGGCTTGTACTCCCTCGACACAGCCTCCCTGATCGATGGCGATATCGACCACCACTGATCCTGTTGGCATCAGTGCGAGCGTTCTGTGGGTGATGACCGTCGGCGCCTTGTGGCCTGGGGAGAGGACGGCTCCGATCATGACTTCAGCCAACGGAGCCAATGAGTCAATGACTCCAGGGCCGGATTGCACGGCCCGAGCCCGTGGACCGCATCGTCGGGCGACATCCTCGGCACGTTTGAGATCGAGGTCGACGATGATCACGGTGGCCCCCATACCAGCAGCCACATCGGCTGCATGGGAGCCCGAAACTCCGGCACCAATGATCACCACCGTGGTGGGCTCGACACCAGGAATACCGCCCAGGAGCACACCTCGTCCACCGAGCCGTGCTTCGAGATACGACGCAGCAATTTGAGTGGCGAGACGTCCGGCCACCGCGCTCATTGGTGCCAGAAGCGGAAATAGGCCATCGACCTCCAGTGATTCATAGGCGATGGCTCGACAGCCACTGGCTTGCAAAGCATGGGCGACTGCCGGTGCGGCCGCCAGATGCAGGTAGGTGAACAGTGTGTGGTGTGAGGCAAAAAGGGAAAATTCAGATTCTTGGGGTTCTTTGACATGGAGCAGCAAGGTTGCAGTTTCAGCAACGGTTGCGGGCCCCGAGGCAATCTCTGCTCCGGCTACTCGATATTCGTCATCGGTGAACCCGGCCCCGGTTCCAGCATCGGTCTCAACGATGACGCGCCGGCCATCGCCGACAAGGTCGCGCGCCCCATCAGGGGTGAGTGCGACACGGCGTTCGTGGGCCTTGACCTCTTTGAGAACACCCACGATCTGGGGCTCATTCCACTGGGGCTGCATATCTCTCTACGCTAGGGCGCCATGATCGCGCCTGGGTCCCCGTTCAGGGTCCGTTGCCGGTGAAGTTCAATGCACCACGAGCATGGACGCGTTCCATGAAGTCTGGAAGATAGGCCTCGGTGGGTCGCTCACGAACCATTTCGTCGAGTATCGCAGCATCGGCTCCCACCAAGATCCGCCATTGACCGTGCCGGACGCCATCCAAGATGACTCGAGCCGCATCGGCGGCGTTCATCGGGGCATTATCGCGAAAGGACTCACCTTGGGCCTGAATACCAACGCGTAGATCCTCGTCGCTGGCGCCACTGAGATCGAGTCCAGAACGCTCGAGACGTTCGCGTAATTGAGCGATCTGCTCCTCGGTCATTTCCTTGGGATCATGACCAAGAAGTTTGCGGGAGTTGATGGCGATCGACGTTCCGATGTGACCAGGCATCACGACCGAGGCGCGCAGGTGCGGTGCGTTGATGCGAAAGTCGGTAATCAATGCTTCGGTGAAACCTTTGACGGCGAACTTGGCCGCGCTGTAGGCCGTGTGGGGGATATTCGGTCCGAGTGACGCCCAAAAGCCGTTCACCGAACTGGTGTTGATGACATGACCCTTGGGTGCATCGAGAAGCATCTGCAAAAAGGCACGAGTATTGAAATAGACGCCGTTCCAACAAACGGCAAAGGTCTTATCCCATTCTTCACGTCCATCGTGAATGATGCTTCCTCCACCGCCAATGCCAGCGTTGTTGAACAACAAATTGAGATGCGGTCGCCAGGCCGCTACTCGATCGCGAAAGGCCACGACATCGGCTTCCACGGAAACATCAGCCAGTCCGGTAATCACCTCACCGCCTGCTGGGGCCGAGGTTCCCTGCTCGGCGCGATCGCGAACGCAGAGATCGACCGTTTCGGCCAAGGTGTCTTCCATGACATCACAGGTGGCCACATCGCACCCGGCAGCAGCCAGTTGGCGCACCAGCTCGCGGCCCATGCCGGTTCCTCCGCCCGTGACCACCGCCACGCATCCCTGGAAACCCTCTTCGAAGTGCTGTCCCATACCGTCCCCTTTTGATGAAACTCCTCGTCGTGACGCTAACCGCCGGTTGAGTGGGCTAAAGGATTGCTGGTGGGGACTAGACCGCGAAGTGAAAGAAACGAGGGAAATTTTGGGAAATCCCTCAAGACCACCGGCATCCAAGCCGATATTCGTGCCATGTCTGCGTCATCATCGACTTCATCGCCGGTTTCCACGAGGACTCATCAGCCACCGCTCTTTGACTTCTCGATTGTTCCCAGTGCTCCCCGCAGCGCCCGGCGCTGGGCGCCATTCGTGGTCGTTGGGGGACTCGTCATCTATGCATTCATCGTGGTGACAGCACTCACCGGTCTGTCATCGGCGGGAGATGATCAATCGAGCAAAGTGACGTCGCTTTCTGGTCAGATGCTGAGCCAAGGCCAGCCCCACAGCGCCGCAACAGTGGGCTGAACGGGCGTTCATGCGCATTCTGACCTGGAACCTCTGGTGGAGATTTGGTCCCTGGGAGGAACGTCAAAGAGCGATCGAAGAGGTTTTGCGAGGCCAAGCAGCCGACATTGTCTTTCTTCAAGAAGTGCGGATCACTGACGGCCAAGCCGAGCGTTTGGCTGACGTACTCGGCTTGCCGGCAGTCGTCAGCAGCGGTGGATACGAAATGGGTAACGCTTTGCTCTCTCGGTGGCCAATAATCGAGCACGGTGTCGTGGCTTTGCCCGACAAGAACGGCAATCCGGCCCATCGCCGAGCCTTGTACGCCCTGATTGACTCCCCGTGGGGAGTGTGGCCGATGATCTCTACTCATCTGGATCATCGCTTCGATGAGTCGGCAACTCGGCAAAAACAAGTCGATGCCGTCGCTGATCTGACGCTCTCTCTGCGAGAAAAGTGCGCATTGCCCGTACTCATCGGAGGGGACTTCAACGCCGTTCCCGAGAGTGATGAAATTCGTCGCCTCACTGGTCGCACGCCGGTACGGCATCCGAACTTGGTCTTTGCCGATATGTGGGAGTTGCTAGGCGAGGGTCCAGGCCACACCTGGAGCAGTTCGAATCCCTATCTGGCCGATGCCAACTGGCCGAACCGGCGCATCGATTATCTCTTCGTGACCTGGCCGCGTCCCAAACCCGCCGGTCACCCGCGTCGCGTCTGGTTGGCTGGCACTGAACCACGTGATGGGATCCAAGCCAGTGATCACTTTGCAGTGGTAGCCGATGTCGATGTTCCAGCGGATCGGCACGACACCGTCTGATCATGTCCCAGTCATCTCAGTAGCGAGAACGAGTATTCGTTGAAGTCAGTGATATGTCTGGCGTAGGGGATGTGGTTGGTCTCCGAAGAATGGATCTGGTCCCACTGGATTGCAGTCATCTTGAGCACAAGCCGAGCCAAAGTTTTGATCAATTCGTTGAGCGATCGGCAGCAAATCGAGACCGCTCTCGGGATAGGTGGCCTGAGTCAAAATGACCACTACTCGTCCGGAGGGTAGGCGAACACCGATATTACGGGCTCGATTCAGAGTTCCCGAGTGTCCAAAAGTGTTCTCGTCCCAAATCCACACACCGAGTCCATAGTTGTATGTCGAACGTTGAATCATGGTTCGGCGTGAGGTATCCGACAGTGGGCTGATCGAGGACTGGGGATCGAGGGCCGAGATCAATCGTGCTGTCGCCAGGGCAGACATCTGCCACCCACCCGCACCGAGAAGATTCACGTATTCATCGTTCATGGTCTGGCGACTCACTCCGAGTGGACGCAGGACATAGCGGAATGTTGCTTCTTCATACGACACTCCCGTCACCGCAATGATTGCCAAAGACAATGCGCAAAAATTGGTATTCGAATATTCGTACGCTCGTGAACCGGAGGGATTGTCGCGAAACACGGTGCGGGTGAAGGCTTCGAAACATGTTCGATAGGACGAGTTGAACCAGCGATCACGATCGGCTCCAAATCCGGACTGGTGGGTCAAGAGTTGCTCGATGGTGACTGGCTTCCAGGGATCAGTGATCATCTCTGCTGGCAAAATCTCGCCCAGTGGCTGATCCAGCCTCAAGAGACCATCTTCGATGAGGTGCATAATGACCAGGGCAGTGACTGCTTTGGACACTGACGCTAAGGGGACTGGTGTCTTCAACGAACTTCCCGGGGAACTCGTGGACATCAGAACCCTGTGGTCTTGCATCAGGACGACTTGGTAGGGGCGCCCTTCCAGCAGCCGCTCGGCCTCAGCTTGGGCCGAGGCCGCGGCCTGGTCCAGTTGCGGCTGCTTCATCACCGGGGTCCCCGCAACCCTGGTGGCAGGGATTCCCATCCCGAGGGGCGCAATGAGGGCGAGGGACAAACCGATAGCCCGGCGCCACAGCCGTACCGGTACTCGCCGGTCGCGCTTCAGGTTCGGCCTACCTTCATGACCCTTCCTGTCTAGCAGTCCATCGAGAACTTCCCTCGGCAGGGCCCGAAGAGATGGTGCGCAGTGTCGATCGGAAAGTAGTTTCGAAAGCGCCATGGCGATATTGCGATTCAGTTTTGGGACTATGGGGTCTGGAAAGAGCACGTTGGCCCTGCAAATTCATCACAATTTGACTGTTCGCCATCTGCAGGGACTGCTCTTGACCAAATTGGATCGGGATGGAACGCAGGTCACCTCGCGACTGGGGGTTTCAGCACCGGCGGTGGAGGTATCTCCCACGGTTGATATCTACCAACTCGTTCGGGCTCGGACACCGTTGGACTTTCTGGTCTGTGACGAGGTGCAGTTCTATTCCGCGGCTCAATGCGATCAATTGGCCCGAGTGGTCGATGATCTCGGAATCGACGTTTACGCTTTTGGTCTGATCACCGATTTTCGCGGACTCCTTTTCGAGGGAACGCGACGGATGCTCGAGGTCGCCGATGAGCGGGTCGAAATGCAAGTCGAGGCGCGCTGTTGGTGCGGCGCACGGGCGACCCATAACGCGCGAGTCGTCAATGGAGTCTTGGTGTACGAAGGTGAAACCGTCGTGGTCGGCGATACCAGCGAGGCACCACAACCTATGTTCGGTGACGTTGTGCGCTACGAACTGCTCTGCCGTCGCCATTATGTGGGCGGCGAAATGGATGTTCGGCCCGCGAGAGGCTCGAAAACCGAGAACGATCCCCTCGGTTCATAATTTCGAGGCGATGTTCCTCAGTGCCAAGCACACGGCATTCGTTTGATGCCGTTGATGAAAGCGCTTTGTAACATCGCTGGCTCACCAGTGATACGCATGTTCGGTAGACGGCGGCGTATTTCGTCGAACATGACCGAAATTTCCCGTCGTGCCAAGTTTGCTCCGAGACAAAAATGCGGACCGCCCGCACCGAAACCAATTTGTGCGGGGGCAATCGGACGGGTGACGTCGAAGGCGAAGGGGTCGTTGAACATGCGTTCATCGCGATTGCCTGAGCAGTACCACATGACGACCTTGT
>JBEIGJ010000019.1:0-21659 GCA_040381935.1 Acidimicrobiaceae bacterium | reverse complement strand
GGGCAGTGGCATCGAGAGTGGTTGCCACCTGGCGCCCATTGACCGTACGTTTCAATTCGGCGTCGATCAACGGACCATTTGGACCGTTGATCTGACTCAGGGCCCGAGTTGCTTCGGCTGGCGATGCAAAGGCATATTTCAAAATGATGCGCAGTCCACCATTGTTCACTTGGATTGGTCCTTCGACGGTCCAACCGCTGGCAATCAAGTCGTCATAGCGAACGTCACTGGCCAAACCAGGCACCATCGTGACCAGCACATTGTCGGCGTCCAGCGTTATTTGAATGGTGCCCGCTCCCGTATCCTCGGCGCTGATGTCGATCCGAATATCGACTTTGCAGCCTGAGAGCAGGAAAAGCGCTAGTCCGATGAGGACTAGAAACCGGAACCGCGCCAAAACCACGTTGAGAACTTAGTGGTTAGAACGGGCCCACTACTTGTGAAGGGACGAATTGTTCGTACCCCGACGCAATCCATGGACCCGTGACGAGGCGGATTATTCGACGACTGGTGTGTCGCCTTCGGGAGAGCCTTCGCCGACCCCAGCCAATTCGATGGCCGATGGCGGGACGAAACCTTCCACTGCTCGGAATCCAAGACGACGATCACCAGGTGATTCCGGATCATCTTCAACATCCACCACGATGATTTCACCGGCGTGGAACTGCTTGTAGAGGATCTTTTCGCTGAGGGCGTCTTCGATCAGTCGCTGAATGGCTCGACGTAATGGACGAGCACCCAACTGCGGATCGTAGCCACGCTCGGCAAGGAAACTCTTGGCTTCGGCGGTCAATTCGATTCCAAGACCCTGGCTCTCCAACTGACCGGCTAGACGGGTGAGCATCATGTCGACCATCTGGACCACTTCTTCTTTGGCCAGTTCATGGAAGACGATGACCTCGTCGATGCGGTTGAGGAACTCCGGACGGAAATGGTTCTTGAGCGAATCCATGACCCGGTCCTTCATTCGCGTGTAACTCATGGCTTCGTCCACCTTGGTGAAACCGACGTTGGCCTTCCGCAAGTCGGCGGTTCCCAAGTTGGAGGTCATGATGATGACCGTGTTGCGGAAGTCGACCGAACGCCCTTGGCTGTCGGTGAGACGACCTTCTTCCAAGATCTGCAACAAGGTGTTGAAGACATCCGGGTGGGCCTTTTCGATTTCGTCGAAGAGAACCACGCTGAAGGGCTTGCGCCGCACCGCTTCGGTGAGTTGGCCGCCTTCGTCGTATCCGACATAGCCGGGGGGCGAACCGACCAAACGGCTGACCGTGTGCTTCTCCATATATTCCGACATGTCCAAGGTGATGAGGGACTTCTCATCGCCAAAGAGAAATTCACTCAACGTCTTGGCCAATTCGGTTTTACCAACACCGGTTGGACCAAGGAAGATGAATGAACCGCTCGGGCGCCGAGGATCTTTGAGTCCGGCGCGTGTACGGCGAATGCTCTGGGAGACCGCCTTGATGGCGTCCTCTTGGCCGATGATGCGCTTGTGCAACTCGGCTTCCATGTTGAGCAGCTTCTGGGTCTCTTCCTCGGTCAACTTGTACACCGGGATACCGGTCCAGATGCTGAGCACCTCGGCCACGCACTCCTCATCGACTTCGTCGAAGAGGTCGACTCCGCTGGCCTTGATCTCGGCTTCTTTGGCGGCCTTTTCGGCTTGGATGTTCTTCTCTTCGTCCCGCAGACGACTGGCTTCTTCGTAATTTTGCTCTTCGACAGCCTTCTTCTTGGCCTCTTGAACATCAGTCAGTCGTTGTTCCATCTCTTTCAAGTCCGGAGGGGTTTGCATCCGCTTGATACGGAGGCGACTTCCGGCTTCGTCGATGAGGTCGATGGCCTTATCGGGAAGGTGACGGTCAGCGATGTAACGATCGGCCAAATTGGCGGCGGCCACTAGCGCTTGATCGGTGATGGTCACTCTGTGGTGGGCCTCGTACTTGTCGCGCACGCCGCGGAGAATTTCAATGGTGTGAGCAACAGTTGGCTCGTCAACTTTGACCGGTTGGAAACGACGCTCTAAGGCAGCATCTTTTTCCAGATGCTTGCGGTACTCATCGAGAGTGGTGGCACCGATGGTCTGCAGTTCTCCGCGGGCCAACATCGGCTTCAAGATGCTGGCAGCATCGATAGCGCCTTCAGCAGCACCGGCTCCGACGAGAGTGTGGATCTCATCGATGAACAAGATGATGTCGCCGCGAGTACGGATTTCCTTGAGGACCTTTTTCAGTCTTTCCTCGAAATCACCGCGATACCGACTGCCGGCAACGAGTGCACCAAGGTCGAGGGTGTAGAGCTGCTTATTGCGCAGAGTGTCTGGGACATCGTTATTGACGATCTTTTGGGCCAGACCTTCAACGATGGCGGTCTTGCCCACACCGGGTTCACCGATGATGACGGGGTTGTTCTTGGTACGGCGGGAGAGGATCTGCATGACCCGCTCCATTTCGCGTGCTCGTCCGATGACGGGATCGAGCTTCTTTTCGCGGGCCAACTGGGTCAGGTTGCGACCGAACTGATCGAGAATCTGACTATTGCCTTTATCGCCTTCTTCTTTTCCGGCGCCGCGTTCACCAGATCCAGCGTCGCGGCCGCCACCTTCGGCTTTGCCCTGTGGTCCCTGATAACCCGAAAGCAACTGAATGACCTGCTGGCGAACGCGTGAAAGGTCCGCTCCCAACTTCACCAAGACTTGAGCAGCAACACCTTCACCTTCACGAATGAGTCCGAGGAGAATGTGTTCGGTGCCGATGTAGTTGTGACCCAGTTGCAGAGCCTCACGCAAGGAAAGTTCGAGGACCTTTTTGGCGCGGGGGGTGAAGGGGATGTGCCCCGAAGGAGATGAGCCGCCCTGGCCGATGATTTCTTCCACTTGGGCGCGTACGGCTTCGAGTGAAATACCCAACGTCTCCAGAGCTTTGGCGGCAACTCCTTCACCTTCGTGAATGAGTCCCAACAAGATGTGTTCGGTGCCGATGTAGCTGTGGTTCAGCAACCGCGCTTCTTCTTGAGCCAGCACGACAACCCTTCGGGCCCGATCTGTGAAGCGTTCGAACATACTCAGCCTTTCGCCATGGATCGCTCGATGCCTCGGCCTGTCTGAGTCAAGTCCGGTTCAGCGAGCTGTCCACTTGTGTGGATCGCACCGATTCGGTGTGATGACAACACACTCTATCTACGGAGGTGGAGTCGATAGCGACCGACACGGGAAGGAAATAAATGTGAGACATGACTCACTTCTTGTCTCACAAATCAACCGTATTTGGGAATAAATCGCGTCACCGCCGAGGGAATTTCACCAGAGAGCCAGATGGCAGGCTCCGCATCAGGCGCTTTGGCCATTTGGAACGCAGAATTCGGTGTTTGGTCTACACCATGTGACGTTCGGGAAATCAAGCGGAATTGAGGTCCGACTCAGAGGTGTGGGATGAAACTGGCCTAGCCTGATTTCTGTGAGCGTGTCGCCTCTTTTGCAATTAGCGAATGCTGATGAAGACCGTCGTCGGGTGGATCAGGCCTTACAGCAGTCGGTCCAGACCTCGGATCGTTATTTGACCGAGATTGCATCACATCTTTTGGTGGCTGGTGGCAAACGCTTGCGCCCGATGTTGTCCGTGGTGGTGAGCCAAATCGAGGGTGCTCCCTCGTCTGATGAGGCCGTTCAGGGTGGCATCGCCTGTGAACTGGTACACCTCGGCTCGCTGTATCACGATGACGTCATGGACGAGTCGCCAACCCGGCGTGGCGTCGAGACGGTGAATGCTCGGTGGGGAAACCTCCAAGCCATTTTGGCTGGCGATTTTCTGCTGTCTCGGGCCTCAGAGATTGCGGCGTCTCTCGGAACCGAAGTGGCGGCGCTCTTGGCCCGAACCATTGGCCGACTGTGTGAGGGACAAATCGAGGAACTCCGCCATACCTACAACGTGGCGCGTCCCCTCGACAGCTATCTGTCTTCGATCAGTGGGAAGACGGCGTCGTTATATGCGACCGCTGCTCGTATCGGTGGATTGGTTTGTGACTATGAGCGGCCCGTGGTGGATGCGCTCACCGCCTACGGCGAGGCGTATGGGATGATTTTCCAGATCGTCGATGATCTTCTCGATATTTCGGCAACTGATGTGGAACTGGGTAAGCCCTCCGGCCATGACATGGTCGAAGGGGTGTATACCTTGCCGGTCCTGCACACTTTGTCCGCAGGAGGAGTGCCCTCGCGGGAACTCGCCGACGTCTTGGGCAAACCTCTTGATGGAGCGGAGCGCGATAAGGCGCTCTCGATCGTGCGTTCTAATGGTGGCATTCAGGCGGCGATCTCTTTGGCCGAGTCGTATGTTCGTTCTGCTGAAGATGCCTGTCGAACCTTGCCTCGATCGCCAGCAACTCAAGCCTTGCAGGACGCGCCACGGGCACTTCTGGAGACGGCCACTACTCGCTAGAGATGACTCACGCTGTGGCGTGAGCATGACGACATCGCAACAACGGTGCGGTGATCAATTCGTGGCGAGGGTCTCGTGCACATAGTTGGCAGCGGCCAATCCGGAGAGCACGGCACCTTCGACTCGGGGACCAGAAAAGGCATCCCCGGCAAAGACCAACGTGCCCGGTGAGGCCGGGGAGACGAAATATGGTTCAGGCCACACCGATCGCGGGGTTGCGAACCTCCACTTTTTGTATTCGGCCACGATCACTGTGGAGTCACCGAGATATGGCCGCGCCGCCTCGAGGAGCGCCGAGCGACCATGTTCTGGAGAGTCGTCCCAGTGATCGGTGCTCCATTGTGGATTGGCATGGAAGGTGACGGCCGGAACGGATGACACGCCTTTGGCGGAATTGTCGCCAATCCACGAAAAGGTGTCATCGGGATTCTGCAAACCACCAGGAGCGGGGATGGGAGGTGGTGTGTCGAGAACCGCAAGTAGTCCGATGGTTCGGTCGTAGTCGGCCATCAAGAGATCGGTTGGCAACTCGGCCCCAGCGGTCACCGTGAGGGAATAGGACTGGGGTAGTGGACAGGTCGTGATGACGGCATCGCAGTCGATCGTTGATCCGTCGTCGATAACTACTGTCCACGCTGAAGTGGTGCCGGGGCGCACTTCGAAGACCAAGGTCGATGTGCGCACATCGAGCGGTGAGCCCTGATTGAGAGCGACGTGTTTGGCGAGGTTCGTCATGCCTCCATTGACGACATAACGCGGATGACCATCAACCGGGCTATCGACTCGACCAGAATTGTTCTCTTGGGTGTTGACCTGTGAACCATCTCCAAAACCCAGACACCATTGACGTACGACCTTGGCCTCAATCCAGGATTGCACCATGTTTGTCAATTCGGGCGAGCGCACTGTGAAGAACTGCGCACCATGGTCAACGATGGCCGTCGCACCGTGTGGAGTATTGATTCTTCGAGTGGCCAAACGTCCGCCAACGCCGCGCCCTTTGTCGAGAACGACGACATGATGTTTGGCATTTTGGAGCAAGGCCGCTGCAGTTAAGCCGCTGATACCGGCTCCGATGACAACGACGCGAGCCACGAAAAGACTTTAGGAGGCGTTCGGCACGGAGTGCAGGTGGCGGGTGGTGGCCGCACTCTGACCAATCTCCCAGGCGCGATTGGCGCGTGAGAGGAAATCACCGAGGACGCGATTGAACGTGGTGGCGTGCTCAACCATCAAACCGTGGGCAGCGCCCGAAAGTACAGTCAACTCGGCCGTTGGAATGAGATCGGCCAGTTCTTCACTGTCGCCACGCGGTGTTAGGACATCCTGGTTGCCAACAATGACCGCAGTAGGAACGCGAATACCGACGAGCGACTGGCGCAACGAATCATCAGCGTCGAGAATGGCCCGCACTTGACCGCTAAAGCCATGTGAAGCCCGTGATGTGGCGATTGGCCCCATCCAACCCATTGCCGGCCAGAGTCGGCGCAATGAACGCGGTCCGATTACCCAGCGGGCGGCCTGAGTGGTCATCTCGCCCATACCCTTCTTGGTAGCGATATCAGCCCACGAAGAAAGAAGGTCGCGTCGCCATTGATGGTTGCTGCACGATGTGCAGACCAACGACAGTGAACGAGCGCGCTCCGGAGCGAGAATTCCTAGGACCTGCGTAATGGCGCCCCCCATGGAAGCACCCACGATATGGGCCGTTTCAATACCGGCATGATCGAGAACTGCGAGGGCATCGCGCGCCATTTGCTCTAAGGAGTAGGCACCGAATGGTTTGTCGCTGCGTCCAGCCCCACGATTGTCGTGAGCGATGACGCGGTAGCGCGGGGCGAGGGCCAACCTTTGGAGATCCCAGAGATGTTTGTCGGCTCCGAGACCTTGGATCATCAACACCGGTGGAGCAGATTTACGACCGATGACTTCATAGTGCAGGCGCACTCCATCGCTGGCAACGGCATAGCTCACGAGGCCATCTCCCATAGTTGTTTGGGAGGAATGCGAACAACACCTTCCCAGGTGAAAAGTGAGTCGATGACTTCTTCGGTTGTCATATGCGGTTCCCAGTCCAAAAAGGAACGACAACGCTCGCTACTACCTCGTCGTCCGTGATGAAGAACTTCCATCACGTGATCGGGAACCGGGGCCCCAAACAGATGAGCGATGCGGCGGGTGATAATCCATTCGGGTCCGAAGAGTGGCAGCGGAATATGGCGGCTTCGCCGAACCACTGAAAAGCCACTGATCGCTCCAGGTCCAACAATATTGATCGGTACACCAATGGTTCGTTGAGCGGCCAGGACGAATGAGCGAGCGGCGTCGTCCTCGTGCAAGACACTGAACATTGGTGGCTTCAAAATATTGAAGGGGACGAATGGCAAGCGAAGGAGGCGGCCAAGTGGACTTGGAATATGAGGACCCACAACAGGGGCGAGTCGCAGAGCAGTGACATCAGCTTTTGTCGAAGCGAAGGCCACCTTGGCTCGCTCCTCTAAATCCACCAACATGCGTCCGTAAAGCGATGTGGGCGAAGTCGGGGCATCGTCGCCGGGAATGTCCGGTCGTGCCCCACCACGTCCGTACACTTCGAGTCCGGAGCGCACGACGACGTGTTCGAGAGAGCGGCCAGACTTGGCAGCATTGAACACCGAAATGGCGGCGTCACGGGTGAAGGCTTCAGCGTGGCGCGGTGTGGCTCGGGCATCGGGTTCCCACACGGCAACATGAATCAAGACATGTGGATCCAGCGCTTTGATCACGGTCTTGGTTCGTTCAGCGTCAGCGGCATCGATGCGATGAAACTCGCTACGACTGAGTCGACGGCGGGGAGGGTCGGCGTCAATCCCGGTGATGCTGGCGACCCACGACTCTTTTTCCAGTTCGGAGGCGATGAGCGACCCCAACTGCCCACCCATTCCAGTGATGAGGACCCGGCGCCCGGTTGCAGAACTCATGTCCGATCCGAAGGCTAGTGCGAACTCATCGCAGAGAGTGGGCTCGCAGAATGAGCTCGCGCGCTGAAGGGTCCAATTGGTGTCCTGCTAATCGCTCACCAATGGCGATGGCTTCTTTGGGGTCCTCGACTAAACCATTCCAACGTACGAAGGCGGCCATGGCTCCCATGATGCGATCACCGACTTCTTCTCCATGCACGATGACCTTGACATTGCTGGTCAAAAGGCGGCGCAATTCTTTGAATAACCCACGCGCCCATTCATCGACGGCATCAGGGTTGTACGGACGATGCTGATAGAGAACACCGAGTTCGTCGTAATTATGGAGATTGTGAGGCGCAGTAATGATGCTGACCAAGCACCCGAATTGGTTCTCGCGAATCCAGATGATTTCTTCTTGGCGTCGGACTCGCCGGTGATTGTCACCGTATCCACCGGGCCTTTCGCATACTGCAAGACGATCCTTGAGGATCCAGGTGAAGTTCCGAGGGGTTATCCCCTGGGCCCATTTTCCTCGTAATTTCGGTGGCACTCGCCCCACCCTAGTCCTGTTCGGGTGCCGGGGTCATCGAGATCCGTTGTTGGGAGCGCGCAACGCGCCCACCGCCGGGAATTTCACAGGCCACGGCTTCACCGCGGGCCACTGCCAGGACCCGCTCGACGGTGGCCGAATCCGGTGGGTGAGTGGTGGTGAGCCAGCGTCGAATGGCCCGTCGGGCGAGGGCCACGGGAGCCTGGGTCAACTGTCGGGCATCGGTGGGATCGATGTGGGCACTGAGTTCATCGAGGGCGTCGGCCTCATCAGCCAAAAGTCCTGCTTGGCGGCAGAGAATGGGCACCAAGTCCCGGCCGGCCGCCTGATTGAGCTGAGGTAGGAGTACGTGTCGGACGCTATTGCGCAACAGATTCGTGTCGGCGTTACTCGGGTCCTGGAACGGTTTCCAGCCCAAAAATGCACACAGTTCCTCGGTTTCGGTTCGTCGCAGCCGCAGGAGGGGGTGGCCGACCTGGCCACTTGGTCCACCCCAGGGACGCAATCCGGCCAAACCATCGAGGCCCGCTCCTCGTAAGAGATTCAAAATGATTGTTTCGGCCTGATCGTCACCGGTGTGGCCCGTGAGGACTCGGTCGGGAAGGGCAGCGTAGCGAGCCTGACGAGCCCGGGATTCAAGATTTGGTCCTGGTTCGACCGTCACCGTCAAAGTCTGAAATGCCGCGCCAACGGCCTTGGCACAAGCCTCCACCAAGTCTGCTTCAGCAGCGGAGTTGGGCCGGAGGCCGTGATCGACATGAATGGCGGTGACCTCGATCGATGATGCCCGGGCCAGTGCCAACAGGGCTAGAGAATCCGCTCCCCCGGAAACCGCACAAAGGAGTGGGCCGGGTTCAGGCGTTGCCGAGTCAGAACCGAATTGACAACGTGAGAGGAGATCGGTGACGAATGGGTCGGCGACCCAACCCGGAGGCAGTCCCGGATTGGGAATAACTCAGCCCTCGTCGTGGCCGCGCCGTTGGCGCTTACCCGGAAAACGGGTGGCCGTGACCTGCTTGATGTAGCCCCCACCGAGGGCCCCCACCGTCAGGATGCTGACGACAGTCAAGATGACGCCAATCCACCAGTGCCAAACGTTTGCTGCGAGCATGTGCTCATGGTAGCCACTGAAAGAGGTGAAAGGCCAGTTACGCGTCGTCCTCGTTTGCC
Source organism: Acidimicrobiaceae bacterium (assembly GCA_040381935.1). Lineage (GTDB taxonomy): Bacteria > Actinomycetota > Acidimicrobiia > Acidimicrobiales > Ilumatobacteraceae > Casp-actino8. Next base: position 12,558 of record JBEIGJ010000019.1, on the reverse strand, counting down.
TCGGTCACATCGAGGTCGAAGCAATTCAGTAGTCGTTGTCGCAGTTCGTCGGGGAGTGGTTCTTCTCGTGCACGATGTCGAATATGCACCTTGAGTGAGTACTCGAACTCCACCCGACCCTGACAATCGGGACACTCCACCAAGTGCGAAGAGATGTCGGCTTTCATAGCCTCGTCGAGGAAATCATCCAAATAGGCGTACAACTGACGGATGGTCTCATCACATTCGGCCATGGGAACCTCTTTTCTTCCAGTGCTGTTCAGTTCGTTGCATCGATCAGACCTCTCTCACGAGCGAATTCGACCAACGACTTCTGCAGTGCTTTACGTCCCCGGTGCAAGCGGGACATCACAGTGCCAATGGGGATGTTCAACATGTCGGCAATTTCTTGATACGAAAAATCCTGCACATCGGCCAGGAGAACCGGAAGCAAGTATGCCTCGGGTAGTTCTTCGAGAGCATGTTTGACCTCATCATCGGTGAACAAATCGAAGACTTCATCCTCGGCACTTTGACCCTTTAATTTGTCGCTCATTTGTCCGACGTGGCGATAGAGGTAGAGGTTCTCCAGTTCGCCAAGTTCGTTCTCCTGGGGCCGAACCTTCTTGGCGTTGTAGGTGTTGATGAAGGTATTGGTCAGAATGCGGAACAGCCAGGCTCTTAGATTCGTCCCATCTTCGTATGAACCAAATGATCGGTAGGCCTTGAGCATGGTTTCCTGTACCAGGTCCTCGGCATCGGATCGATTGCGAGTCATTCGATGAGCCGTGCTCAGAAGTTGAGGCGCGTACTGCATGGCCTCCGTAACAAAAGCGGAACGATCAGCCACAACGATTCGTCTCGATCATCAACGGAGTTGGTCCGAGTTTGGTGGATGTTGAAGCCCATCGACGAAATCATCGATCGCTCCTATGAACTGCTCGAGAGTGGACGCCATTTTTTCCAGCTCACCGCGACCGAAAGACATCATGATGTGCTTCATGAGTTCTTCACGGCGGGCTGCTGCTGCTGCATGGCGCAGTCGGCCGGACTCTGAAGCCGAGACCATGACGACTCGCTTGTCGTCTACTCCGCTGCATCTCGCTGCTAAACCCGCACGCTCCAAGCGTTGAATCGCCCGAGTAGCCGTTGAGGGGTCGACCCGCAGGGCTTCGGCTAGATCACCCATACGCCATGCGTCCTGTTGTACCAAGAGATCCAGCGTGTCCATCTGGCCGATCTCGAGTGCATCGTCGCCGACACCAAACAGATATTCGATCAGGCGACCCATCGACGCACCGCGCCGGATCTCACGCCAAGCGCGTCCAACTCGCACTGCGACTTCACGCTGAAGCGGATCGTTCACGTCGATGATGGGAGTCTGAGGTGCTGACATCTGGAAAGTAGGGTACAAGCGATGGAGACACCACTTCACGCCCTTGACGTGATGGCCACACAAAGTGTCATGGTGACTCCCACTTTGCGTCACGTGGAAATGTTCACCATGCGGGGCATGTTGAGCGTTCTCTGGCATCAAGTTCCGGCAGGAACTGCAGTTCGACCGGCAGCGATCGTGGCTTGTGGTGGGGCCATGGGTGGATTACTCGGGCCGGCACACGGCTTGTATCAGCATCTGGGTGAGCGCTGGGCGGTTCGCGGGGTACCCGTGTTGCGAGTTTCGTATCGCCGCCCGAACGATTTGGATGCTTGCTGTCTCGATGTTGCGGCCGCTACCCAGTTGGCAGCTGACGCCGGAGCTCAGCGCATTGTGGTGATGGGGCATTCATTCGGAGGTGCCGTGGCGGTACGAGTTGGTGTGGCAATGGATGAAGTTGCTGGTGTCGTTACCTTTGCCACTCAGTCGGCCGGATGTGAAATCGCTTCGGGATTACGCGGTCGCCCGCTCTTGCTTTTCCATGGTGATCACGATGAGTTGTTGCCCGTGCAATCGAGCGAAGTAGTAGCGGCAATGGCCGGTCAGGGTGAAGTGGTGGTGTGCGAGGGTGACGGCCACCTTTTGGAGCACAGTGGCCCAGACATTCTTGAGCGGCTCGATCAATGGCTACCCGAGGTCTACGGCATGTAAGAAATACGGTGATCGATTGCGATCACTGGTTGGCGTTGAAGTATTCCCACTCTTCGATACGTGTGCCATCGGGAAGGTTGCAGTAGCCCACTTGGCCATCGGCCTCATCGACGATTTCCACTGTGCCGCCTTGCTCTTCGCAATAGACCGATGCCGGATTGGCCAAACCAACACCATCAGTTGACGGTGTCTCGGTGGTTGGAGCATCCGTGGTCGACGGGCTCTCATCATCACCGCACCCGGTCAAGCCAATGGTGCCAGCGGCAACGAGGGCTACAAGAGCGAAACGAATGCGTACTCTGGATGACTTCATGAAGTGGAGTATCGCATCATCCACGATCATCACCAAGCGAAATGCAGCCGTTCACGCACTCGCGGGACAAATGTGGGATGGACGCGGTGTCCGTCGAGGTCACCTTCGGCATGACCAGGACTTTTACTGGAGCCCGAGATCAGAATCGAACTGACGACCTACGCATTACGAGTGCGTTGCTCTACCGACTGAGCTACCCGGGCAATGACCTTCGATGCTACCGGTACGTCGGTGTTCTCATGGCCCGTCTTCAGGCCTTCTGATCCCGTCGGTGACTTGGCGGGTGCCGGGGTTGAGGAATTTCGATTTCACAGGCCTCGAGCAAGTGGTCGATTTCTTGGATATGGAAATCGGCCAAATCCCATAAGTCGGGGACCAGATCGCGTGCCGCAATCAGCCCGAAGTCCAGACGTTCGAGGCAGCTGTGCACGGTGATATTCAAACCCATACCGTCGGTGACAATCGAGATCGGTATGTATTGATCAAGTTTGGACCCGGCGAAATAGCGCGGTTGGCGTGGCCCGGGAACGTTGGAGATCACCACATTGGCGGGCAGATTGATGCGATCGGCCAGTCGTAGACGTGAAGCTAAACGCAATGCCGCGGTGGAAATGACCGGTGATGTGGCCTGAGTGCCTTCAGCAATGGCGTCTGCTGGTATCAAATCGAATTGGCGTTTGGCATCAGCCATGGCTTCTTGACAGAGATGGATCCGTTCGCGCGGGTCATCACACAATGTCGGTAATTCAGCCACGATGGCTGAGACGCGAGTGCTCCACGGATCGTCTTCATCGCCGGTGCGAATCGAGACCGGAACCATGGCCCGTAGCGCGCGATCTGGTAAGGCATCATGAGTGAGTAGATACCGGCGCAGTGCTCCCGAGCACACCGCCATCACCACGTCATTGACTGTGCCACCGGTGGCATTTTTGATGAGACGAATGTTTTCGATCCAAGTCGAGCGCATGGCGAAACGTCGATGGGCAGTGATGGTGCGATTCCACGGCGTCGGCGGAGCTGGTGAAAGTGGTAGACGGACGCGCCGTTCGTTTTCTGGAGTGCGAACATCGGCTCCGATCAAACGCCGCACTGAATCGCGGGCCCTGGATGCCGCTTCCCCCACACCGGTAGCCCCCACCATGTCGGCGAGGTTCTGGCCCAAGCGCAACTGCAGACGCATGGCTTTCACCGGGTTGGCGACGAGAGACCCCACAGTGCGCTGCAGTAGTTCCATTGCTGATGGCATCGGTTCTGGTTCCCAGTTCACTGGTTCCAACTCCTGCACGGCATCAGGTTCCGATTCGGTCAACATGTTGAGCAGAAGCATTCCTGCGGCCCCGTCAATGGTGGCGTGATGCAGTTTGGTGAGCATGGCCCAGCGTCCGTCACTTAAGCCTTCGATGACGTAGACCTCCCACAACGGTCGTGAACGATCCATGGGACGGCTGACGATGCGGGCGACTTGATCAGCTAGCTGGTCATCAGAACCTGGAGGTGCAAGACCGAGATGGCGAACATGAAAATCCAAATCGAAATCGGGATCATCGATCCAGTAAGGATGATCCAGGCTGAAAGGAACTTCTACCAGTCGACGTCGCAGCGGTTCGACGCGTCCGATCATCGCATCGAATCTGTTACGGACGGCAACAAAGGGATCAAAATCGGCATGTGGACGTTCGTAGACCGCCAAACCATTGACATGGCCAAAGGTGGTCGGCGTTTCCAAATAGAGGAAACTTGCATCGAGTCCTGCCAACTGTCTCATGGCTACCCCCAGCCGATTACGACGTACCCCTCGCCATGGCGGACATTACCGGAGTTTTTCGGTCATCTGTTATTGGACGTTGCCGTGGGCTCATTCACCACGGTGGGCAGGCCCATCAGCAGGTTTTCGAGTAACAATCGTTCATTGACGTTGAGGCTGAGGGCCGTACTGGCATCCCGTAAAGTCTTGACCGCCCGTACATAAGAGTCGGTGAGATGGTGGGCCGTGGATTGGGTGGCTTCTTTCAGCGCATCGGCGTACACCAAGGTCATGATGCGTAGTCCTGATCGTATTTCGTCAGTGCGATGACGACGGAGTTCGCGTTTATGGCGATCCTCTACCTTCTTACGACCCGAGCCACGCTCACCGAGGAATCGAGCTCGTTCCTCGAGTTCAGCCATCTCCAAGGCTTGTTGTTCTTTGTAGGCACTGAGAGATTCCTCGATCGCAGTGAGAAGACCCTCGGCTAGGTGCAAAGAACGAGACGCAGTGCCGTCCAATTCATGGGGCACGCGTGAAAAGAGTTGAGTTCGCTCGGCGAGTGATGAATCACGCACCAAAACACGGGCTCGGGCCAAGTTTCCAGCTGCAACATAGGCAATACGTTGGGCTTGATCGGAATCAATTCCTTCGGCGATCAATTGCGACCAGATCACCTCGTCGGCAATAGGAGAGAAATCTATACGTACACAACGAGAGGCGATCGTGATCATGGAGTCTGGTACATCATCGCCAAGCAGAACAATCATGTTGCGGTCACCAGGTTCCTCGACCGTTTTTAAAATCGCACCTCGTGCCTCATTGGCTAAGAGGTGGATGTCATGAACGATGATCGTCCGGAAATCTCCCTCCACTGCTGACTGCTGGGCAAGTTTGATCAGCTCATCACGGGCCTGATCGATGCTGATGGATGCACCTTCACGTTCGAGTTCGTGAACATCGACGTGAATCCCGCGCATCACCAAGTCGGCAGTGCGCTGAGTGGAGTCCTCAGATCCTTGGAGACGACTGGCAATGAAGGCTCGAGCGGCGATGTCTTTGCCACATCCAGGTGGTCCGACCAAGAGATAAGCGTGGGCTGGCGATGTGGCGAGGGCGCGCAGTTTTGCAATTGCGTGTTCTTGTCCGATGACCGAGTCATAGACGGACGGCTTGGATGCGCGATCAGCCATAGCACGACATGTTTACAGCCCGAGACGGTCGGCGACACCCTGGCGAATGAGGCTGGCGATATTGTCGGGATCGCCTTGACCATCGACCACGAGCCAGTGATCGGGGTCGCTTTGTGCCATGGTGCGGAATCCATCGATCACTCGTTGGAAAAAGACGTGATCTTCACTCTCGAAACGGTCGAGGGCGCGAGATTTCAACCTTTCCATGGCTGGACCGTGGTCCACCTCCAATAGAACGACCAAATCCGGCCAGCGACCGGCGAGTGCCCAGTTGTTGACTTGATACACCATGTCGAGGGGGAGGTGGCGACCATACCCTTGATAGGCCAGAGTTGAATACACACTCCGATCGCTGACGACATGGTGACCGACTCGAAAAGCGGGATCCAAGATTTCCGCTCGGTGTTGTGCTCGATCGCCGGCAATCAAGAGTGCCTCGGCGATCGGATCCAGATTGGTATGTGCGACGTCATGGAGGACGTCACGAATCTGTTGACCTATGACCGTGCCTCCGGTCTCTCGAGTGAGCACGATATGAGGGTGAGTAGCACGTAGTGACTCCACCAGGGCCTGGGTCTGAGTGGTCTTTCCGCAACCCTCGATGCCTTCGAAGGCTATGTACAAGCCAGAGGTCATGGTTCACATCGCAGGAGAGATCGAATCGAGCTGATGGAAATCACGATGTCGGTGTCTCTCCGGTAGACCCGGGGTCTTGGGGAGCCTGCTTTGTCGGAGCGGCCTTTTTCTTGGCCGCTACTTTCTTGACGGCTGATTTCTTGGCTGTCGCTTTTTTGGCGACAGTGATCTTTCCCGCTGGTTTCTTCACGGGCTTCTTGGCTGGTTTTTTCGCTGCGGCTTTCTTTGCTGGTCCTGCGCCGCGTTTGGTCTTGGGTCCTGTGCCCTTTTCGGCCATGGTTTCACGGCGAAGAGCAAGGAGTTCGAATGCTCGTTCGGGAAGCATGTCCTCGACGCGGTCACCGCGTCCGAGTGAGGCGTTGACTTCACCATCGGTCACGTAGGTACCAAACTTGCCATCCTTTGCAACAACGGGTCGACTACTCACTGGGTCAGTCCCGAACTCGCGTAAGGGACCGCTATTGGGTGATGAACCTCCACGGCGGCGGAACACTTTAGGCATTGCATAGATCGCCAATGCTTGTTCCAAGGTGATGGTGAACAGTTGTTCTTCATTCTCCAGGGTGCGGTAGTCAGTTCCCTTTTGCAGATAGGGACCGAACTTGCCGTTTTGGGCAATGATCGCCAGACCATCTGTTGGATCGATTCCCACGGTGCGCGGCAGAGTCAGAAGTTGCTCGGCATCGTGCATGGTCATTCGCTCGAGAACCATGGTCTTGAAGAGACTGACCATCTTCGGTTTTTCCATATTGGGAGGTGGAACTTCAAGAGTTCCCCACTGCACATAAGGTCCGAAGCGACCGCTTTTCAAAAAAACCGGTAAGGCATCGAGTTCGCCAATGGGTTCATCGCTCTTGGGCAGGGCGAGTAGGCGCAATGCTTCATCCAAGGTGAGTTCATCGGGAGTCAGCGAATCTGGAACGGCTGCATTCTCGTCGCCGCGCTTTACGTACGGGCCGTACTTGCCGGGCTTGACCGAGACCACTTCACCAGTCGTCGGATCGGCACCCAAGACAAAGGAGTTGATCTGTGCAGCATCGATATCGGTGATGTTCTGCTCGATCAATCGCTTCAGTCCCAACTCTTGGGCTCCGGTCGCCTTGTCGGTTTCATCGAGTCCGAAGTAGAAAATGCGCAGCCATTTGTCCTTGGCTAAGAGTTTTTGGGAGATTTCGTCCAAGTCCTCTTCGACGCCAGCGGTGAACTGGTAATCGACGAGGCGCGAGAAGTGCTGCTCCAACAGATTGACCACTGCGAATGCGGTCCAAGTGGGAACCAAGGCCTGACCCTTTTTCCAGACGTACCCGCGATCTTGAACGGTTTGGATGATCGAGGCCCACGTCGACGGTCGACCTATACCGAGTTCCTCCAATTTTTTGACAATCGATGCCTCGGTGTAGCGAGCGGGTGGAGACGTTTCGTGCCCCGAAGGATCGAAACTCTGTACGCCAACTCGCGAGCCGACTTCCAGGACCGGAAGTAGTGCCTCGGATTCTCCAGCCTCTCCATCATCGTCGCGCGACTCCTCGTACACCCGGCGGTGGCCCGGAAAGGTGATGGTGGTACCACTGGCGGCAAAGGTGCACTCCTGGCTGGGTTCTTTGGCGGCAACAGCCGTGGTGGCGCTGAGGCGAATAGAGACTGTCACCCCTCGAGCGTCAGGCATTTGGGAGGCCAGAGTGCGTTGCCAAATCAACCGATAGAGGGCTAGATCAGGACCATTGAGTTGGCCGGCTACTGCTTCAGGGGACCGTAGGGGCAGAGTCGGGCGGATGGCCTCGTGGGCCTCTTGGGCATTTTTGACCTTCTTGGTGTAGAGACGGGGTGCATCGGGCAGGTACTCGGAGCCGAATTCCTTGCGGATTTCGGACCGTATGGCGTCCACGGCTTCATCGGCCAGGGTGACCGAGTCGGTTCGCATATAAGTGATGAATCCCCGCTCGTACAGCCCCTGGGCGGTACGCATGGTTTGTTGTGCCGACAATCGGAGTTTGCGCCCAGCTTCTTGTTGCAGCGTGCTGGTCATGAAAGGGGCCTTGGGTGAAGACCGATAGGGCTTGTCCTCGACCGAGGTGACCGTGATCGGCAAGTTCACCAGTCGTTCGACGAGCGACATGACTGCGGCTTCTTCGAGCACCAGCACATCGGACTTGGTTCGACCATCGCTATCGAAATCTTTGCCAGTGGCTACTCGCTGAGCGTTGATTTCGAGCAGGTTCGCTTTGAACGACGGTTGAGTATCCGAAATGAGATCGAGTCCCCAATAGCCGGCCGACTTGAAGGCAATGCGCTCCCGCTCCCGTTCGACGATGAGGCGCACGGTCGGGCTCTGCACTCGACCCGCAGAGAGACCGCGGTTCACTTTTCGCCACAACACCGGGGAAACCTCATAGCCGAAAAGTCGATCGAGAATGCGCCGAGTTTCGGCGGCATCCACCAACCCGTAGTCGAGATCACGGGGACTGGCAAAGGCATGATCGATGGCGGCCTTCGTGATCTCGTGGAACACCACCCGATGCACTGGGGTACCGGGTTTGACGGCAGATTTGAGATTTTCGATGAGATGCCAGCTGATTGCTTCACCTTCGCGGTCTTCGTCGGTTGCCAGATAGACCGCGCTGGCGGTTTTGACCAGGCGCCGAAGGTCCTTGATGATCTTGGCCCCCCGATCGGTCAGTTCATAGGTGGGCTTGAAGTGGTTATCGACGTCGACCGCCAAACCCTTCGAGGGCAGGTCGGCGATGTGGCCGACTGAAGCGTGTACTTCATAGCCGGAACCAAGAAATGAGGCGATGGTTTTCGCCTTGGCAGGTGACTCAACGATGACGAGGGGTTTTGACATATATATATAGCGCTACGGCATGGAAGGTAGCGTTGTCAAGCAAGGAGTCCGGAGAAGGCCTGTGGATAGTGATTGATCACGATTGTGACCGTACAGAAGCAAAGTTGGAATTGGCAGTGGGAAATTCGGAAGCTGATGACTTCATCGTCGCAGGTGAGAGGGAACATTCACGATGTTGTGTGCCGGAAACGAACAAGACCGGCGACGTGGGCCACAGGTAATGATCTTGGCTGTGGAACACGTTCAAAATATTTTTGTTGCCGAGGCACTCTTTGTGGAAGAACTCCGAGTCAAGCGGTAGTGATGACAGAACTACGGTCGTGCAGGTGAACGAGGCGCGGCGGGCTCTTGGGTGGGATGAACGTTGGGATTCCGTCTGGGCTGACGTCTGTGTCGAACGAGGGTGGGATATTGACGCTCATCGTGGTCCGGGACGGATATCGCGTCTCGATCGTGGCTGGAGCACAGTGTGGTACGGACCACTTGTTCACAATGATGATTCACTCCGTTTGCGCAATATCGGAGCCGAGGTGGCTGTCGGGGATTGGATTGTCCCCTCAACTGATCTTGAACGGGTTGATTGTGTTCTACCGCGACGCAGCGCGTTCGTCCGGCGCGCCAGTTTCGAAGGTCAGCGGGCCGAGTCGCACACCATTGCGGCCAATATCGACGTGGTCTTTTTGTTACACGCATTGGTTTCACCACCCAATCAACGGCGCTTGGAGCGGGAACTAGTTCTCGCTTTCGACAGTGGCGCCCGTCCGGTATTGATTCTCACCAAACTTGATCTCATGGATGATCCAGACGAAGTCGATCGGCGGGTGAAAGTCCTGGAAGCGGTGGCCCCCGGGGTGCCGGTTCACGTGGTCAGTGGTGTGCGTCGAGATGGACTAGAGCATCTCCATCAGTACAGCCAGGGTTATCGAACTGTGGCCCTTCTCGGGGCGAGTGGCGTGGGAAAGAGCACCATTGTCAATGCTCTGGTCGGCGGGGAGGTGCAACCAACCGCGGCGGTCCGACTGGGAGACCAGCGTGGTCGTCACACGACAACAGCAGTCCAGCTGGTGCCTTTGCCTTCGGATCCAGTGGGTGAGGCGGGATGGCTGATCGACACGCCCGGAGTTCGAGCCGTGAGCTTGTGGTCCAGCGGTACCGGCATTGAACGAGCCTTCGCCGATGTTTTCGCTCTCTCGGAGTCCTGTCGCTTTCGTGATTGCAAACATGAAGGCGAACCGGATTGTGCGGTTCAAGACGCTATTTCATCGGGGCAACTCGATAGTCGTCGTCTCGACAGTATGAAGCGTTTGGTTGCCGAAGAGGCCTCGCTCGAAGAGGAGCAGCGTGCTCGATTGAAGGTTGAGGATCGTCGGGGATTTCGTCGTAAGAAGAACCCCACGTGATGCGATCAGAGTTCGCCGGCTGAGAGTTGCTCCAGAACGTGAGCGGCACGCAGTCTTACTTCGTCGAGATCTGACAACTTGAAAGCAGCGCGTACTTGTTGGGCGACACGGGCATTGCGACCGAATCGCTCTTCATGTCGGGCCATGAAATCCCAATACAAAGTGGTGAAGGGACAAGCGTCGTCACCAACGCGCTTTTTGCGATCGAATGCACAGTCCTTGCAGTAGTCGCTCATCTTGTCGATGTACGCCCCACCTGATGCATAGGGCTTGGTAGCCATTTGACCACCATCAGCGAATTGCGACATACCGATGACGTTGGGCACCATCACCCACTCGGCTCCATCGATGAAGTTGGCCCACATCCATGATGTCAATTGCTGCGGTTGAACACCGGCGATCAAACATAAATTTCCGATGATCATCAGTCGTTGGATGTGATGGGCGTAAGCCCGGGTGTCGATATCAGCGAGAGCCGATGCAACGCAGTGCATCTTGGTGGAAGCCTGGCCGGTGAACACGGGTGGGAGATCACGCTGGGCGTCGAGAGCGTTGAGAGTTGCGTACTCGGGCATTTTCAACCAGTAAAGACCCCAGACATACTCGCGCCAGCCAATGATTTGGCGAATAAATCCTTCAGCAGAGGCAATCGGTACCCGGCCTTGGTTGTAGGCCAACTGCACGGCATCGCAGACTTCTCGTGGATGAAGAAGTCCGATGTTGAGATATGGCGACAACAACGAATGAGCCAGATGCCAACTCTTGGTGGTCATGGCATCTTCGTGTGGACCGAAGTCGGGCAGTACGTGCTCGATGAAATGGTGTAGTCGTGTCAATGCCCCGTGTCGACTGGTGGCCCAGAGGCCGATAGGAGTTTGACCGGTGCACAGCGGTCGAAGTTCGGCGATCACTTCGTGGTCGAGATCGTCGAGTGGGTCGAGGATTGGATCGGCCCAACGGGCGGCGGAATCCTTGGGTGGGGGCTGACGGTTGTCATTGTCGTAGTTCCACACTCCGGTCTCGGGCTCTCCGTGAGAGTCCATGAGGTAGTTCAAACGACGTCGCTGCCAACGATAGAAGTCCTCCATTTTCAGTGTTTTGCGGCCTTGGAGCCATTGTTCGCGCCAAGTGGCGAATTCACGGTAGTGACAGAGAAATTGCGTGCTTTCCACCACTTTGCACCCGAGTTGCTCGACCATTTGCCGACCCGATGAACTCGAGGGTTCGGTAATGACGACTTCGGTGGGGCGGAAGGTGTCACGGTGCTGCTGTAATCCTGCGGGCAGGGAATCTGCCTTTTGATAGTCGACTTCGAATCCCTCGGCTCGGAGTTCAGCGGCAAAGCGGCGCATGGAAGTGATCACCAAATGGGCCCGTTGAATATGCCATTGCCGGGATCGTAGAAGTTTGATGCTTTCGACCATGAGAATTCGGTGGGATGCCGGCTGGGCATCGACCAGTGCCGCAACCGAGCGATTGATCTGATCGCCAAGAATCCAAACCGTGGTCGTCGGCGTGATGTGCAAGGTCATTCCGCCGAATCGAACGTGAACGAACTCAGCGCTTGATACACGCTCACCAAAGAAGTCACTCCCGTCATTTCGAGATAGCGCACGATGCGCTCATTGCCACAGACCAGGATCAATCGCCGATTCATCTGCCGTAAGCGGCTAGCAACACCCAGAATGATTCCGAGAGCGGCATCGTCGAGCACGGTGACCATCTCGAGATCGAGTGCCACCACTGGTGCATCTTGGAGCACGGATTTGTTCAAAGCATCGGTGAGTCGCGGCAAAGTCGAAAGATCGACTTCGCCGGACAAGACCAGGACATCGATCTTTCCGAAAATCTCGTGTTGTAGCGATAAAGACACGCGGTCAACTTAGCGCCACCGGCTGAAGTGGCGGTTCGAGGGCCATGGTGAGATCCACCGATATTTCGATGTCGGGCCACAGTCGGCCAAGAATCGGCACCGCAATGGGTACCTGACGAGTGAGAAAGACGGTGACGACTCCCTCTGTAGTTTCGACGATGATGGACGAGGGCGATTGAGGATCATTGTTCCTCACTGCGGCGCGAGCCGCTGACGTTGGATCGGTGGCGATGGCGGCGGCACGAACCGCGATTCGGGCCTCGTGTTGCAGTGATAACTGGCTGAGTACGACCAACAAGACCTGCACCATCAAGAGAAGTGAAGCGATGACCATCGGGAGTACGAGTGCGAATTCCACAGTGGCCTGTCCATTGTCTGGCAGAGACGTCCGAAAGCGGTGAAGCCTCGGTGGATTCCGAGGTTTCACAGGGCTCGAGTGGTAACGCTGTCGATCACTCGGTCGAAGAGTTGTCCTACCTTTCCGGCACCGCC